>DASRCS010000032.1:0-10516 GCA_035652995.1 Pyrinomonadaceae bacterium
CGCTCGCTAAAATTCCCACTCGCGCCCAAGTTGAGGCCGCACATTTGGTCGCTTACGGGAATCAAGAAAGAACTCTAAGCAAAACAAAGACTTGGCTTTAACAGGCTGCGCCCAACTTTTCAAAAGTGATAAGCGGTCAGAAAAGGCGCTGCTCATCCGACGCGCGAAATCGGCGGGGTTGATTTTTGCGCGCGCGCGGGGCAAACTCCGACGCAAAGAAACCCGAACGAAGACTGATGCAGCGCCGCGCGCCGAGCACGAAGATTTTTTTGTTGGCCGCGCCGTTCGTGCTCACGGGCTGCGCGGTGGCGCGCGCGGCCTCGTCAGACGGCGGCGCGGGCGCGAGCGTCAACGCGCCGGGACTCGACCCGTTCGTGCTGCTCGCGGTCGCGGTGATGCTCGCGGTCGCGAAGGTCGGCGGCGAGTTGTTCGTGAAGCTCAAACAGCCCGCCGTGCTCGGCGAACTCGCGGGCGGAATCGCTTTGGGTAGTCTCTCGCTCTTCGGCGTCGCGTGGGTCGAGCGCGTGCGCGCGGACGCGGTCGTCGCGGCGCTCGCCGAGATCGGCATCATCGTGCTGCTCTTTGAAGTCGGACTCGAATCGAACGTCCGCGAGATGATGTCGGTCGGCTGGACTGCGCTCCTCGTCTCGACGCTCGGCGTGGTCGCGACGTTCGCGGCGGGGATGGGCGCTTCGGCGCTCTTCTTCCGCGGCACGCCCGTGCTCGCGCACGTCTTCGTCGCGGCGGCGCTGTGCGCGACCTCGGTCGGCATCACGGCGCGCGTGCTGCGCGACCTCGGAAGACTCCAGACGCGCGAGGCGGGCGTCATCCTCGGCGCGGCGGTGATTGACGACGTGATGGGCCTTTTGATTCTCGCGGTCGTCGCGGGCGCGATCCGCGCGGCGGGCGAGGGGCAATCGCTCGCGCTCCTCCACGTCGTCCTCATCGCGTTGAAATCGGTCGCCTTTTTAATCGCCGCGCTCGTCGCGGGTCACTACGTCGTGCCGCACGCCTTGCGAGGCGCGGGCCGCTTCGAGAGCCGCGGCGTGCTCGTCGTGTTCGCCGTCGCGTTCTGCTTTCTGCTGGCGTGGGCTTCGTCGCTCGTGGGCCTCGCGCCCATCATCGGCGCGTTCGCCGCGGGGCTGGTGCTCGACGAGGTTCACTTCGAGCCTTTCGCCGCGGCGGGCGGGCGAAAGTTGCCGGAGCTGCTCGCGCCCGTCGGCGCGATACTCATTCCCATCTTCTTCGTGCTGATGGGTCTGCGGGTTGACTTGCGCGCGTTCGGCAGCGTCGCCGCCGTCGGGTTCGCGCTCGCGCTGACGTTCGCAGCCGTCGTCGGGAAACTAGCGTGCGCGCTCGGCGCGGGGCGCGGCGTGCGTCGGCTCGCGGTCGGCGTCGGCATGGTTCCGCGCGGCGAGGTCAGCCTGATCTTCGCCGGGATGGGCGCGTCGCTCGCGCTGCCCGACGGCTCCGCGGTCGTCAGCGCGGCGACCTTCGGCGCGCTCGTCATCGTGGTCGCCGCGACGACTTTGATTACTCCGCCTGCGCTCAAGTGGGCGCTCGGACGAAATGGAAACAACGCTGAGAGTGAAGGTCAGTACCTCCCGCGGTAGCGTGAGAGTATTTTGTTCTTATCAGTTGCCGCGAGCTTTAGCTCGCGGCAACTGATAAAGCTCGTGGCAGTTGAGCGGTGCGCTTTAATTCAAAGGGGGAAGCAGATGGCAGCGAGCAAGAAGGTGCAGGCGAAGGCGGGCGTGCCGGAGCGCCGGCGCGGGCAGGAGATGGGCGACGAGCGGAGCGCGAAGGACAAGACGCTCGAAGCGCAGGAGCAGACGCCCGCCGCGCGAGGTCGCCGCAAGACGGCGAGCAAGTTCTACGCGGACGACTCTTCGCAGACGACCGGCACGCGCGGCGAGGCGATTCGGGACAACAGCCCTTCCGTCGCCGCCGCCATCCCGACGGACGAGAAGCTCGGCGAGTCGGACGGCGAGAGAGAGTTCAAAGCGAGGCAAAAGGCAAAAGTAAAAAGGCAAAAGTGAGGACGCGCTGCGCGCGGAGAGCTTTTATGTGGTGCGCCCTCCGCGCCGCCCGTGCGCGCTCTTCTCTTTTGCCTTCAAAAAGAATGGGGGTCAAGCCCCCCCATGGCCTGACCCCCTACGGTCACTTGCGTGACCTGCCCCAAAGTTTCACTCGTTCTCAGAAGGAACGCCCGTTAAGTGAATTCATAGTACGCCCGGCGACACGGCCTTTGGTTGCAATCGTATTGCATGACCGTGACGAGTTGGCGACAGGCCCGCGTTTCTATTTTTTCGCCGATTTCCGGCGGAAAGCCTCTTCGGGGACGGGCACGTCGAACTTGACCTCGCGGAGTTTGACGACGATGTCGCCCATGCTCGTCGTGCTTGAGACGCGCGTGAAGGGGATCATCACGCCGTCAACCTGCCGGTAGTCGGCGTACCTCTCCGTGACCGGCTGCGTGATGGCCCCGCTCGTCTCGAACGTGTCCTGCCTGAGCAGCAGAAAAGTTTTGGCCGAGATGTAGTCGGTCACGACGTTCCCCTTTTCGGGCGTGAGGACGACGACGTATGCGTCCTCGCCGCCCTCCTTCGCCAGCTTCTTTATCTCGGCGGTCTTGAAGAGCGTCTTCCAGTCGAGCGGCGCGTAGAAGTCCGCGGCGATGCGAACGTCTTCGAGCGCCTTGCCCGTCTTCGGGTCGAAGGGGAGGAACGAAGCCTCGGCCCCGCCCTCCGAGCCGTCGAAGAAGTCGCGCACCCAGCCGAGAGTTTTGCCGAGCGCGTTGAGCGTCACGTCCTGCGCGTATGAGTTCGGGGCCTTCGCCAACATGACGCCCTCGCCCGTCACGCCTTGATGCTCGAAGTTCACGTCGGCCACGGCGCGCATCGTCTTGTGCCTCCGCAGCGCGGCCTCGCCGCCGGAAGCCTGTATGAGCTTCGACATCAACTCGTCCGCCGTGATGTCGGGCTTGAACTCGGCGGCGCGTTTGAAGGCGAACTCGCCTTCGGGCTGTCTGATGGTGATGCCGACGATCTTCCCCGTCGCGTCGCGGCGGACGCCGACCGTGTAAGTCTCCGGCAGGGACGCAATGCCGAGCAAGTCCTTCGACCTTTCGACCAGCGCCCGCGCCGGCTGGCCCGGAATGACGAGCGACACCTTGCCGTCGCGCAGCGCGACCTCGATTGCCGGGCCTTCGCCTTCAGGCTCGTAAGTGCCGATGACTTCCTTGAGCGGCCCGGCGTACTCGGCGGCAGCGCCGGACGCCGCAGCGGTCGTCGCGTCCGCGGGCTTGATTCGCTTCAGCGTGAAGTTGCCCTGCGGCTGCTCAAGGTACATCTCGGTCTCTTTCGGGTTGTCCTTCGCGGGCCGGAACGTGGCGTAGAAGCCGTCCACTTCGGCGAGCTTGTAGCGACGCCCGCCCACGTTCTCAAGCGTGTACGTCGGCTGGCCCGGCACGCTCATCGTCAGCTTCCCGTCCTTGACCGCGACGGCCATCGTCATGTTCGCCTCGGCGAGAAGGTAGCTGCCCGCCTCGTCCTCCACCTTCACGGCGGCGTCGCCCGCGTTCGTCGTCTTCGGCGCGTCGGGGTCGCCGACGACGTTCGACCAGACGGCATCCATCGCCGCCGCGGGCAGCGTCGAGGCCGAGACGTTCGTCAGCATGACGAAGCCGAGGTGCTGGTCGGGCATCAGAGCGACCTCGGCGTTGAAGCCGTCAATGTTCCCGCCGTGCTCGGCGACCTTGTGCCCGTGCCAGTCGCGCAGGAACCACCCCAGGCCGTAAGAGATGTTGCCCGCGACCTTGATCTGCGGCCTGAACATCTCGTCGAAGCTCGACTGCGAGACGAGGCGCTTGCCGTCGAAGACGCCGCCCGCGAGGAGGAAGCGGAGCCACTCGGCCATGTCGCGCGCGTTCGAGTTGATCGCGCCCGCAGCCGCCGCCTGCGGGATGTCGCGCGTCGGGACGCGCCGCGTCTCCTTCGTGTCCTCGTCATAGACGTAGCCGAAAGAGTAGTCGGGCGCGCGCTGCATGTCGGGCACGCTCAGGGTCGAAGCCTTCATGCCGAGCGGCGCGAAGATGCGCGACGCGATCAGCTTCTCCCACGTTGAGCCTTCGGCCTTCGCGACGCACTCGCCCGCCGCCGAGTACATGATGTTCTGGTACTGAAACTTCTCGCCGAGCTTCGCCGTCGGCTTTGCGGACGCGGCGACGCGAATCAACTCTTCGCGGTTGAGCGCGCCCGTTATCATCGCGAGGTCTGTGCGGTTCAGTCCTGAGCGGTGGGAGAGAAGATCGCGCACAGTGATCTTCTCGTCGGCGTCCGCGTCCCGGAGTTTGAAGTATGGGATGAACTTCTGCGGGTGGTCTTCGAGCGAAATCTTCTTCTCGTCGGCGGCCATCGCGACGAGCATCGAGGTGAAAGCCTTGGTCGAAGAGCCGATGGCGAAGAGCGTGTCGGGCGTGACCGCGAGCTTGCGCTCGAAGTCTTTGTAGCCGAGGCCCTTCATGTAAATCACTTTGTCGTCCTTGACGATGACGAGCGAGAGGCCGGGGATGCCGAGTTCCTGCCGGCGCTCGTCAACCGCCTTCTCGACCGCCGCGAGCCGCGCGTCGAGTTCCGGCGTAGCGGCGGCTTGCGCCGGCGGAGAGTTCTGCGCGAAGACTCGCGGCGCGGGCGCGGCCTGAAGAAGCGTCGCGGCGGCGAGCGCGCCCGCGAGGGCGGGGCTGAGGAAGCGTCTGCGAAGTCTCATCTGTTGTTTCTCCTGCCGAAGAAAATTGTCTGCCGGTTGTCTTCCGACTCACCTGCGGCGAAATTGATCGCGGACGTGCTGATCGCGGACGTGCCGCGCGAGCGCGAGCGTCCGACGCGCGCGAGACGCCACGGCGCTTGAAGCGTTCGCGCGGTGGCGTCTCGGACTTGCCTTCGAGTCGTTTTTACGGGCGGGGCGGGCCGAAAGTTTAAGGACGGCGCGACGGGCCGGGCAGTTTTGAAGAGGCGGGCCGGAGCGCTCGCGTCGGGGCCGTCTCAGTGCTGCTGTTCGGAGTTGTACTCGTCGAGGAGTTTCTGCGCGCGACCGCCGGGGCTGATGACCGCGAGCTTGTTCGCCCAGTCGTAGCCGCTGAAGACGCCGACGACCTCGGCCTTGTCGTTGAAGACGGGGCTGCCGGAGAAGCCGTCGCGCCCCTCGATCTTCGCCGACCAATACTCCCTGCCGCGGAACGTGTACGGGCCGGAGAAGACTCCGCGCCGGACGGCCTTGTCGCCGTTCGGTCGCGCGAAGAGCGTGAGCCGCTCGTCCTTGTTGAGGCTCGACTGGAACGCGAGTGCCTGCTCGTCGCGCTGCGCGCGGCAGACTTTGAGCAGCGCGAGGTCTGCGTCCGGGTCAACCTTGAGCACGGTGGCCTGACAGCCCTCGACGTAAGCCTTGACTTCGAGCCGATCCTTCGCGCCGAAGCCGAGCTGAACCTTCTTCGACGGGCTGAGGTCGCCGCTGACGACGTGGTAGGCCGTCATCACGAGTCCGTCGCCGACGACGAAGCCCGTGGCGTAGCCGTTCGGCCCCCAGTCGAGCAGCGAGATGGCGTGTTCGAGCGTGTTGCGGTTCTTCTTGTCGAACCGCAGGTCGAGCGAGACCGTGTAGCCGTCGCGCTTCATGACGCGCGAGAGCGGGTCGTCAGCCGCGCGCTGGGGCGCGGGCAGCGTGGCCGCGACGCAGGCGAAGGCCGCGACGAGAGCGAGGCCGCAAAACATCCTCTTCATCTGAAACTCCTTTGTCCGAAAGTCGGGTTGCAGGTCCAGCGGGCGAGGCGAGCGCGCTCGCCCTTCCGAAGTCTGACGGAAAAGCCTTCGCCGCCGTGGCCGGCGGCGAACGGATAATCGCCGCGAGGAGTTGATGAAAGGACTGGCGCGCCGGACTCTTTTGTCCGGGCGGCGCGTTATAAAACTTAAATCTTTCGGCTGACCGGGCGTCAGCGCCTTTTATGAATCCGTTGTTGTTTGAGCAGCGTGGCGGGAAATATAAGACAAAACGGCGGCGGGTACAACGAAAATTCCGAACGTGAGAAAAATTTGAAGATTGACACGCGAGGGAAACGCCGCGCCCCGAATCTCGCGAAGCGTTCGGGCCTCACGACACCTTCTTCACCTTGATGCGCCGGGCCACCTTCCCGTCGGGCTGCGTGGTCAGCGTGCCCTCCATCGTGTCGCCCTCGACCTTGAACTCCCAGACGCCGCTGTACCTCGTGTTCTTCAACTCGCCCCTGAGCGTGTGCTGCGCGCCGTCGTACTTGAGTTCGACGACGCCCATCGGGACGGGCTTGCCGTCAACGATCTTGTCGGCGGCGATTGAGACGTTGCCCGCTTCGTCCGGCGGCTTCGTGATGTGATAGACGACGTGCTCGTCTCGGCACGAGGGGAAGCCCGCGCCGCATTTCGACTCGCCTTCCCAGTCGCCGACGAGGTTCGAGCCGTCGTCGGCGCGCGGCGCGAGAACCGCGTGAGCCGCGCAGCCCGCGGCGAGCGCCAACACGAGCGTTGCCGCGAGCGCGACATTTCTTCTCATCCGTCTCACCTCACGACCAGTTGGATTCGACAACGTCTGCGCGCGCCGGCGGAGACTTCGCGCGCGGACGGATTATCGCTTAGCCGCCGCGTCGTTGAAAGCACTCTCGACCGCCGGGCCGACGACGTACACGGAGAAGAGAGTGTTCCGCACCTTGCTGTCGCCGGCGAAGAGCTTGCGGAAATCTTCGAGGTTGACGCTCTTGCGCGCCTGCTCAAGCGTCTCGCCGCGCGCGACCGCCGATTCGGTCTGCTGTTTGATCGAGTCCATCAGGCGCTCGACGAGTCGCGGGTAACTGTCGTCATGCATGACGGGGCCGTGGCCGGGGACGATGGTCGAGGCTTTGAGCGCGAGGAGTCGTTCGAGCGTCGCGCCCCAGTCGCCGACGTGCGACTGGTCGGAGCCGACGAACGGCACGGGCCAGACGACGAGGTCGCCCGCGGCCACGACACCCTCGCGCGGCAGATAGACGACCACGTCGCCCGAAGTGTGGCCGCGACCCAGGTAAAGCACGTCAACTTCGCGCTCGCCCTGAAAGATGGTGAGCTTGTCTTCGAGCGTGACGGTCGGCAGAGCGGGGCGGAAGTCCGCGGGGACGGTCATGTAGCCTTCGCCGAGCGCGATGTCGCTCGCGAGGCTCGCGCGCTGCTCGTCGTCGAGCGGCTCGCCCTTCGAGTTGACGCCGCCCTTCAGGATGTTCCTGAGTTGCTCGACGAACTGGGGCAGCCCGCCCTCGTGCCAACTCTTGCGCGCCGCCGCGCCCTTCGTCGGCAGGTAGCCCCTGGTCGCCGCGTGCGCGACGAAGGCGACGCCGGGGAAGGCTTCGGCATAGACCTGATTGCCGACGACGTGGTCGTCGTGCCAGTGCGTGTTGACGACGTAGCGGACGGGCTTGTCGGTGAGCTTGCGGAGCGCGGCCAGCGTCTCGCGCGTCGCGGCGAGGTTCGACTGCGAGTCAACGACGATGACGCCGTCGTCGCCGATGACGAAGAGGCTGTTCGACTCGACGGCGAATCCGGGCGGGTCTCTGCGGACGACGGCGTACACGCCCTCGGCGAGTTTCACAACGTCGAACTTCTCCCGCCGCCCCGAAGTGACCGGCGGCAGCGCGACGACGAGCGCGAACAGAAGGGCGAGAATCGGGAACCGCTTTTTCATCTCACATCGAACGCGGGAAGAATCGAAAGGCCGAAGTTTATAACACCAAGACCCATGCACGGCGGACGATTAAGTGTCGAGACGGACTTGCGGTGTGACGGGGACAGGCGTCGCCGTGTCGGGCGTGCGCCCGAGGCCCGACGACGAGCGCGAAAGAAAAACGCCGCGCTTAACTTCGGCGCGGCGTTCAGGTCGAAGATGACTTTTGATATTCGTCGCCGGCCTCAGTCCACGACCCACATGTCGCCGCTGTGGATGAGCTTGTGGAGGTCGCCGCGGCCCTGGCGCGAGACGGCCTCCTCGATCTGGTGCGCCATCAGGTCTTCGTAGGTGTCGCGCTCGACATCGCGGAAGATGCCGACGGGCTGCGGGAAGGCAGGGAACTCCATGCGCGCGAGCATGAAGGCGACCGAAGGGTCTTTCTCGTGCGCGTCGTGGACGAGACAGTCGTTCTCATTCAGGCCGGTCTCGCTGCCAAGCTGGATGACTTCGGGCAGAGTCCCGTTCATGCGTATCCCGCGGTCGCGGTTCTTGCCGAAGACCATCGGCTTGCCGTGCTCAAGATAGAGCACGCCTTCGGGCCGGGCCTCGCGCGCGGCGAACGAGTCGAACGCGCCGTCGTTGAAGATGTTGCAGTTCTGATAGACCTCGACGAACGAGATGCCCTTGTGACGCGCCGCCGCGCCGACGACCGAGCCGAGGTGCTTCACGTCAATGTCAATGGCGCGGGCGACGAAGGTCGCCTCGCTCGCGATGGCGAGCGACAAAGGGTTGACGGGGTAGTCAATGACGCCCATCGGCGTTGACTTCGTCTTCTTGCCGAACTCCGAGGTCGGGCTGTACTGCCCCTTCGTCAGGCCATAGATGCGGTTGTTGAAGAGGATGTAGTTGAGGTCGAGGTTGCGGCGGATGGCGTGCATGAAGTGGTTGCCGCCGATGGAGAGTGCGTCGCCGTCGCCGGTGACGACCCACACGCTCAACTCCGGGTTCGACGACTTGATGCCGCTGGCGATTGCCGGCGCGCGACCGTGGATCGAGTGGAAGCCGTAGGTGTTCATGTAGTAGGGGAAGCGCGACGAGCAGCCGATCCCTGAGACGAAGACGATCTTCTCGCGCGGGATGCCGAGTTCGGGCATCACCTTCTGCACGTTGTTCAGGATCGCGTAGTCGCCGCAGCCCGGACACCAGCGCACCTCCTGATCCGAAGAGAAGTCGGCCTTCGTCAGCTTGCCCGGCGGCGGCGCGGGCCTCCCCGCCGTCACCGAACCCGGCTCGCTGTCCGGCGAAGGGCTTCCGCCCGACACGTTCCCACCGATGCCGCGCACGCCCTGCTCTTCCGCCTTGTTCCCGTTGCTTCCGTTTCCGTTGGTGCTCATTTTTGATTCCTCTCGAATGATTGCCTGCGGGCTTTCGACTCCTCACTCGCCCGCGTCCGAGGCGGCATGCTCGACGGCCTCCCACAATTTCAAATACTGTTCGCGCACGTAGGGGTTCAGCCTTTCGGCGAAGTCCGCTGAAAGACAGCGCGCCTTGATCAACTCCTGCACGTCGGCCAAGTCCTTGAGGCGGTCGGGCGCGGTCATGCCGGACGCGAGTTTCAACTCGACCAACTTTTCGAGCGTCACGACGCGCACGCCGTCAATCTCGACCGACGCCGACGCGGGTTCGGGAAAGCTCACCGGCTTCGGCCTTCCGTCGCCGGGATACTCGCCCGCGACGATGACTTCGACGGGCACGCCGCCCCGCGTCGCTCGCAGTCGCTTGCGCGCGCCGTCGAACGCGGGCACGTAGCCAAGTCCGACAAGCTCGCGGTGGAAGGCGTCAAGACCTTCGCGCGTCAGCACGAGGTCAATGTCCTCGGTGAAGCGCGGGTAGCCGTGCGCCATGAGAGCGACCGCGCCGATGACCATGTACTCGATGCCGTGCCGCTCAAGGTCTGCGGACAACTGCGCGAGCGTGTTGTTGAGCTTCCCCTGTCCCATGAGGTAGCGCAGGCCCTCCGCGTAGATTTCGCGGACGGGGACGTGCGTTGCTGTCGGCGCGACCGTCTTCATCGCCGTCGCCTCTTACAGGTACTCCTCGACCTTCCTGACGATTTCGCGAATCTGGAAGGGGCGGCCCTTGACCTTCGAGAAGGCGACGGCGTCAACGAGATACTTGGCGCGGATCATCGTCGCGAGCTGGCCGAGGTTCATCTCCGGCACGATCACTTTCTCGAAGCTCCGCAGCACGTCGCCCAGATTCGACGGGAACGGGCTGAGGTGGCGGAGGTGCGCGCTCGAAACCGACTTCCCTTCGGCGCGCATCTTCTCGACCGCGGAAGTTATCGAGCCGTAGGTCGAACCCCAGCCGAGGACGAGAACCTTGCCCGACGGGTCGCCGAAGACTTCCACTTCGGGGATGTCCTGCGCGGCGCGGTCAACCTTGGCCTGGCGCATGAGAACCATGAAGTGATGGTTCTCGGGGTCATAGTTGACGTTGCCGGTCATGTGCTGCTTCTCGATGCCGCCGATGCGGTGTTCGAGTCCGGGCGTGCCCGGCAGCGCGTAGGGCCGCGCGAGCGTCTCCTCGTCGCGCGCGTAGGGCATGAAGGTCGCGGGGTCTTCGGCGAACTTCACCTCGATCTTCGGCAGCTCGTCAATCTCCGGCACGAGCCAAGGCTCCGCGCCGTTCGCGAGGTAGCCGTCCGAGAGGTAGAAGACCGGAGTCATGTAACGATAGGCCAAACGCACGGCCTCAATCGCCATCGAGAAGCACTCGGCGGGTGTGGCGGGCGCGA
>DASRCS010000033.1:0-17793 GCA_035652995.1 Pyrinomonadaceae bacterium
GACAAGAAAGATGACGCCGAGGCGGTCGCGCGCAAGGTCGAAGGCAGGCGCGGCGCGGTCGAGCGTGTCGAGAAGAAGTCTGTCCGCGAAAAGCCGCCGCTCTTGCACGACCTCACGTCCCTGCAACGCGCCGCGAACACGCGCTACTCGTTCACCGCCGCGCGCACGCTCGAACTCGCACAGTCGCTCTACGAAAAGAAGTTCATCACGTACCCGCGCACCTCTTCGCGCCATCTGTCGAAAGCGGTCGCCGAAGAGATCGAGGCGCACGTGCGCGCCGCGTCGGTCGGCCCATACGTCGCCTTCATCGAAAAGATTCTCGCGAAGGGCAAGCCGAAACTGACGAGCCGGCACGTTGACGACAAGAAGGTCACGGATCACCACGCCGTCATCCCGACGAAGCAGAAGGTTGACGCCGCGGCGCTCTCGCCCGACGAGAAGCGCATCTACGACCTCGCCGCGCGCCGCTTCCTCGCCGCGTTCTTCCCCGACGCCGAGCTTGAGCGCACGACCGTCGTCACCGCCGCCGAGGGCGAGCGCTTCATCACGCGCGGCACGGTCGTCATCGAACCCGGCTGGCGCGAGGTCGAGCCGCCCGCGCGCGACGCGAAGAAAACGAGCGCAGGCGACGCGAAGGATTCTGTCGGCGCGAATAAATCGAAGGGTGACGCGGCGAAGTCGGCAGACGACGAGACGAAGAAGTCGGATGACGAAGACGATGAGGGCGCGGAGCTTCCGCCTTTGAAGGCGCAGGACACGGCGGACGTTCTGAAGGCCGAGGCCGTCGCGAAGCAGACGAAGGCCCCGCCGCGTTACTCGGAGTCGAGCCTGCTCGGCGCGATGGAGACGGCGGGGAAGAAGGTCGAGGACGAGGAGCTTCGGCTCGCGATGAAGGACGCCGGACTCGGCACGCCCGCGACGCGCGCCGCGATCATCGAGACGCTTCTGAAGCGCGAGTACGTCGTGCGCGAAAAGAAGTCGCTCGTCGCCACCGAGAAGGGCGCGGCGCTCATCAGGATGTTGCCGTCGCCGCTCCTGAAGTCGGCGGAGTTGACGGGCCGCTGGGAGCAGAAACTCTCGCGCATGGCGCGGCGCGAGTACGCCTTCGACGAGTTCATGTCCGAGGTCGGCTCGATGATCACCGAACTCGTCGCGCAGATCGCCGGCTCGGAAGTCGAGCGCGCGACCGCCGGCGACTCGCAACGCGCTCGCGAACTGCCGCGGCCCGAAGGCGCGCTCGACTGCCCGAAGTGCAAGAGGGAAGGGCGCACCGGATTCTTAGTCGAGCGCGAAGGCGCGTCCGGGAAATTCCTCGCGTGCTCTTCGGGGCGCGATGCGTGCGGCTACCTGAGCGACGCGCCGAAGAACGCGAAGCAGCGCAAGGCGCTTCTGCAAACCGAGTGTCACGCATGCGGCGGAGCGATGCGCCTGCGTCTGCCGAGGGAGAAGGGCAAGCACGCCTTTCTCTCGTGCGTGCGATACCCCGACTGCCGCGGCGCGCGCTGGTTCGACGAGCACGGCGCGCTCGAAGAACCGCGCGCCGCGCCCGAACAGGGGCCGCCCTGCGCCGTCTGCCAGACGCCGACCATCAAGCGCGGCCCCGCAAGCTCCGGCAGCTACTTCTGGTCATGCCCGCGCTGGCGCAGCGACGGAACGGGCTGCAACGCGAAGCCAGTCTGGATAAACGAGACGCCGCGATGAGGTCAGAGCGGCGTCTCGTTTGTCATCAAGCGGAGGGCGGAGGGAGCGGGACGCTGAGGCCGTGGCGGAGGGCGACGCCGAGGATGCGTGCGAGGTCTTCGGTCGAGCCTTGCGTCTCGCGGTCGAGGTCGGCGAAGAAGTCGGACGCGCCCGCGGGACTCGTCACGACGACGAACCTCGCCTCGTCGGAGAGTATGCGGTAGGCGTGCAGCGTCCCGCGCGGGGCGTTGGCGAAGCAGCCCGGAGTCAAAGTCATCTTCCTTTCGCCGACCGTGACCTCGACCTCGCCTTCGAGCATCACGTAAGCCTCGTCCCAGGGGTGGCTGTGAAGCGGCGGCCCGCTCTCGCGCGGCCCCTTCAACTCGAAGATTTCGTAAGCGCCGCCGGTATCTTCGCCCTTCGCGAGCGCGCGAATCTCATCACGCACGACGCGGAAAGTCACGCCCTCACATGAACCCGCCAGGATCGCTCTGCCTTCCATCTCTTTTCTCCCGCTGTGAAATTCTTTGAAGCCGAAATCAAACCTACATACGCTTGAAGCGTCGCGGTCGGATTTCTTCGGCCAGCGTTATCGAAGGTTTCCGCCGGGTCGGCGGAGACCGACGGAACCTCACTGGCCCGCGGCGGCGGAAGGTTGTCGTTACTTCAGCGCGCGCATGATTTCGGCGTGGCCCTTGATGATTTCGTCGGCCTGTGTCGGGTCGGGCGCGAGCGACCAGTCATCGTGATTCCATGTGCCGCCGAGGATGATTCCGTCGCGGCGCGGGAACATGTAGCCGGCACTGAGGTAGCAGTAGTCAACTTCGGGCTGCGGCAGGAGCACTTCCAACTGGCCGCGCACGGGGCCGAGCTTTTGATCGCCGAAGAGTGCGCGCGCGCCGAGTCCGGTGCAGTTGAAGACGACCGGCTCGGGCAGGCGCATGACCTCTTCGCGGCTGCGGAACTCTTTGACCGCGAGCCGCCCGCCCGCGATGTAGAAGTCGCGCAGGAGCGCGTTGAGATAGACGGGAGGCTCGATGAGCATCGTGCTGTACTGGCGGACGAAGGGGAAGCCGAAGTAATGCTCCGGGTCTCGGTGCGTCTCCAACTGCGGGTAGAGGTCGTTCCCTCCGGGCAGCTCACGCGCGAGCGACTCCTCGTGGCGGTACAACTCGAAAGAGTCTATCCAGCGCACGCCGTACTCCGGGCCGACGAGCATTTGAAAGGCACGATTTGAGAGGCGTGCAGCGAGGCGGAACTGTTCCGTAAATTTCGCCGACGCAGTCTGCGCGTCAAAGACCGACGTTGGAGACCAGAAGCCGCCCGCGATGTTCGAGGTGGTTTCGGGCGGAAGCTCTCTGGCGTAGATGGTCACTGTGCCGGGGCCGTCCTGAAAGCGTCGTTGCAGGAGTCGCGCGACTGAAAGGCCGCTGACGCCGCAGCCGATGACGGCGAAGCGTCCGGGCGTCGCCGCGCGCTGTCGTCGCGGAGTGTACGCGCGCGACGCCGTAAAGTCTCGCGCCAGATCAACGGCCAGAGAGGCCGTGCCCCACGAGAGCGTGATGCCGCCGCCGCCGTGCCCGTAGTTGTGGACGAGGAGTTTGTCGCCCATTCGCTCCGCGCCGACGACGAACCCTTCGGCGCGGTAAGGTCTTAAGCCCACGACCTCTCGAATTATCCGTTCGCGCGAGACTTTGACCGGCGCGAAGCGTCGCTCGCCTTCGAGTCCGGCGAGCGCGAGCGCCGGCGTCGTGCGCGCCGCCAACAACAAAGCGCCTGCGGCGAACGCGCCGCGCAGAAACCCTCGGCGATTGATTCCGGAACCGTCGTCGGTTAGTGCGTCTGAAAGATAAAAAGAGTTCATGGGTTACAATGTCCGCTCCATGAGTATGTCGGTCTGCGGGTCAGAGCCTAGCTGAAATATGTGCTTGCCGACTTCACGAAAATTCCACTTGCGGTAGAACGCTTGTGCGCGCCCGTTACGTTCCCACACGCCGAGCCAGAGGGTTTTGCCTCCCGCGTGCCGAGCTTCATCCAGCAAGGCGCGCATTAAAGCCTCGCCGACGCCCCGACCAAGCCACTCTTGAGACACGTACAACCGCACCAACTCAATAGGGCTTTCACCTTCGACGCCTTCCAGCGCGTCGCCGTCATGGAGCTTGGCGTAACCTGTTGCGACTCCGTCAACCTCGGCGATCAGGAATACGGAACGCGGGTCGGCTAATTCTGCCGCCTGCTGTGCGGGACTAAAGGATGATGCCAGATAAGCGGCCATATCTTCGGGCTTGTTATCGGCGGCGAAAGTTTCAGAAAACGTCCGTGCGCCCAACTCGGCCAGCAAGTCGGCGTCGCCGGGAGCGGCGCGACGAATGACAAGATTAGGTTGTTGAGCCATAGCGATCATTCCTTTCGGGAAGAGACCGAACTACCGTGTGGGCGGAATAGAATCGGCATGATACCCCGATTTGATGTGTTCTGCGGAATGCCTTGAGCGTGGCTTAGGGTAAGTTCTTAAAGGCTCAAACTTGTTTCCCTGAATCTCTCATCCTGCCTTCAGGGATTGACCGCCTCGTGAAGCGAGCGCCAAGACTGGTGGAGGAGTTCGTCAATGCGCTTCCAGCCTTCTTCGGTGACGCGGCCCTGGTCGGCCTTCGTGTCGCGTATCGTCATCGCCTCGGCGCGGAGGCGAGCGTGCTCCATGAGACGGTCGGCTGGGACGCGATAGATTTCGGAGGCGAGTTCGGCGAGCGCGCGGTCGAGGTCGCCGGGCGCGTGCGCCGCTCGTTCGCGGTGGACGATCCACCATTCGAGTTCGAGGCGCGCGGCGCGCTCCGGGTCGAAGCCCGTGTCGGAGACGGCGCGGATTGATTGGTAGTAGCTGACGAGGTCTGGGAGCGCGCGCTCGTAGTCGCCGCGCGAGTGGCCGTCCTTGAAGACGAAGGCCGCCTTGGCCGCGCGGTACGCGACCGCGTTCGAGCGCCAGAGCGGGAGCCTGTACTGCGTCCGCAAAAGCTCCGACATCTGCGTGAAGAGGCGCACGCGCTGGCGGCTGTAATAGCTGCGCCACATATCCGTTTCGAGGCGCGCGACTTCGTCCGGGTCGAAGTCGCGCAGGGAAGTGCGGCGCGGCGCGTAGAGGTCGTAAGCGACCCAAGCGCCGAGCGCGACGACGAGCGCCGCGATGATGAAGAGCACGCGCCTGCCTCTGCGCGCTCTTCGCGGCGTTGATGCTTCGGCGGTCGTCGTCGCGTTCGACATTCTTTTAACGTCCTTTCGCTGAGTCTGAATCGCTCTTTCGCTTCACGCGCCAGAGGTTGAAGCATTCTTCGTCGAAGCCTTTGAGCTGCGCTTCGGCGGGTTCCGCCGCGAGGCCGCTCGACGGGTCTTCGAGGAGTTCGGCGACTTCGGGGTCGCCGCGAACGTCGTTGCTGATGACACAGTCCTCGCCGGTCGAGAGCGGCTCCAGCCGCGCGGCCATGTTGACGTTCGAGCCGAAGTAGTCGAGCCGCTCGTTGAGCGTGACGGCGATGCACGGGCCGGCGTGAATGCCCGCTTTGAGTTTCAGAGGGCGCACGCCTTCGGGCGGCGAGGCGAGCGCCGACTGCGCCGCGATGATGGCGCGGAGCGCGGGCGCGGGGCGCGGGAACGCGGCCATCACCGCGTCGCCGATGGTCTTGATGATCGAGCCGCCTTCGGCTGCGATTGCTTCGCGCAGAACGTCGAAGTGATTCATCACCGCGCCGAAGGCGACCGAGTCGCCGATCTCGCGGTAAAGCCGGGTCGAGCTTTTGAGGTCTGTGAACAGAATCGTCATCTGCCCGACGCTGATCTGCTCGCCGGGGCGCAGGGCCTCCGTCGAGAAGAGGTCGCGGAAGAGTTGGAGCGCCGTCACCTCGGCGGCGGTCGCGGCCTGATCGCCCCAGGCCATGCGTTCGAGGATGAACAACTGCTCGTCGCCGGTCGCGTTCTCGAACGTGAGCGCGGGGCGTGTCGAGACTCGCGGCTCGTCGTCGGGCCAGTCGGAGTCGTCGGCGCGAAGCGTCAGAGTTTGCGCGCCGTCGGCGACGACGAGCACCGCCTGCCCGCCTTGAAGCGAAGCGGTGCGGAGGCGGTGTCGCCCTTCTTCGAGCAGCGGCGCGACCTCGCGGCGTTCGCGCGCGGGGATGATCTGCTGGACGACGACGTGCGGCGTGACCTGCGGGCCGCCGACGCAGAAGTCGCGCACCTCGACGCTTCGCACGGCGCGGTTCGGTCGGAAGACGACCTCGACCGAGCGGTCGAAGTTGACGCTGAAGTCAATGTTGCAACTGTCGCAGTGCAGGTTCGCGCTCACGTCGCGCAGGCTCGACGAGGACTCCTGCGCGCCGCGGCAGAGCGGGCAGAGAAGCTCCCATCGCAAATCGAGAAGCCCTGCGCGCGTCGCCTTCAGACAGAGTTCGAGCGTGGCGCGGCGCGAGACGCCCCACGAGTCGGCGAGCGCGTAAGGCCGCAGGCGCGCGAGCGTGAAATCGTCTGCGGACTCAATCGCCTCCGCGAGGCGCGAGACGAGTTCCGCGTCCTCGAACGCGTCGAGCAGCTTGCGGCGGAGCGAGTCGAGCAGCGCGCGCTCCTTCGCCGCGAGCGTCGAAGCTTGCGCGACGCCGTCCCGGCGCTCGCCGCTCGCGGCCTCTTCGTCGTAGCGCCGGAAGACTTCCTCGAACTTGCGGCGCGAGACTCGACCGACCTGCACGGGGATGACCGCGCGACCGAGCGCGCCGCGCGGCCTCGCCCAGACCTGATAGACGAGGTGCGTGCCGCCGCCTTCGCGCTCGCGCATCTCGGCCTTGACGCGCGCCTCGGTGACGGGGCCGCTCTTGTAGCGGCGCACGACGCCGAAGCGGAAAGGGCGCACCCACTCGAAAGGTTCCTCTTCCCACTCGACGCCGACGCCGAGCTTCGACAGGCGCAGGCGTCGGCGGTTGTTTTTGCCCGGCTCGGCTTGCGCGTCCGCGCTCGTCACGTCGGGCAGGCCCGCGTCGCGGTTGAAGCGGTTGGTGTCTGTGACGAAAGGCCAGAGCGCCTGCGGACTCGCGCTCAGGTCGTACTCCCAGC
Organism: Pyrinomonadaceae bacterium; assembly: GCA_035652995.1. Lineage (GTDB taxonomy): Bacteria > Acidobacteriota > Blastocatellia > Pyrinomonadales > Pyrinomonadaceae > QHXN01. Next base: position 6,772 of record DASRCS010000033.1, read on the forward strand.
GGTAGTGAAACTCTCTCTGTGCCACGCTCCCTCGTCGCCGAGTTCGGATCAGCCAAGCCCTGCTTTCTTCATCAACGCATTTTGAAGCGGCGCTCGCCGCGCGCCTGGTACGGCGGACGCATATTCTTTCCACGCGGCCACCGCGAGTCAACAATTTTTCGCACGCGCTTCACATTACGTCCGCGTCGGGCGCGGCGGATTCCGCGGTAAGAAAGTTGATGACAGCGACGCCGTCATTTGATAGTTTTCTGACGGCTGTTGAAATCAGACGAGCGAAGGAGATTAAAGATGGCAGCGAAGAAGTCTGCTAAGAAGTCTTCAAAGAAGGGCGGCAAGAAGTCCGCTAAGGGCGGCTCGAAGAAGTCCGCCGCGAAGAAGGGCGGGGCCAAGAAGTCGGCGTCGAAGTCCGCCGGCAAGGGCGGCGCGAAGAAGAGCGCGTCGAAAAAAGGCGGCGCGAAGAAGAGTGCCGCGAAAAAAGGCGGAGCCGCGAAGGGCGGAGCCAAGAACCAAGGCGGCGGCAAAAAAGGCGGCGCTAAAAAGGGCGGCGCGAAGAAGGGCGGCGCTAAAAAAGGCGGGTCGAAGAAGACGGGCGGCAAGGGCTTCCTCGACAAGGCGAAGGACATCGCCGGCGACGTTCTCGCGGGCGCGGGCGTCGGGGCCGTGATCGGCGCGATCAAGGGCGGCGTCGAACAACTCGAAGGCGCAGCCGGAATCGAGGGCGAGCACAAGACGCCGGACGAGAAGTAAGGCAAAAGTAAAAAGGCAAAAGGCAAAAGTGAAGAAGCCGGATAGCACGGCTCTCGTCATCCGACGATGACCAGAGGCGCGCTTGTCGTCTCTCCTTCTTTTGCCTTTTGCCTTTTTACCTTTGCCTTCTTCAGCCCCTGGGCCGCTTAAAGAAGATTGCTGTCTGAGTGCCGCCCGGAGCGCCGGGCCGGATTTCGAGCGGGCCTTCGCCGACCATCTCCCATCCGTCCTGACCGAGCTTCGCGACAGCCTTCGCGAAAGCGTTGCCGCCCAAGTCGGCCTCGACCGGCTCGGTTCTGACGGCATCGCCCCTGAAGTAAGCGATCCAATAGATGAGCCTGACCGAGCCGGGGTACTGCGCCTTCGCGACCGCGCAATACTCCCAACCCGAATCGAATGCGCGTGCCTGAACCGCCCGCGGCGCGACGAGCGAGCCGCAGAGCGCGTGCGCCAGCGCGCCGACGGCGAGGGCCAGCGCGAGCGTCAACGTCAGATGCTTTCTGTCCATCGTTCATCCCTCCGGGAAAAGGATAGGCCGCCGAGCAGGTACACGCCGCAGCCGCGTGCGAGTGCCGGAAACGCGCGGCGCAAACGGCGGAGGGCCGCGGGGCTGTTCGCAACTCCCGCGGCCCTCCGCAAGTCTCTCGGCCTTCGTGTCGTAATCTTTAATCGAAGCTCACATCACTCCGGCGGAGTGCGAGGCGCTGACGGCTGCGCCGATGATGGCGGTCTCGTCGCTCGTCGGCACGATCTCGAAAGAGCTTCCCTGAAGCGGACTCATCTTCACCATCTCGTGCAGGTAGATGTCGAGCAGGTTGGTCTCGACGAACTTCGACTGCGGGCCGGAGATGAAGAATTTGCCGGGGCCTCCGGCGTGGACGCTGTTGGCGGTCGCGGCGGCGATGGCGCGGTGCCACACCTTCACGAACTCGACGCAGCGCTGGTCGCCCTCGCGCGCGTGCGCGAAGACCTCTTCGGGTTCGAGGTCGAGGAAGCGCAGGCGCATCGCCCGTCGCCCGACGATTCCTTCGAGGTGCCCCGCGCCGCCGCAGCGACAAAACGTCTCCTTCGGGTCGAGCGAGACGACCGAGTGGCCGTTCTCCCAGACGCCCTCGGCCAGCGGGAAACGACCGAAGCCGACGCCGCTGCCCAAAGCCCAGACGCGGATGAAGGTGTCGAGCTGCCCGCGCGTCGCGGCGATGCCGGCGGCGATTGCGTCGGCGTCGTTGAGGACGAAGACGGGAGCGCTCAAGCCCTTCGCGCCGAGCAGCGACATCAGTTGCTCGCCTAAGCGTTGGCCTTTCACCTGCTGCAAGTTCGGCGAGTCTTCGACGACGTTCGCGCGGATGATGCCGGGAAAGCCGACGCCGATGGCCGCGACCTCGCCGCCGCCTGCGACCTCCTGAATCTGCCGCGCGATGCCCTGCGCGATCTCGTCGGCGGGCATCTCGGCCAGAGAGTCGTACTCGCTCTGCGTGTCCGGGAAGACGCGCTTCGCGCCGACGAGCTGGTGCTCTTCGACGAGTCCGACCGCGATGTGCTCCATCGCCATCACGCCGATTGTCCGGGTCATGTCGTCACCCTCTCAATTGCCACGAGCTTTAGCTCGTGGAGATGAAGAGCAGAAGAGTTTATCGGCTTTAGCCGAACCGTTCGGCTAAAGCCTCATTCTTTGTAAACACTCGCTCCTCCAGCTAAAGCCGGAGGCAATTCAAAAAAACTTTCATGACGTGGCACTAGCCGAAGCGCGAGAGCTTGTTGAGGCCGTTGAAGGCGGCGGCCTTGTAGCACTCGGCGAGCGTCGGGTAGTTGAAGACGGTATTGATGAAGTAATCCATCTTGCCTTTGAGGATCATCACGGCCTGCCCGATGTGGAGAATCTCCGACGCGCCCTCGCCGATGATGTGGACGCCGAGGACTTCGCGCGTCTCGCGGTGGAAGATGATCTTCAGGCGTCCCGTCGTGTCGCCGCGAATCTGCCCGCGCGCGATCTCGCGGTAGTACGCGACGCCGACCTCGTAGGGCGCGTCCTCGTCGGTCAACTGCTCCTCGGTTTTGCCGACGAAGGAGATTTCGGGAATCGTGTAGATGCCGTAAGGGTAATTCGCCGGGTCGGAGTGCAGCGTACTTCCGAAGGCGAGTCCGGCGGCGATGCGCCCCTGCTCCATCGAGACCGAGGCGAGCGAGGGGAAGCCGATCACGTCGCCGACGGCGTAGATGTTCGGCTGCTTCGTGCGGTAGTCGGAATCAACCGCGATGCGTCCGCGCGCGTCCGCTTCGAGTCCGGCGGCGGCGAGATTCAGGTCGTCAACGTTGCCCTGACGACCGACGGCGTAGAGCAGCGCGTCGCCCGAAACTTTCTTGTTGCTCTTCAGATTCGCGACGACGCTCCCGTCCGCCGTCTCCTCGACCGACGCGACCTCTTCGTTCAGTCGGAGCGTCACGCGGTTGTCGCGCAGGTGATAGCAGAGCGCCTCGACGATCTCCTGGTCGGCGAAGCCGAGAAGCTTCGGCATCTTCTCGATGAGCACGACGCGGACGCCGAGCGCGGCGAACATCGAAGTATATTCGACGCCGATGACGCCGCCGCCGACGACGATGAGCGTCTTCGGAAGCTCCGTGAGAGAGAAAATCTGGTCGCTGTTGATGATCGTCTTGTTGTTGATCGGAACGGTCGGCGACTCCGCCGGGCGCGTGCCCGTGGCGACGACGATGATGTCGGCCTCGTAGTCGTCCGACTGCCCGCGCGCGCTGTTGACCTGAACGTGGTGCGGGTCTGTGAAGCTGGCCGCGCCGAAGAGAACGTCAACGCCGTTGCGCGAGAGCTGCGCCTGCGTCACGTCAATCTCGGTCTTGACGACGTGCTGCACGCGGAAGGAGAGGTCGGCAATCGTGATGTTCTCCTTCACGCGGTAGTTCATGCCGTAGATGCTTTGATACTGATAGCCGGACAGGTGCATCACGGCCTCGCGCATTGACTTCGAGGGAATCGTGCCCGTGTTGATGCACGCGCCGCCGACGACCTCGCGCTTCTCGACGAGCGCGACGCGCTTGCCGAGCTTCGCGCCCTGAATCGCCGCGCGCTGTCCCGCCGGGCCGGAACCGATGACTAACATTTCGTATTTTTGCATGACTTACTCGGCGCGACTCCGGCAGCGCGCGCAGCCGAAACTGAATCTTCGGCAGCCGCGGGGCCGGACGATAAATTGTTTGCGAGCGAAGACAGACTCTATTCTCTCGCGCGTAAAAGTCAAGAGGAACGTTCGCCGGAGGCTTGGAGAAAGGGTTTTCGGTTTAGAGTGGGGTCGTGTTGCCTTTGTCTCTGGCGAGGAGCTTCAACATGAGGTTGTGCAGGCGGTCGAAGTCAATGGGCTTCGTGAGGTAGCCGTTGAAGCCCGCGTCGAAGGCGGCCTGGCGGAAGCCGTCGGTGTCGAAGGCCGTGAGCGCGATGACGGGGATGGTCTGGAGTTCCGCCTCCTCGCGTATGCGGCGCGTGGCCGCGAGCCCGTCCTGATGCGGCATCGCGATGTCCATCAGGATCAGGTCGGGGCGCGCGAGTTTCGCCACCGAGAGCGCGTCGTCGCCGTTCGTCGCCGTGACGACGCGGTAGCCCATGTCCTGAAGCGAGAGGCTGATCAGGATGATGTTGTCGCTCATGTCGTCAACGACGAGCACGGTCTGTCCCGTCTCGCCCTGACTCGGCAAATTGTCCGTCATGGCTCGCATTATCTCGCACTCACGCGAAACGCTCAAACCCCGGACGCGGGCAAAAAAAGTTGAGGCCCGGCTGCGCTCTCCCCTTCACAGACGGGCCTCACCTTCTTTCAGCGAGGCGCTCGCCCCGCTGATTGTCTCTTGCGAGACGCCTTTGAGGTAAACAATCGGCGTGCCAGTGCGGGCGAGAGCAACTCGGTGAGCCGGAGGCAGGATGTTCGCGGCGTTTATCAATTCGGCGAGGCGGACGGGTCGGAGAAATTGTCCGCCTCGTTACGAAATCGTCGGAGGCTTCAACCAAATGGGTCAGGAGTTCGGACAGGGAAGCGCGAAGTTTTTTGAGTCGGACGGTCGAACAGGCGCGGGCGTCAGAGCATGTACGTCCAGCTCTCCTGCCCGTTGACCATGACGACGATGCGGACGCCCGCGGCCTTGAGCGACTCGCGCAGGCGTCGGTTGCCGAGCAGTTGGTTGCCGACCTCGCGCGTCAGCGTCGCGCCCGTGAGCGAGAGCGTCGTCGTGCTGGCGTCGCCGCTCAGCGCGGCGTGGACTCTGTGGCCGCTCGAAGAGAGGGTCTGCGTCACTTCCGAGACGGCGGCCTCGCGCGACGGCGCTGCCGCTTTCGCGTTCGAGGCGGGCGAGCCGCCCTCAGTTTTCGTCGCAGGCGCGGGCGAGAACAAGTTCGATGCCGGCGGCGGGCCGGAAGCCGTGATGCCGGCTGCGTCGGTTGATGAAGGCTGAGACGTTTGAGTCGAAGAGTTATCGGGGCGTGACGAGCCGGCGCTCGTCTGCGCGGGCTGCGTGGAGATGTTTCCGAGCAGGGCCGTCCGCGCCTGCGAAGGGGCGTTCGGCTGCGCGGAGGCGGTCAGTTTATTTTCGACGGGGGGGGCGGCGACGGAAGAATTCGCCTCCGCAGTTTTTTTGTCGGCGACTGTGCTCGCCGTCACTGGCGCATCGCCCGTGCCTTCCGCGAACAAGCTCGACCTGTAAAACTCGTAGCCGATGCCGCCCACCATCCAGAGGCTGAGAAAGGTCGCGAGTCCCGCGAGCGCCCAGACGGTCGAGACGTGGAGCCGCCCGACGACGGGAACGTCGTAGAAGATTCTCACGGCCCGCCCGCGACCGTGGCGTCGCCCGCGCGCGTCCCTGCGTTCGTCAAAGTAAATTATGGCGAGGGTGATGAGGATGCCGAGCGGGCCGAGAAGGACGCCGACGAGCAGGCCGGGGAGGAAACTCCTCCCGCGCTCCCGGCGCATCCATCCCGTGATCAGTCCGGGCACGACCACCCAGAAGAAAACGATCAGCAGAGTAAACACCAGCATGGCCGACGCTTTAAAACCCCCTGCTCCCGCCCCCGAAAAACTTCCGCCGCCCAACTTTTATCACACATCAACGCCCGGCAGCATTCCTTTCCGCGCCGCCGTTTTGAAAGCCGTCGTCATTTGTCCTTTATTATAAGCGGGATTAAAGGGAAATTCGCGAAAAACGCCCCACGGCTGGCGTCAAAATCTAAACTGTGCTATTTCTTCGGTTAGAGGTCTAACGTGTCGCTGACCGCTGCAAACCGACGCGCCGACTCGCGCATCAGAGAGGGCGGGCACGCGCGGGCGGTCTTTTCTGCCCCGGCGTCAACGGGGGCGTCGAGTACAACTGGGAATATTCCGTTCGCATCTAATTTCACCCGTATCAAAGGGTTAGTTACGGGCACGGCGGGGCGGGCATCGAGGTCGGCGGGAAATCCGGGTCGGGGAAACAAAACTATTTTGAGTCGCGTATGAGACGCTTTCCGGCGTGGCGGCGCCGGTTACGGGGGGCGAGAGTTGAGCGAGAAGGCAAAGAAGCAGGGTCTGGGCATTTTGGAGTCGGGCGGCGAGAAGTTTTTCGAGGGTTACGGCGAGGTCGTGGCCGGCGACGCGGTCTCCGAGCACGACATTGACGACGTTCTTCAGAAGCTCGAAGCGGCGACCATCGGCGCGGTCGAGTCCGACGAGGAGTTGATCTCCGAGGTCGCGTCGCTCGCCACCCCCGCCGACGTTGAGGACGACGGCGCGCTCGACGACGTTGACGAGCTTGACCTGTCCGCCGGCGAGGACGAGAAGAGCGCCGACCCCGTCCGCGTCTATCTGCGGCAGATGGGCACCGTGCCGCTGCTGACGCGCGAGCAGGAAGTCTCCATCTCGCAGCGCATCGAGCGCGGCCAGATCAAGACGCACAAGGCCATCTCGCGCTCGCCCATCGCGGTCAGGGAGTTGCTTCGCATCGGCGAGGAGTTGCAGTCCGGGGCTTTGAGCATCCGCGACGTTGTCAACTTCTCCGACCAGGCCGACGTGTCCGAGGCCGAGGACAAGGCCGACGAGTATTTGCAGTGGACGCTCGAAGGCGTCGAGAACATCCGCGGCCACTTCAAGGAGGGCTTGAAGGAGTGGCAGAAGCTGGTCGCCGAGCAGAAGCTGACGCGCGGCAAGCAGACGAAGAAACTCCTCCGCCTGAAGCGCAAGGTCGCGCGCACGCGCCTCGAAATCTCGCAGGAGATCAAGAATCTCAACCTGAAGGAGTCAGCGCGCCAGCGTCTGATTGACGCCATCGCCTCCGCGCACAGGGAAGTCCGCTCGGTCGAGCGCGAGATCAAGAAGCTGACCGAGAAGCTTGAGAACAAGCGCATCAAGCCGGACACCGAGAAGGAATACAAGCGGCAGTTGAGCGCGGCCAAGCGCCACCTCAAGAAGATCGAAGAGGATCACAGCGTCTCCACCGTCGAGATCAAGCGGACCTATCAGGCAATCGTCGCCGGCGAGCACGAGACGCAGGAGGCCAAGCGCGAGCTGACGGAGGCGAACCTGCGCCTCGTCGTCTCGATAGCGAAGAAGTACACGAACCGCGGCCTGCAATTCCTGGACTTGATTCAGGAAGGCAACATCGGCCTGATGAAGGCCGTGGACAAGTTCGAGTGGCGACGCGGCTACAAGTTCTCCACCTACGCGACGTGGTGGATTCGTCAGGCCGTGACGCGCGCAATCGCAGATCAGGCGCGGACAATTCGCATCCCTGTCCACATGATCGAGACCATCAACAAGCTCATCCGCACCTCGCGCGCGCTCGTGCAGGAGTTGGGGCGCGAGCCGACGACGGAAGAGATCGCCGTGAAGGTTGACATGCCCGTGTCGAAGGTGCGCGCGGTCTTCAAGCTGGCGCAGCAGCCGATCTCGCTCGAAACGCCAATCGGCGAGGAAGAGGATTCGCACCTCGGCGACTTCATCGAGGACAAATCGCGCGTGAGTCCGGCGGACTCGGTCGTCACGACGAACCTGCGTGCGGTGACGGACGCCGTGCTCGCGACCTTGAGTCCGCGCGAGGAGGTCGTCATCAAACTCCGCTACGGCCTCGGCCCTGCGGGCGAGGAGCACACGCTCGAAGAGGTCGGCAAGAACTTCGACGTGACGCGCGAGCGCATCCGCCAGATCGAGGCCAAGGCGCTCCGCAAACTCCGCCACCCTTCGCGCGCGCGCCTGCTCAAAGCCTTCACCGAAGGCTTGCAGTAAGCCGAGGGCGACGCGGGGCCGCGGGCAAGCGAACAGGGATAGACGGAAACGGCTGGATGAAGGGCGAACCTTTTATCCAGCCAATCCTGTCTATCCCTCTAAATTTTGCTCTCAATTTTGTGACGGCGCGCGAGGGGTGTTTCCAATTTAGATTGAATTGGTGGATAATCGAATGGAATTAATAAGAAGGAATCATTTAAAGGTGAGCGTGGCAGAGGTAAACAAACCGCAGCCGTCCGACTTGGAGCTTGCGAAGAGTGCCGCCGGAGGCGACGGCGCGGCGTTCGAGGAGTTGTACAGGCGACACTACCGACGCGTCTATGCACTCACGCTTCGCATGATGGGGAACCCCACCGAGGCCGAGGACATGACGCAGGAAGTCTTCCTCCAACTCTTCAACAAGATCGGCATGTTCCGCGGCGAGTCGGCCTTCACGACCTGGCTGCACCGGATGACGGTCAACCAGGTCTTGATGCACTTCCGAAAGAAGAGCACGCGCTCGGAGCTGCTGACGGACGAGGGCGAGACGCCGATCCAGATCGTGAAGGGGACCGAGAAGCCGGGTACGATGCCGGTCATTGACCGCATCTCGCTCGAAAAGGCGCTCCAACAACTTCCCACCGGCTACCGCACGGTCTTCGTCCTCCACGACATCGAGGGCTACGAGCACTACGAGATTTCCGAGATGCTCGGCATCGCCGAGGGCACTTCCAAGTCACAATTGCACAAAGCCCGCCTCAAGCTGAGGCAATTAATCAGGCAGCAAGCCGCATCTAATTAGCCTTCCGGGATTCGCCCGGAGGCCAACAACTTTGACCATCCCCAAGGAACGGCCATGGACTGCGCCCGAAGTATAGAACTGCTCAGCGACTACAACGCCGGCTCACTCGGCGAGGAAGACGTGCTCTTCGTCACGACGCACCTGTCCTCCTGCACCGACTGCAACGGAGTCTTCGAGGATTTGAAGGTCATCGTCCAGACCGCGCTCGCGATGCGCTCCGAGAACGGGATCGCCTACCCGGACGAGGAAATCCTCTGGCAGCGCGTCAGCGCCCGCCGCGTCGTTCACTGAGCCGCGCTCCAAAGTTTTTCGGGCGGCTCGGACTCAGCTTCCGCCGCCCGTCAGATCATTTCCCGCGCCAACTCAAGAACGTTCCGCTCGCCTTTGAAAGCGAGCGCCCTCGCGGCCTCTTCGATCTCGAACCAGCGGGCCTCGTTCACCTCTTCGTCGTGCTCGGCGGTGTCGCCCGAACGATAGCGCATCAGGAAGAAGTGCACGTTCTTGTGGAAGCGGACGCGCCGCGCCTGGCCTTTCGAGAAGTACCAATATTCAATCGTCTCAATCGGCGCGACGACCTCGCAGTTGAGTCCCGTCTCCTCGCGGACTTCCCGGAGCGCGGCCTCCTCCGGCGACTCGCCGCGCCCGACCAGACCCTTCGGGAGTTGCCAGCGCCCCTCCTCGCCGACCGAGATCAAAGCGACCTCGACCTTCCCGCGCCTCCGCCTGAATGCGACGCCGCCCGCCGATACCTGCTTCTTCGTCACGAAGTCACTCATCGCTCACAGCCTAAGACAAAAACGCCGAGCGGCAAAGCGCGCGTGACTGTAGCGGTATGCAGTTGAGTGTGACCGTGGCAAGGGATGTAGGGACAGGGCTTGTCCCTGCCCGTTGTGCATCAAACACGCGCCTTGAGTTTTTTTGAATCTTCGCGGGCCGCGGACTTGCCCTGCCCCTACAGCTATCTCAGCAAACGCAACAAGTGGAGCGCGTGTTGAAATTTTCTCAGGCGGCCTTGCGGCGCGGCGCGCGCGTCTGCGGTTTGAGTCCGAGGCGTTCGCGCAGTCCGTCGCAGGCGTCCAACTCGGCGGCGGGGATGCATTCGGCGCAGACCCACTTGCCGTCGGAATTTCTCATGTGCAAAGTCTCCGACGCGCGCCGGCAGGCTTCGCATTTGAATGTCGTGCTCATCGCTTCTCTTAAAACTCCTTTCACGCGACGCGGGCCATCTGCCGCCGCGGGTCGTACTCGAACTTCAGGTACTGCCGACCGATGAACTTCAGCACGGCTGCGACGTGCTTGCACTCGTAGCCCGGCTCGGCGTTGCCGCGGAAGATGAAGTCGGCGCACGTGCAGGCGAGCGCTCGCGTCTCGGGGTCGCGGAAGAGGTGGTAGCCGCGCTCGACTCCCGACTCCGACTGCGCGATCCAGCCGTATGGCTCGGCCTCGAAAACCTTGACGCGCTCCGCACGCGCCGAGCGCTGCTCGGCGGGCGTGAACTCCTGAACCTTGTCCGTCCGCTTTTTCTCCGTCGCTTTCATGCGGAGCATTATAGCACGAAAGGCGCTCGAATGAAACAGTGTTGCGCGCGTGAAACAGAAGAATTTTCTTCTTTGTGACCTCCGCGGAATCCTTCGTGACCTCTGCGGTTAAGAACGTCTCACTTTAACGACAGAGGGATTCACAAAGGTCACAAAGGGAATTTGTCCGACCGCATCCCGTCCGGCTTGACCATTGTCGGAGCGGTTCACTAGGATGAGTTCATATGAGCAAAGAGTCGAGGGGCGCGGGCGTGGCCGAGCCGCCGGTCGGGAATGAAGGCTCGCGCGTTCGCGCGAAGGAGGGCGGGCGCAACGGCGCGCTCGGCGCGAAGGAGGAGGCTCAGGCGCAGCACGGCCCGCCGCGCTCGGTCGCGCGCGAGTATTTCGAGTCGCTCGTCGTGACGGCGATCATGGCGCTCTTCGGCATGACCTTCGTCGTGCAGGCCGTGAAAGTCCCGACCGGCTCGATGCAGAACACGATAGAGATCGGCGACCACCTGCTCGTCAACAAGTTCATCTTCGCGCCCGGCCCCATCCTCCCGTTCCTCCCGCAGCGCGAGATACGCCGCGGCGACATCATCGTCTTCAAGTACCCGGGCAAGTACCAGGGCGAGCCGCGGTTCGCCGACAACCCGGAGGTGAACGACACGGCGGAGAACAACATCCCTTACAAGACGAACTACGTCAAGCGCGTCATCGGCCT
>DASRCS010000034.1:0-6208 GCA_035652995.1 Pyrinomonadaceae bacterium
ATGTTCGAGCGCGGCCTCAAGGCGGTCTATGAAATCGTCGTACACAGTCACAGGCTACCGCCCTTGGCCCGGCCCATGATTTCCAAAGACGCTCTGAGGTGTCTCACGGCTTCGGCGCGCAGCGAGTCGAGCGCCGAAAGATTCTCCGCCGTCCCCGGCTCGCCTGAGAGGTCAATGACGGCGGCTATGGCCGCAAAGGCGGCAAGCGTCTCGGACTTCGCCTCTTCTAATCCGTCCGGCTCTTCGGCCATCTGTCTGTGCCCCCTCGCCTAGCCGGCGTGTTCGGTCACCTGCGTCCTGCTGTCCGCGTACATGTCCCGGTACTCCGTGCCGTCGTCTGTGACGATGCCCCTGAAGAGCATGGCCTCGTCCGCGCTCGTGCCCTTCTCGCGCAACTCGGCCTTCACCTCGTTCCAGCTACGCCTCTTCCAAATGATTTCGTTCGGTCGTTTGACCAGATAGTGTTTCACGTTTCTGCCGACGGGTTTCTGTCCGCTCATTTTCCCTTACCTCTCCGCTCGCCGGTAACAGCGGCAGGCAAACTCTTCCAGCCCCGCCCTGTTCAGCATGGTGATGTGTCCCCGCGAGTAACGGATAAAACCTTCCTCGCGGAGTGTAGCGGCGGCACCGCTCAAGCCCGCGCGACGCGCGCCCAGCGCGCCGGAAATGAACTCCTGCGTCAGCGGCAGGTCGTCCGACTCCGTCCGGTCGCGGCACATCAGGAGCCAGCGCGCCAGACGCTTCTCCGCCTTGTGGCGGCGATTGCAGGCGGCGGTCTGTGCGACCTGTTTCATTATGTCGCGGGAGTAGAGAAGAAGTTGAGTGAGAAGCGGGCTGCCGTCATTCTTCAGCTCTTCCTTGAACGCGTCGTAGCGCATGCGCGTCGCGCCGCCCCCTATCTGCACCACCGCCTCCTCGAACTCTATTCCGTCTCCGAGCAGGACGGGCACGCCCACCATCCCGTCCCGACCGATGAGTCCTGCTTCCACGTTCGCGCCGTCTCTCATGCGGGTCACCACGGAAACCAGCGCGTCGGAGGGGAAATACACGTGCCCGATGACGCCGCCCGAACGGTAAAGCCTCGCGCCGAGAGGCAGCGTGACAAATTCCATCTCCGAAGACAGGCGCTCGTATTCGCCGCGCGGGAGGGCGGCGAGTATGAGATTCTTGATTGCCGGACTTACTCTGGTCATCGGCTCTCCGATCCTGCCCCTCGTGCTCACCGCGGGGCGTGGCCGGACTATTCGAGATAGTGCTCACCGAGCCGCGTCTTCAGCGACGCGGGGACGACGCGCCACTCCGCTAAGCAGAACACCTTCAGCTCAAACCTGGACAGATGCACGCGCGAGAAGCACCAGCGCCCCGTCCCCTCCTCGTAGAGCCAGCGATAGACGGGGCCGTCGGCGCGGCGGCTGTAGAAGGTCGCGACCGCGTCAGCGTCTAAGCAACCGACGTAAACCCGCAGGTCTCTCATCGTCATCGCCACTTGCGCCCGGAACCAGCCGTCCCGCTTCGGCGGTCTTAGAAATAACGGCCCGTCCTTGCGGGCGAAGGCGGGACTGACGCCTACGTGCCGCGAAGCACCACGAAGGCCAGCACCGCCAGCAACATTAAGAACAACGCGGCGAACAGGCCGTTGTGCCTTCGGTTAAAAGCCCTCGCCGCCGCGCCGACTCTCGCCCGCAGCTCGCCCGGTCGCAGCGTGCGTTCGCAGCTCGCGCACGCCCCGGACTCGACGAAGTTAAGGCGGCGGCAATACGGACATTTTGTAAGACTCATACGCATCGTCCACGAATGTTCCGGCCCCGCGTTCGCCGGAAGCAGGCTGCTAGTTCAACGGCGCTGACGAGTACCTGAACCCGTAGGCGATGGTGGCGGCGATCCACATCTCGGCCCTCGACGCCGTCTGCTCCGTCGGTGCGCTCGCGTCGAGCCTCTCGCGCGTCGGGATCGGGTAGTAGTCCCAACTCGCCAACGCCAGCCGCGGAACGTCCCGCTGACGGCAGGGAAAGCAGCGCCTTGCGCGTTCGCCCGCGCGGACGACCACGACGTGGCTGTAGCCATCCCGCCGCCACTGCCTGGCGACGCGCCGGGCCTGCTCGAAGTGCTCAGTCGTAAATTTCACCTTTCCCCTTTCGATGGCCACGCCGTCTCGGCGTGGCCCCGCCATTTTAGCCGGCACGTCTTTAAAGCTCGCGACTTCTTCGGCGGTGCTGCCCGCTTCAGTCCGGTACCGGCGTACAAGCTCCCTGAAGAAAGGGGCGCAGTCCGCGATGCTCTCGCCGGGACTGCGCCCGGCCTCGCAGAGCCGCCAGTACGCCGCCGCGACGAGTGCGTCCTCCGCGCCCAAGTCGCCGCGCGCGCGCAGGATGGCCGCCCGGTCACGCCACACGCCGTCGCAAATCTGTCCGATCCTCTCCGAAGCCGTCGCGCCCATCCCCATCTCTCGGCCCCCCTCCGCCCTTCTGTTCGTCGTCGGTGACTGTGAAATGCACGAGTCCGCGCCTGACTTCCTCGACGGCGATGCTCGTGTTCCTGCGCCTCTTCTCGTCGGCTTCGACGCGCGGCGTCGAGCCGCGCAGCAGTTGCTTACTCCTTAAAGCAGCGACGACGATTAGACGGAATCTGGAATCTATCTTCCCGTTCGCGCCAGTTCCGGCGTCCGGGAGTTCGTTCGTAGTCTGATCTTTTTCGGGCATCAGATGACTTGTTCCTCCGCCGCGCGACCGCGCGCGGCTGCTAGAGAGACTTGAGTACGTAAAAGAGCGCCGTGACGGCGAAGGCGACGATAACGCCGACGTGCCACCGGCTCATCAAGGATTTCCCGCAATGGGGGCACCTCGGCCTCGCCCCCCGCCAACGCGTCCCGCAGCGGTAGCAAAAACTTTTCATCTCATCACCTCAGAACAAATCCCGCGCTCGTGGGGTCGCGGCTCAAGACGTAATGTGGAACTCCTCCGTCCGGTTTATGCGGCGGAAGAGGCCGAGGCATACGCACACGCGGGCGACGATAGCCGCGACGATTGCCAGCCATAAATGTAGCCCTCCCCCTGCACGTCCAGGGGGCCACGCGAATCACTGAACGCCACGAACAGGTAGAACTGCCACGACGCGGTCGCCGCCGCCAGTAACCCGACAACCCACAACAGGACGTTCCATAATTTTTTCATGTCAGACCTCGGAGCTTTGTGGGCAATAAAATCCCGACCCCGGTCGGCGTCGCCGGCTACACCGAGTCGAACACGCGCGCCCAACCCGTCCCCGCGCACGTCAGGCACGGAGACACCGTGTCACGTCTGCCGCTGCCCTCGCATTGGCGGCATGGTGACGCGGGCTGGCTCACCTGAACTTTGCCCTTCCCGCCGCAGACGAGGCACGAGACGACGTAGCCCGCCGAGACGGCCCACCTCCCCGTCCCCGCGCACCACGCGCACGTCTCCGGGGCGTGATCTACCTGCGGCTGGCTCATCTCTCGCCTCCGTCCGGCGGACAGGGCGAAGCGGGCGGAGGGCACGCCCGACTCGGACGCGTCGGGCACGCCCGCGCCTCGATAGATGGCGCACACGGGGGAAGCCGGTCGGTCGAATTTTGTGGAGTTGCGGGCAGGTGCATCAGGTGTCTCCTTCGGTGGCCGCGTTTGAAAAAACAGCAGACGGCACAAGAAGGAGGCCGGGACCTGATTCCGATGTCGAAAGGTAGTCTCTCTAAAGAGCGGGAGCGAACTTAACTGTAGAGACCTTAACACACGCCGGCCCGAAACACTACGGCGCGTCGCGGCGCGTGGGCACAGCCGAGACAACAAGCTCAGTCGCGCCCTCACGCCGAGAGCCGAGAATACGCGGGGACACCTACGGCCTCTGCCGGCGTCGGAGTCGCTCTTACACAACTATTACAAACCGACCGCGCGCCGACTGCTAGGATGGCTCATGACCGGAACATCAAAGCTGTGACGAAATGAAATCCGAAAAAGTGAGAGACATGAAAACACGACCGACCGACCGGCAGAGGGCGGGACGAATCAACTGGGAAAACGTCGTCATCCTGATCGTATTCCACGTGGGCGCGCTGGCCGCCCTCTTCACGTTCACGTGGCCGGCGCTGATCGTTTCGCTCGTCACACTCTGGGTGGCGGGCGGAGTCGGCATCGGCATGGGCTATCACCGGCTGCTGACACACCGCGGCTACAAGACGCCGAAGGTGGTCGAATACTTCCTCACGCTCTGCGGCACGCTCGCACTCGAAGGCGGGACTATCCAGTGGGTCACGACCCACAGGATTCATCACGCGCACACAGACTCGCCCGGCGACCCGCACAGCCCGCGCGACGGCGCCTGGTGGGCGCACGCCGGTTGGATTCTCCGCGGGACGGCGCAGAGCCACGACCGCGCGACGGTCGAGCGCTACTCGCCCGACCTGCTCAAGGATCGCTTCCACGTCTGGATTTCTCGCCGGTACTATCTCCCGCTCATCGTCTTCGGCGTCGCGCTGCTCCTCTTCGGCGGCTGGTCGGTCTTCCTGTGGGGCATCTTCCTGCGTGTTGTCGTGGGCCTGCATTCGACGTGGCTGGTCAACTCGGCGACGCACATGTGGGGGACGCGGCGGTTCGAGACCGCCGACGACTCGACGAACAACTTTCTGATCGCGCTCGTCGCCTTCGGCGAGGGCTGGCACAACAACCACCACGCGCACCCGCGCGCCGCCCGCCACGGGCTGGCGTGGTACGAGGTGGACTTCAACTGGTGGGGCATCCGCACGCTCGAACTGTTGGGGCTGGCGAAGACCGTCAAGCTCGTCGGCAAGGACGGCATGCGCGTCGTCGGTCGCGGCGGAAAGTCCGAAGAGGTGCTCAGGAAGGCGGCTTAGAGTAACATTGCGGTTGAGCCGCATGAGACTGAGGGGCCGTCGCAAATCCGTCGCCTTCTTCATCGCGCTGGGGGCGTGCCTGGTCGGGCTGGCCGTGGCGCTCAACGTCAGTTGGATCCTGCTCAACTGGCGCACGGCGGCGCTGCTCGTCCTCGGCATAGTCTTCTTCAGCGCCATCATCGCGGGCCTCGTCCTCAACACCATCTTCCTCGTCCGCGAGATACGCCGCAACGAGCAGCACGACGCCTTCATCAACTCAGTCTCCCACGAGCTGAAGACGCCGATAGCCTCCGTCCGCCTCTACCTCGAAACACTCAAGCGCCACGACGACCTCTCGGCTGAGAAGCGCGCCGAGTTCTACGACATCATGCTCGCCGATACCGACCGCCTCCACCACACGGTCGAGCAAGTCCTGCGCGCCGGCCAGGTCCCACACCGACACTCGCGCAGCAGCGACGAACTGATTGACCTACGCGAGACCGCGCGCGACTGTCTCGAACTGGCACGCACGCGCTACCCGCAACTGCCCGCCGACTCGCTCCACCTCGCCGAGAGCCGCGGCGACGGCGACCGCGCTCTAGTCAAGGGCAACGCCGACGATCTGAGGACGGCGCTCACGAACCTGATTGATAACGCCGTCAAGTATTCCGGCAAAGAGGTACGCGTGTCGGTGACGGTCGCGCCCTTCGGCGAGAGAGAGTTGGAAGTACGTGTGTCGGACTGCGGCGTCGGCATCTCGCGCGCCGAGCTGAAGCGCATATTCCGGCGCTTCCACCGCGCGCCGGGCCGGCTCGCCGCGCACGTCAGGGGCACGGGGCTGGGGCTGTTCATCGTGAAGTCAATCGTCAAGAGGCACGGCGGGAGCATCGCGGCGGAGAGCGAGGGGGAGGGGCGCGGCAGCACCTTCCGCATCCGCCTGCCGAGGGCCGCAAGATGAAGGGCGCGCGCGTATTCGTCGTCGAGGACGAAGAGCATCTGGCCGCGGGGCTGCGCTTCAACCTCGAAGCCGAGGGCTACACGGTCGAGACTGTCGGCGACGGCGAGGCGGCGCTCGCGCGGCTGACGGACGTGTGCGCGGAGTTCGACGCCGTCGTGCTCGACGTGATGCTGCCCGGCAGGGACGGCTTCGAGGTGGCGAAGGAGTTGCGCGCCGCCGGCTGCTACGTCCCCGTCCTGATGCTGACGGCGCGCGGGCGCGCGGAAGACGTGCTGCGCGGCTTCGAGGCGGGTGCGGACGACTACCTGCCGAAGCCCTTCGATCTCGCGATCCTGCTCGCGCGCCTCAACGGGCTTCTGCGGCGGCGCGAGTGGCTCGGTCGCGGCGGAGCCAGGCAGACGAACGCCG
>DASRCS010000035.1:0-2554 GCA_035652995.1 Pyrinomonadaceae bacterium
CACGACCTTCAACCTCCTCGGCCCGCTGACGAACCCCGCGGGCGCGCCGCGCCAGATCATCGGCGTGTGGCACGAGGCCCTGGTCGAGCCGCTCGCGCACGCGCTCGGCGCGCTCGGCGCGCAACGAGCTTGGGTCGTCCACGGACTCGACGGACTCGACGAAGTGACGCTCGCCGACGCGACGAAGGTCGCGGAAGTCGCGGGCGGCTCGGTGCGTGTCTTCGAGGTCGCGCCCGAAGACTTCGGAATTGAGCGGCAGTCGCTCGCCGAACTTCGCGGCGGCGACGCGGAGGCGAACGCGCGCACGATCTACGAAATTCTCGTGGGCCGGAGACGCGACGCCGGGCGCGCGCTCGTCGTCGCGAACGCGGCGGCGGCCCTCTTCGTCGGCGGCGTCGCGGACGACCTGCGAGAGTGCGCGCGCCGCGCCGAGTGGAGCATTGACGGCGGCGCGGCCATCTCCAAGCTCGAACAACTCGCGCGCGCGTCGGGCGGTCGGACGGCATGAACGACTTTCTCGCACGTATCATTGAGGGGCGAAAGCGGCGTCTCGACGAGGCGAAGCGAGTGCGCTCGCCCGAAGCGGTGCGGCGCGAAGCCGAGGCGGTCAGAGCCGACGCGAGGCCGCACGTGTTCCGCGAGGCGATTGCCGACGCGGGGCGCGTGCATATCATCGCGGAGTTCAAGCGCGCTTCGCCGTCGAAGGGCGAGATTCGCGGCGCGGCGTCGCCGGCAGAGACCGCGGCGGCCTACGAGCGCGGCGGCGCGGCGGCGATTTCCGTCCTGACCGAAGAGGACAACTTCCGCGGCTCGCTCGAAGACCTCGCCGAAGTCAGGCGGACGACGCGGCTGCCCGTCCTGCGAAAAGATTTCATACTCGAAGAGTATCAGGTCTTCGAGTCGGCTGAGGCGCGCGCCGACGCGCTCCTGCTCATCGTCGCCGCGCTCGACGACGCGACGCTCGCGCGACTACTTCATTTGGCAGAGGACGAACTCGACATGGACGCGCTCGTCGAAGTCCACACGGCGGACGAGATGAGTCGTGCGCGCGAGGCCGGCGCGAGAATCGTCGGCGTGAACAACCGCGACCTTCGGACGTTCGAGGTCAAGCTCGAAACTTCAATTGAGCTTTCCGTAGGAGCGCCCGCGGGCGCGCTGCTCGTCAGCGAGAGCGGCATCCGCGACGCCGCCGACATCGAACGCCTGCGCGCGTGCGGCTACAAAGCCTTCCTCGTCGGCGAGACGCTGATGCGCGCCGGTCGGCCAGACGAAGAGTTGAAAATACTGACTCGCGCTGGCCGGCGGGCGACGGGCGCGGACTAAAAGTTTTATGGCTCGCGTGAAAATTTGCGGGATAACTAATCTCGAAGACGCGCTCGCGGCGGTCGAGGCCGGGGCCGACCTGCTCGGCTTCAATTTCTATTCGCGCAGCCCGCGCTACGTCTCGCCGGAAGCGGCGCGCGGCATCATCGAGCATCTGCCGCGGTCGGTCACGAGCGTCGGCGTCTTCGTCAACGAGCGCGGGCCGGAGGCTGTCGAGAGAATCGCGCGCGAGGCGGGAGTCGGCGCGGCGCAACTTCACGGCGACGAGACGCCGGAGTTCTGCTCACGCATTCGAGGCTTGTTGAGCATCAAGGCCCTGCGCGTCGGGCAGAACTACGACGCGGCGCGCGCGGCAGAGTTCGGGACGGACGCCGTTCTGCTCGACGCGTTCGTCAAAGACGAGTGGGGCGGCACGGGCCACACGTTCGACTGGACGCACGCGCGGCGCACTCGCGAGCGGGTGGCGAAACTTTTTCTCGCGGGCGGACTCACGCCGGAGAACGTCGCGGCGGCGGTCGAGGCCGTCAACCCTTTCGCGGTTGACGTGTGCAGCGGGGTCGAAATCTCGCCGGGCCGCAAAAGTTTTCGACTCATGCGCCGCTTCGTCGAGGCCGTCGGCGAAGCGTCCGCCGTCGGCGTCGAGCAGTCCGGCGAGGGTTGAGCGTCGAAGGCTCGTTTTTCGCCGTCCGGCTTTTCAATGAAGGTCAATGAAGGCGTGCGTCGTTCAAATGCTTCGAGATTTCGCATCGCACGTCAACGCTTCAACATAA
Organism: Pyrinomonadaceae bacterium; assembly: GCA_035652995.1. Lineage (GTDB taxonomy): Bacteria > Acidobacteriota > Blastocatellia > Pyrinomonadales > Pyrinomonadaceae > QHXN01. The sequence goes on from DASRCS010000035.1 coordinate 2,094, forward strand.
TCCTTGCCCGCCGCAACTCCGTTCAGTTATTCTGTTGGCAGACCAAGGGCGCGCGTTGCGGTTTGATCGGCCCCGAACTTTATCCACCCCTCAAACGATTTCACCAGCGGACTCTTTGCACACGAATTTTTAAGATGAGCGCAACAGCTCGGATGAAAGACAACCGTCGCGTTCCATCCCGCGACCAGGGCCGCGTCCTGCTCGTCGCCGACGACCCAGGCTTGAGCGCGTTCGCGCAGGCGCTCGAAGAGTGCGGCTTCGTCGTCGCGGGCGTGGCGGGCGGCGCGAAGGCGCTCGTCGCCTTGCAGCGCGCGCGCCCGCACGTCGTCATCGCGGACACGAAGCTGAAGGGCGTCAGCGCGAAGGAGCTGATAAGAATGCTCTCCGACCCGCAGGACGCGACGCCCGTCGTCCTCGTCGGCACCGAGCGCGCGACCGTCGAGGCGCGGGGCGAAGCGATG
>DASRCS010000036.1:0-5400 GCA_035652995.1 Pyrinomonadaceae bacterium
GAGCGCGGGATGGTTCTCGCGCCGGTCGGAAGATTGAGGCCGACGCAGAGTTTCGACGCGCTCGTCCAAGTTCTCGCCGACGCGCCGCGGGGCTTGCGGACGAGGCAGCGAGTCCGCGTGCATCACGGCACGGCGGAAGTCCTCGCGCGCGTCGCCGTGCTGGAGGCGTCGGGCGAAGTCGAACCCGGCTCGGAAGGGTTCGTGCAGTTGCGGCTTGAGTCGCCGGTAGTCGCTTTGCCCGGCGACCGTTTCATCATCAGAAGTTACTCGCCGCAGCAGACGATTGCGGGCGGAGAAGTCCTCGACGTACACGCGCCGAAGCACAGAGGCCGCGAGCGCTCGGTTGTGGGAAAAAGACTCGCGGCGCTCGTCGGCGCGGACACGTCGGCGCGGCTCGTCTTATTCGTCGAGTCGGCGGGTGAACGCGGGATGCCGCGAGCCGAGGCCGCCGCGCGCACGGGCTGGCGCGACGAAGTTTTAGACGCTGCGCTAGCCGAGGGCGTAAAGTACAGCATGATTGTCGAATCGGAAGGCGTCTTCATCGGGAGTGAAATTTTCGGACGGCTCGTGCGGGCGGCGGAGGCCGAGGTCGAGGCGCACCACAAGCGCGAGCCTCTGTCGCGCGGACTCGCACGCGAGACCCTTCGCGAGCGAGTCTTCACGCACGTCGCGCCGGAGATTTTTCGCGCGGTGTTGAAGGAAGCGGAAGTTGAGGGCGCGCTCGTCTCGGAGCGCGAGGTCGTGCGCGCGAGCGGCCACAGCCTGCGCCTCTCGCCCGCGGACGAGCGTCTGCGCGAGCGGCTCGAACAAGTCTATCGCGACGCCGCGCTCGAAGCGCCGACGCTCGAAGAGGCTTTCGCGCGCGCCGCGCCGGAGCGGGGGCAGGGCCGCGAGCACCTTCGCAAAATCCTCCAACTCGTCATCGAGGCGGGCGCGCTCGTCCGCGTGCGCGAAGACCTCTTCTTCCACCGCGAGGCGATTGAACGCCTCGCGTCCTCGCTCAAGGATTACGGCGCGCGCCACGAGCCTGAGCGGCTGATTGACGTTGCGGCCTTCAAGGAACTCTCCGGCGTCTCGCGCAAGTACGCCATCCCGCTCCTCGAATACTTCGACCGCGAGCGCGTCACGCGGCGGGCCGGGGACAAGAGGATAATTCTTTGAAGCCGTTGGCTATTAGCTGTTAGCTGTTAGCCGTTGGCTTTTAACTTTGAGTCTGTCGGCGGCGCGTTCAATCTCGACGGAGCTGCTTTCGCGGGGAAAGCTAACAGCTAACAGCCAACGGCTAACAGCTAAATCTTCTTGCCTTCCGGCGTGCGGCGGCGCTAACATAGCGGCGAATCCGAGCAGTGTAGTTCGCGCGCAGAGCTTGTCCCCGGCGAAATCTCAAGCTCAAGCTTTTCCGGCTTTATCTTTAGACGATAATACCGACCGACGGACGCTGGAGGTTCAGTATGAAGAGCCTGGTTGACGTTCTGCTTGTGATTGTTGGGCTGATCGCGCTCGCCTTCGCGATCTACGAGTTCTACTTCTTCGTGACGGGGACTAACACCGGCTTCACGCGCAACCTGATGATGGCGATCATCGGCTTCGTCGTGATGTGCGTCTGCGTGCTCGCGGTCTTCCTGCGCCACTCCGGGGCGGAGGAGGAGATTCACATCACGCAGTGACCCGGCGGACGCTCGCCCCTCTTTCGCGTGCAGGAGGCCGGGCAGGTGCGGACCCGGCCCCGCACGGAGGCGGTCTTTCGGGGCCGCCCCACCACGCACGCCTTCGCGATTTCGGGCGTCGCACGCCTCCTGATTCACACCGGGAGCGAGTGCGACGCCCGCGCTTTTTTTGACGACTTCGAGAAGAGAGTTTGACGAGAGGACTTGCCCGATGCTCTTGACTTTCACACACGCGCTGGCTCAGGGCGAGCCGATGCGGATACCTGCATACTTCCCCTGGGTCGCACTGGGACTTCTGGGCGCGGGCGGCCTCGGCTGGCTCATCGCCGCCGTGCTGGGCTTCGCGCGCGCGCGCGTCTTCGGCGAGTCGCCGCGCTGGTTCGCGGCCTCGGCGGTCTGCCTCCTGCTCTACCACATTCAGTGGCTCGTCTTCGCTGCCTACGGCATCAACGAACAGAACGTCGAGAACGTCCTCGGCATGGCCGCCTTCTTCAACCTCTTCGTCGCGCTCGGCGCGGTCTGCTCCATCGTCGGCTTCATGCGCCTCTCACGACCGCAGGAGTAAAAATGATGAATGCGGAATGATGAATAATGAATGTGAAGCCGCTTGGCTTTTTCATTCATCACTCATCATTCCGCATTCATCATTTCAGCGAAGCTGGCGCGCCGCCTCGACCGCGTAGTAGGTGAGTATCACGTCCGCCCCGGCGCGCTTGATGCACGTCAGCGTCTCCAACATCACGCGCTTCTCGTCAATCCAGCCGCGCTCGGCTGCGGCCTTGATCATCGCGTACTCGCCGGAGACGTGGTAGGCGGCGAGCGGGAGATCAAATCGCTCGCGCACGGCCCGCAGGATGTCGAGGTAGGGTGTGGCGGGCTTGACCATGAGGAAGTCCGCGCCCTCCATCACGTCGAGTTCGGCCTCGCGCATCGCCTCGCGCGCGTTGGCCGCGTCCATCTGGTATGCGCGGCGGTCGCCGAACGCGGGCGCGCTGTCGGCGGCCTCGCGGAACGGCCCGTAGAAGGCCGAGGCGTACTTCACCGCGTAGGCCATGATCGCGACGCTTCCGAACCCAGCGTCGTCGAGGCCCTCGCGGATCGCGCCGACCTGCCCGTCCATCATCGCCGAAGGCGCGACGATGTCCGCGCCCGCCTCGGCCTGACTCACAGCCGTGCGCGCGATCAGCTCAAGAGACTCGTCGTTCAGAACCTCGCCCCCGCGGACCACACCGCAGTGGCCGTGCGAAGTGTACTCGCACAGGCACGTGTCGGCGATGACGACCATCTCCGGCACGGCGCGGCGCACCGCGCGGATGGCCTCCTGCACGACGCCGCGCTCGGCGTACGCGCCCGTGGCCGTCTCGTCCTTCGATTCGGGAAGGCCGAAGAGGATGACGGCGGGCACGCCCGCGTCGAAGGCCCTCGCCGACTCGCGCGCGACCTCGTCAACCGAGAGGTTGAAGACGCCGGGCATCGAAGAGACTTCGCGCCGCACGCCCTCGCCCGGACAGGCGAAGAGCGGCAGCACCAGATTCTCGCGCGCCAGCCGCGTCTCTCTCACCAGAGCGCGCACGCCCTCGCGCGTCCTCAAACGCCTCGGCCTGTGTAGAAGGTTACTCATCGGTAAAAACTCACTTTCAACCTGACGTCGCAAACGGCGGAGATGATAAGCGCTACTGACGACGCCGCGCAAACGCCCCGCTTGACCTTTAACTCTCCACCTTTATAATTAATCAACTGCTTGCGGCGGGGTAGCTCAGCCGGTTAGAGCGTGGGATTCATAACCCCAAGGTCGGGAGTTCAAGTCTCCCCCCCGCTACCAACTTTTCCCATAAACCTCAACGATTTATGAGACGGCGGCGGGCCCAGAGCCAGCCGCCGCTTTCCGTTTTGCCGAGATTTTGCCGAGGCCGGACGAACGTCGCCCCTTGTAGGAGGCGACCGACTCCATCGCACGCTCCATCTCTTCGGGTGAGGCGTGCGTGTAGTCCCCGGTCATGCTCCCCGGCGTGTGGCCGAGTATGTCGCGGCGGACGTGCTCGGGCACGCCCATCTCGGCTGCGCGCGAAGACCACGTGTGCCGGAGGTCGTGGAAGGTGAAATTATCTATCCCGGCCTCTTCGCACGCGCCCGCGAACCCCTTCTTGATGTCGTTGACGCGCCCGCCCGTGCGGACACTCCTGAAGACGTACTCGCCCGTTGCCACGTCTTCGCAGAGCCTCCGAAGAATTTCGAGCACCCGACGACTCATGGGGATCACGCGCGGCCTGCCGCTCTTGCTCTTCTCGATCAGGAGCCAGCCGGACGGCACGTCCCACACCTCGCCGTTGACGACCCGGCTGACGGTCGCCGGGCCGAAGTTCAAGTCCTCGCGCCTGAGCCTGAACAACTCGCCCTTGCGCATCCCAGTGCAGAGTGCCGCCTCCGTGACGGGCCGTAGGTGCTCACGCCTTCCGACCATCCCAACGCCGAAGAGTGATTTCTCCTCCTCCGGCGAGAGGCGGCGGTTGCGCCTGCGCCGGGCGGGGATTTTGGCCCGCACCGACTTCGGCAACTCGCCGCAGGGGTTGGATGTCGCCACCCTCTCCCTGATTGCCATCCGGAATATGGACGACAGCAGAGTCACCTCCTTGTTCACGGTGGTGGGGCTGCGCTTGCGGTTGACCGCGGTGCCGTCTTCCAGCACGCGCCTCCTCACCGTCTCGCTCTCAAGTCGGTCGTTGATAAACCTGACGACCGTCATCACGGTGATCTCGCCGAAGCCCCTGTCCTTGAAATACTCCTTCAGCATCTCGCAGCGGAACTCGTCGTGATCCGACGACGAGTGATTCTCCCTGGCGAAGGGGAGGAAGACCCTGTCCACGAAGACCGGGAAGCGCTTCAACTCTTCGCGCTCCGCGGCGTCGCGGTAGTCGCCGTCGAGGACCTTGCGGCGCTCGCTGTAAGCGAACTCGCGCGCCTCCGCCTTGTCTTTGGCGATTTTGCTCCCGTCCTTGCCGTTAAAACTGCCCGTGTAACGCTTTCCGTTGACAAAGAACTCGTAGTGCCAGAAAAGGCCTCTCTTCCTGACGTACATCCGACGCTCCTTTCTCCGGGGTCGCGGTCGAAAGAAGCGGCCCGAAGTGAACCGCCCCGCGCCGAGCCGGGGCAACGCTTAGCACGCGCCACGCGGCTTACGCTTCGGGCGCTCGGCCCACTCCAGGAGTTTTGTCAGAGGGAAGACCGTGACGCCGTCAAGGTCAAGGAACGGGATCGGGTGCGAGGCCTTACCCTTCCGCGCCTTTTCGACGAGGTTGCGTATGTGGCCGTCGGAGCAACCGAGAAGGAGGTGCGCCTCTCTCGTCGAGATGAACTCTTTCGCCTTTATCCGCTCCAGGTCTTCGCGAAGGCTCGCGTGTTCGTGGCCTCGGCCAAACGCCACCGCCTGCGCCGCGCGCGCCGCCTGTTCATCCAGCACTTCCTTTGCAATCCTCCGCATCCGCTCGTCCAGCGCCGTGATCAGAATGTCATTTGCCTCTTCCAACAATGCTGTCCTCCCTTACTTTCGCTCACGTTTCTTCATCACCCTGCGAAAATTTATCTTGAGAACCCGACGCGACCGTGTTGATGTTGTTGCGTGCGCTCCTGCTCGTGCTGCTTACTGCCACGTGTTCTCGCGTACTCGTTGATGAAAGCCGCGGCACGTTGCTCCGTGTAGGCGAGCAGGGCCGCCGTCGCACGCTCTCCGCCGAAC
>DASRCS010000037.1:0-28319 GCA_035652995.1 Pyrinomonadaceae bacterium
GGGCGTTCCTGCGTCTGGAGAGCCATTGCCATCACAGAGGCATCAGTTGGTATGAAGCGAAGACTTCGATCATCAGAGAGGCGGTACGCGCTTACGTCGCCAATCCGCTCTATTCGCTCATCCCAACTGCGTAACCTCTATGACCTGACAATCGCTCACCCATACCTACTTGAAGCTTACGAAGATTTACTGCGGGCTATCCGGCAACCTTTTTCACGTACTCTTGTCTTTGCCTACGGCCCAACAGGGGTTGGGAAGACAACTCTTTGGCAGAAAGTTCAGAAACAGATCTTAGAAGATATGCTCCCTCAGCTTGAGGAGGATAGAAGCCGGATTCCATTCGTCGGAATCGGGCTAGCCTCTCCAGATAACGGTATTTTCAACTGGAAAGACTTCCATAAAAGATTCCTCATGGCGATGGACGAGCCGCTCATAAATCATAAGGCAAAAACAGAGGTACCTACCATGAACTCTGAAGGGAGATTGCAAGTCAAAGTTGGACACAGGTCTAGCATCGCGGACATACGTCTAGTTACCGAGCAGGCGCTGCTCCACCGCCGACCTATCGCGATTCTGATCGATGAGGCACAACATCTTTCTAAAATTGCATCCGGTCGCAAGCTTCAAGATCAACTCGATGCTCTTAAATCACTATCTAATCAGACCGGCATAATCATCGTGCTCTTAGGCACTTATGAGTTGCTCGTCTTCCGTAACTTGAGTGCGCAACTAAGCCGCCGCAGCATAGACATCCACTTCCGGCGCTACCCGCTAGACTCTGAGGAAGGTCTCCGGGCATTCCAGTCTGTGCTGCTGACCTTTCAGCATCATCTTCCCTTACATGAGGAGCCGAATCTTTTGGCTCGCTGGGAATATTTCTACGAACGGTCTATCGGCTGTGTAGGTGTTCTGAAGGAGTGGCTAACACGCGCCCTTGCCGAAGCGTTAGAGAATGGGGGCAGGAGTCTCACGCAGAAGCACTGTGCGAGGTATGCGCTATCAATCTCACAATGCGAAAAGATGCTCTCCGATGCTAAAGAAGGTGAAAGGAGGCTGAACGAGTCCGACGAGTCACACCAGCGTCTGAGAGCCGGGCTTGGTCTTCTTAAGTCTGAAACAGACAGCGCCTATTCCGCGGAGAAGGGTGACTCGGTAGAGCCTAAAACGTCAACACCTGAAAAAGGTCGTCGCAGGCCGGGACAACGCAAGCCAAAACGCGATCCGACAGGAGAATGATGTCTTAGCGAGGGTGTGCCCCTCTTTCGGGGAAAGAGGGGCACACCCTCGCTAAGACATCTTAATTTAAGTGTGATGGGTAATACGAAACCAAAGCCGAATTGGGAAGGAGCTTAACTGTGCTTCCTCAAGTTATTCAATCACCAGTGACCTACCCCATCCTTGATCTGGCATATCCTCAGATTCCACAGCGTAGTCGTTTTTACCCATTACACCCCATCGGAATTGGCACGGCGTATGTCGAAAGCCTAATAAGTTATACATGCCGCCTTACAGCAGCGCATAGTATCTCTTTCGGATCGTTTTACGAGTATTTAATCGTCCCAAGTTTGAATAAGCGTTACTTAATGTCACCATCTAAGGTCGGTCCTGCGACCACTTTGATCGGTTCTTTCAGAGAGCGCATGAGAAGTATTAATGGAATTGGCAAGATGGCCCGAGAGTGGATTGAACTACTGGAAGCATTGACCCTGCGGAATGACTTACGATTCCTGAGCCTGATTGCATTATCTGATGTGACCCCGCATTGGAAACTGCTCCGGGCATTTCAAGCTTGGTGCCCTGTGTGTTATGAGGAGATGCTTCAGCCCAAGCAAGTTATTTATCAACCCTTACTGTGGGCGATAGCCGCTGTGGAGATATGTCCTAGGCATCGCCTGCCGCTTGTTGAGCGATGCCCCTATTGTCATAAGCAACTCTTGCCGCTCACCCGACGGGCACAAATCGGTTATTGCCCGCGTTGCGGACACTGGCTCGGTGATCGGTACGACTCTAGAATTACTGTAGATACTAAGTTAGTTGATGAAGGATTGGCTTGGAAGCTATTCGTCGCGAGCAGCATCGGGGATTTGCTGGCAGCTTCACCTAATATATCTATACCTTTAACCAAAGAGGCATTCGTAGAGTCATTGCATGAATGCGTCTTAAGATCAACCGGAGGCGTCATTAACCAATTTGCGAAACTGATAAGGAAACATCTGATGACTGTTTACGGATGGTATAGAGGAAAGGTAAAGATTCCCCTTAGTGACTTACCCAAAATTTGTTATTGCCTTGATCTATCAATTACTGATTTTGTCAATGGGGCAGATGTTGTACGAAAGAGCAGAGTAACTGTTAGAGAGTTACCGAATGGAGCATATGTTGTTAGCAAGCGTCGAACGCCTAAGCCTTTTGACTATGAAAAGTTTGAAGCTGAATTAACAAAATTCCTGGACATAGTGCCTCCGATTTCAATGGCAGAAGCAGGAAGAAGAGTAGGGATCGATCATCGAGGTTTATATCGGAAATTCCCGGAACTCTGTCGCAAAATATCCTTAAGTTATAGGAAGTATTTGCAAGACTTGTACAGAACACAACGATCTAAGCTGGAGGAGGAAGTAAGGCAAGCCGTCATTCATCTATACTCTCAGGGTATTTATGTTTCACCTCGACGTGTCGCCGAATATCTGAATAAGCCTTCCTACATTGGCCGACGCGATGTAGCGGCTATTGTTCGAGAGACCCGTGAGATGTTGGATACTGAGAGAGGCAGCTAGCTGCCTCTCTTAGTATCCTTTTCAGGCGGCAACTTTTTGGAAGCATAAGTTTGCCGCGAGTTTTTGGAAGCATAAGTTTGCCAAAGCGGCAAACTTATGCTTCCAGTCACATCTAAAACTAAAAGTTTAGTTTCAGGCCGAACTGGAACTGGCGCGGGTCGAACGCGGCGGTCGAGATGCTGCGGTAGCGACCGTTGCCGGCGCGCTCGTTCTGCGTGTTCACGTCGTTGAAGTTCGGCGAGGCCGCGGCCTCGTTGAAGCGGTTGAAGAGGTTGAAGCCCTCGGCGATGATCTCGGCGTTCAGGTGCTCGCCGAAGCGGATGGTGCGCGCCACCCGGAGGTCGAGCGACTGGTACGAGCGCGTCAGGCCCATGTCGCGCCCCAGCGTGCCCGACTGGAACGGGCCGGGCAGGAAGAGGTGGCCGCTCGCGTCAACCGACGGGCGGTCGGTGTTCGAGGTCAGGTCGTTGTTCGTGTCCTGCCCCGTCAGGATGTTGAAGGGGCGGCCCGACGACCACTCGAAGATGGGCGCGACGATGAAGTCCGAGAAGAAGCCGCGCCATCCCGACTCGCCGCGCCACGCGCCGGGCGAGGCCAGCACGCCGCTGAAGACGAAGCGGTGGCGCTGGTCGAAGAGCGAGTCCGCGCGTTCGAGGTCGAGCCGCGTCACGTCCTGCGGGAGCAGGAGCGTCTGCAAGTCCGAAGAGTCGTCAATCGCGTGCGACCAGGTGTAGCTCGCGAGGAACTGGAAGTTGTTCGCGAAGCGGCGGCGAACCTCGAAGACGCCCGCGTGATAGACGGAGTTGCCGTCGGAGACCTGCGCGTTCACGTCGCCGAAGGTCGTGACGAAGCCGGGGCGGGCGAGCGCGCCCGTCGCCGTGAGCGCGCCGTTGAAGACCGCGGGCGTGACCGCGCCGCCCGTGATTGACTGGATGAAGAAGTAGTTCGGCCCCGACGGGCGGAACAGGTTGGCGGCGAACGGCTGGACGACCGCGCCGCGCGTCGTCACCGCGATGAGTCCCGGTATCGGCTGCGCGAGGATGTTCGAGCAGGACGACGGCGAGAGCGTCAGCACGGCGGTCGTGTTCGGCGGCTGCGCGTTGAAACAGCGCACGTAGTTCTGTATGAGCAGGGCGTTGTTCGGCGCGTTCAGGTTCGTCGGGTGCGGCAGGTGGTGCGCGCCCGTAAACAACCAGCTCGCCGAGAAGGACATGTTCTCGGAAAGCTTCCGCTCGATGGTGACGTTCGCCTGGTTGGCGTAGGCGTAAACGAAGTCACTTGAGACGGGCAGCGAGAACGGGAGGAACGGGCCGAAGCCGGGGAACGTCTGGTCGTTGAAGCGCTGGCGACCGAACTGGTACTGCGCGGTCGGGGCCGCGCCCGGCGTAAACACTCCCGGCGGACACAAGGGGTTGCCGCCCGCCGCGGTGCAGACCGTGCCCTGGAAAATCTGCACGGCGTTCAGGAGTTGGTTCGGGGCCGGGTTGCCGGGAAGGCTGATGAACTGCTGCTGCTGCACGTTGTCGGCGATGTCGGAGTTGAAGCCGATGGCGAGCAGCGGGTGGTCGTAGAAGATTCCGTAGGCCGCGCGCAGGACGGTCTTGCCGTTACCTTGTAAGTCCCAGGCCACGCCGATGCGCGGCGCGAAGTTGTTCTTGTCGCGCGGGAATCCCTGCTGGACGTGGAACGCGTTGTAAAACGCCTGCGTGTTCGCGGCGGGCACGGCAAGGCCGGAGAGCGGGTCAACGAAGTCAACCGGCGGAATCTGCTGCGTCAACTCGATGTCGTAGCGCACGCCGTAGTTGAGCGTCAGGTTCGGCCTGACCTTCCAAGAGTCCTGCGCGAACCACGCGAGCGGCTTGTTCTTCAGGTCGCTGTGCGGGTTGCCGAAGCCCTGTACGAAGTTGCCGGGGAAGCCGAGTCCGTACTGCTGGACGGGTGTGAAGTCGGGCGCGGCGAGTCCGCCGACCGTGGGGAACGCGGCGAGCGTCGTCGCCGAGAGTCCGCCGAAGTTGAAGAGGCCGGCGAAGTTCAACTGGAAGTCGGCGTTGACGCTGATGAAGTTGGCGTCGCCGCCGAACTTCATCGTGTGGTTGCCCCAGACCCAACTGACGTTGTCGGTGTACTGGAAACGGTTCTCGGTTCGGACGACGGGCGAGAACAGCTCGCGCCCGATGAAGGCGACGCCGGAGATGTTGTAGGCCGTGCCCTGCCCGTTCTCCGAGACGAAGGTCGCGCGGCGCTGGCCGAACTGGAAGCGCGCCTCGTTGACGACCGAGTTCGAGAGCGTCGAGGTCAGCGTCGTGACGAACGTCGTGTCGCGAAGCGTCTGAATGCCCGTGCGCGAAAAATCGTTCTGGCCGAGCGACTGGTTCTGCGATTCGACCTGAATGCCGGTGATGTCCGAAGGGTTGTAGCCGAAGCGCATGACGAGCGCGTTCTTTTCGTTAATCTTGTGGTCGAGGCGGGCCGAGCTGAACGTCGTCGCCTCCTTGATCGGGAAGACGCGGTCGAGGCCAGAGAGCGGTCGGAACGCGTTGGCGCTAACTGGGACGGGCGCACCCGTCAGGAAGAAGCGCTGGCCGATGACCTGTCCCGCGGGGATCGAGCCGCCGGGGCTACGCAGAGTGCTCGCGCCGTTGAGGCCCGTCTGCCCGCCCGAAGAGGCGAAGGTCGCGTACTGTATGGCCGCGCCGGCGAGCGCCTGCCCCTGCGCGACGTTCGCGGGCACGCCCGAAGCGATGAGTTGTCCGGCGGCGGTCAGAAGCGTCTGCACGTATGCGGCCTGCGCCGCGGTGACGCGCGTGTAGGTCTGCGTGAAGGGCAGGAACGGCGCGCCGATGGTGACGCTCGAAGTCAGAGGCCCGACCACGTCCGAGGTGAAGAAGCCCGACTCCTGCCGGCGGCGCTGCTCGAAGGCGATGAAGCCGAAGGTGCGATCACGGTCGAGCGGGAAGCCGATGGACGCGCCGTACTGCGCGCGCGTGAACGGCGGCTTCTTCGACGGGTCGTTGTCAATGACGGGGGCGAAGGGGTTGCGCGCCTGAATTGATTTGTGCCGGATGAAGCCGAAGATGTCGCCGCGCACGTCGTTCGTGCCCGACTTGGTGACGACGTTGACGACGCCGCCCGCCGTGCGCCCGAACTCCGGCGCGAACGAGTTGGTGACGACCTGAAACTCCTGCACCGCTTCCTGCGAGACGGTCGAGCGCGCGGCGTTCACCGAGTTGTCGGTGTTGTCGGCTCCGTCAACCTGAACCAAGTTCGAGCGACCGCGCTGGCCGCCGAAGTTCAGGCCCGAAGTCGGCGCGGGGCCGATGGGGCGACCGTTGTCGCGCGTCACCGTCGAGGTCGTCAGGGTGAAGTTGATGTAGTCGCGCTGGTTTATGGGTAGGTTGTCAATGCGAACCTGATCAATCGTGTTCGAGACGTTCGTCTTCGACGTTTCGACCAGTTCCGTCTGCGCGCCCGTCACCGTCACCACGTCGGTGATCTGCCCGACTTCGAGCGCCACGTCGAGGTCGGCGCGCTGGCCGACCGTGACCGTGACCGAGGGGACGACGACCTTCTTGAAGTTCTTCGCCTCGACCGCGACCTCGTAAGCGCCCGGCGGCAGGTTCGTGAGCTGGTAGAAGCCCTGATCGTTCGAGGTGGTCGTGCGCGTGACGTTCTTCTCGGCGTTGTGGGCCGTCACGGTCGCGCCGGGGACGACCGCGCCCGTCGGGTCTTTGACGAAGCCGCTCAGGTTCGCCGACGTGGCGTCGGCCTGCGCGAGCGCGGCGACCGTGCCGAGGCAAAGGACGAAGGCGCAGGCGAGCGCGAAGTGATATGCGGTCGGGAGCCACCGCCGTGGGTAAGCACACATAAAATCTTCTCTCCTTAAAATAATCAGTTCGGGCGAGGCGGGACGCGCGGCGAACGAAGCGCGCGCCGCAACGCCAGCGGGGTTTTTCGAGATTGCTCGCGAACTTCGAGCGCGCACGCCGGGAGTCCGTGTCTGTCACGCGCTTTCTGAAAGGTGGTCTGTGGCTTCGGATTTCGGTTCGAGCGTCGGAAGCAATCCGTCTCTGCTTGCGACGGACTTTGTACCTTAAAACTCGGCCTTTGGCAAGAAGCTTGTCGCCGCGCCGCGCTCATTCAACCGTGAACGCGGCCTGCTGCGACGCGCCCGACTTCGACCGCGAGTCCGAGACCGTGACGCGCAGGGCGTAACGACCGGGCGGCAACTGTTCGAGCGACAGCTCGCCGACGAACGGCAGTCTGGAAGGGTCGGGCGTGTTGCTCTTTTGAAGCGGCGCGGGCGCGAGCGTCATGACACTCGCGCCGTCGCGCAGGACGACGGCCTGTGCCGTCATGTCGGCGGGCGACGCGGCGGGCGTGCCGTACACGAAGGTCTGGAATCGCAGACGCGAGCCGCGCGTGAAGCGCCGCGTGACGTTGACCGAAACCCTCTGCGCGCCGCCGCCCGACTCCGGCGGTCGCACCTCGCCGACGAAGACGCTGCTCAACGAGACGGCGTTCGGCCTCGCGGCGGGAATCTCGACCCACTCGGACTGGCTGCCCGTGCGCCCGCTCCGGCGGTCGCGCGCGGCGACGCGAACCTGATAGACGCCCGGCGGCAGCGGCAGTTCCTGATTCCAGAGGACGAAGCGCTGCCCCGACTTTGCGAGCAGGTCGCGCGGCACGGAGAGCACCTGCCGGAACGTCGAGTAGCTTCCGCGGTCGTCGAGCGCGATGCCCCAAACGTCAACCTTCGCGTCGCCCGCCGCCTCGCCCTCGCCGAAGTCCAGAGTCTCCGAGTCCAACTGCATCGAGGCCGCGGCGAGCGTCCCCTTCTCCGCCGTGTCGAGGTAGCCGACCGAGAGCGAGACGGGCAGGTCTCGCCGCGGGTAGAGCGACGCGAGCGCGGCGCGCAACTCTTCGTCGCCGGAACTCGCGGACGAAGCGGGTGCGGCAGTCGTCCCGCCCTTCGGAGGCGCGTCGGTCGTGCCGCCCTTCGAGTTCGACGCCTTCGGTTTAACTTCGGCTGCGTTTGACTTGAAGAAGCGGCGGCGCGACTGCACGCGCAAATCAAGCCGGCCCTTGACCGTCACCTCGACGCGGGCGTTGCCCGTGCGCTGCGCTTCGGAGTCGGGACGCCAGGCGAGCAGGTAATAGTTCGACGACTCGGCCACCGCTTGCGCGAAGGCGTCGTTGAAGTTGTTGGTGCCGAGGAAGGCGCGACCGCCCGTCTCGGCGGCGAGCGTCTGGAGCGGCTCCTGCGGAATCTTCTCGTCGAAGAATCCCCTGCCGACGGTGCGGACTCCGAAGTCAACGTAGTCGTTGCGACTGGCGTCCACCTGCGCGCTGCCTATCGTGCCTCGCGCGTCCAACGAATAGACGACCGCGCCGACGCGCGCGGCCTCTTCGGTCACGAGTCGCAGGAGTTCGGGCGCGCCGGACTTTCTCTCGTCAACGACGAAGCCGTCGGAGATGAAGAAGACGAGCTTTCGCCCCGCGAGCGGCGCGGACGAACGCATCAGCCCGACGAGCGCGCCGAGCGTCTCGACTTCAGCGCCGCGCGTCCTCATGTTGATCTCGCGCACGCGGCTCTTGATCATCAACGCCGCCATAGCCGCGCCCATCTGGTACTCGACCGCCGTGGACTCGACGAGGTACACGAACAGCTCGCGGTCGCGGTGGTTCTGAATGCGGTCGGCGTCAACCTCGCTGATCGGCGTCCTGCCGGCATAGACTTCCGCGTCGCGGCTTGAGACGAGCCGTTCGATTGCGGCGTGGAGTACCGCCTTGTTGTCCGAGAGTTGTTGCAGGAATCCGACGCGCCCGCTCGTCGAGACGACGGCGACGAGGTCGCCCGCGGCCATCTGCTCGTCAACGAAGTGTTCGAGCGAACTGCGCGTGTGCGCGAGGCTGTCGGGCGCGAGGTGAACGTCGTCAACGACGAAGAAGATCAGGCGACCGCGTTCGGGCGACTGCGGCAGGGTCGTCTTCTCTTTCGCCGCGCCCTTCGAGCCGCGCGCGGCGGCGAGCTTCGACGACTCGTCCGCGCTCCCCGCGACGACGCGCTCGAAGAAGGAGACCGGCTGCGGCCTTCCGTCAACCTTCAGCTCGAACTGCTCCTGAGTCAACCCCTCGACGAACCGCCCGCGCTTGTCAACGACCGTCACGTCCGTCTGCACAAGCTCCGAGTTCACGCGCACGACTTCGTCCTGCTGCGTCGTCGTCGGCTGGTGACCCTGTTGCGCGTCCGCGCCGAGTGCGCTGGCGAGCAGGATTGAAAGCGCCGCGGCGCGCAAGATCAAATGCTTCATGTTCTACTCCCCGCGCTGAGAACTTTCGGTTCGGGACTCACGCGAATCTACCCTCGGCCATGTTGAAAATGTAAGAATTCAACTTCGGCATTTAACCACTCAACGCGGCGAGTCCGCGACGGCGCTGCGCCGCGTGGCGCGCGCGAGTCTTCGTCGCAGGCGCGTGCTCGCGCCGAGCGCGACGACCGCGGCCTCGGCGAACTGCGCGGGCGCGAAGGCCGCGCGCCGGAGCATCCCGCAGAGGCGCAGGCGCGAGTCGAAGCGGCGGGCGTAGGCCGCGCGGTAGTCGCGCGCGAGCGAGTCGGACTGCGCGTGAGGATTCAACGAATGTGAAAGCCAGCGCAGGATCGAACGCGCCGCAAGCTCGCCGCTTTCGAGGGCCATCAGCATTCCGCTCCCCGTGAACGGGTCAATGAACGCGGCGGCGTCGCCGACGGCGAGCAGGCCGTCGCGCGGCGCGGGTTCGTGACGCCCGAAGCTCTCGATTGAGACGCCGAGCCAGCGCGTCGCGGCCCGCGCCGTTTCGAGCGTGCGCGCCGCGCGGCGGTTACGCATCAGCACTTCGCGCATCACGCGCTCGGCGTCGCTCCCGCGCTCGCGAACGTCGCGCGCCCGCGCGATGAAGCAGAGATTGCTCACGCCGCCCTCGACCGGACTGAGGCCGCCGTAGCCGCCCGGATAAAAATATATCTCGCACGCGCGCGCCGCGCCCGTCGCGCCTTCGAGATGAGCCTTGAACGCGACCAGCCGCTCGCGCGCCTTCGGCGCTTCGACGCCGCGCGTGACTTCGACCGCGTGCGGTTCAAATTCTTTTCCGCCTCCGACTCTTCCGCTCGCTTCTCTTCTGTCCGCCTCTCTTCTGCCTTCGTTCCCTTCGACCCGCGCGCCTTCGTCTCCGCCTTGACGGAGTTCGCGCTCTGCACGTCTCGACAGCACGCGCTGCCGGCCCGTCGCGTCAATCAAGACGCGCGAAGTGAACTCGCTCTCGCCGCCCTCAACGTGCAGGCGCACGCCGCACACGCGACCGCCTTCGACGACCACTCCGGCGAGCGTCGCTTCTTCGATCACGCTCGCCCCGACTTCACGCGCACGCGCCAGAAGGTTGTTGTCCATCTCGGCGCGGCTGAGTCCGAGCGCGCCCTGCGCGCCGCCGCCGAACCACTCGCTCGGCACCGAAAGTCCGCGACCGCTCGGCGCGTAGAAGACAGTCTCCGAGACTTGCGAGCCGCCCGCGCGCGTCATCCGTTCCGACACGCCGAGCCGCGCGAAGTGTTCAAGACATTCGGGCGAAATGAACTCGCCGCACAGCTTCGCGCGCGGGAACTTCTTTTGCTCGGCGACGAGCACGCGCGCGCCCGCCGCTGCCAGATGAATCGCCGCGCCCGCGCCCGCCGGGCCGCCGCCGATGATGATCGCGTCGAAGTCAGACATAAAATTTTAGAGGTCAGAGGTCGGAGGTCAGAGGTTAGTAGTTGCGCGTACCGCCGCGCCCGCGTTCACTTTCAGACGATTGCCGTTGAAGTTTTCACTGACCTCCGACCTCCGACCTCTGACCTCTGCTCTCGCCTCCGCTCAGAACCAGCCGGTAAGGAAATCGCCGCTCGACCTTCGCGCCCGTCAGACCCGCGCTCTCGGCGAGGTGTCGCAACTCGCGCGGGACGAAGCCGCGGAGGATCGAGAGCGCGCCGTCCTCGCGGATGAGTCGGTTGTGAAGGAAGAGGCGACCGACCGTCGTGTAAAAGTAGTAGGCGACCGGGTGACGGTGCAGGTCTATGAGGAAGACGCGTCGGCGCGCGACGCGCGACATCTCGCGCAGCACCGAGATGACGCCCGCGTCTCGGAAGTGATGCGCGAACAGCGAGCACATCACGTAGTCGAACGCGCCCGCGCCGAACGGCATCCGCAGCGCGTCGCCTCGAACCGCCGTGATCTCGTCGAACCCGCGCGACTCTTCGACGATGCCGCGCGCCGAGCGTTCGTTCAGTTCGAGTCCCGTCAGCCGCGCCTTTAAATTTTTCGAGCGCGCCCAACGCGCGACCTCGCGCAACAACTCGCCCGTGCCCGCGCCCACGTCGAGCAGCGAGAACCCGCGCGCGCCGCCCTCTCCGGCTTCCGTCGAAGTGTCTCGTTCAATCTCCGGCAGCACCGAGCGCGCGAGCGCACGCGCGTCACCCAGGTAACGGTTGACGCGCCGCAGCTCGACCATGCAGCCCTCGTACTCTTCGGGCGTGTAGTCGCCGAGGTCTAAGTGCTCAAGCTCTTCGCTGCGTTGGCCGAAGCGCGGCATCACTTCACGACCGGGATTTCGAGACTGCTCGGGTGCTCGGCGTCGTGGTAGAGCGTGACGTGCGCGGTGCGCGCGTCCTTCGCCGTCTCGCCCGCCACGTCGCCGCCGCTGTTGTAGTTCTTCTCGACGTAGATCGAATTGGGCGAGTTGATGACGAGCCGCAGGCGGCTGCCCTTCTGCACGCGGCGCGAGAAGAATTGGAACGTGTCGAACTCGTAGCGGTTGATCTCGCCCGGCTTGACCAGTTGCGCCTGCCGCGGCGAGTCGCGGTAGCGCGCGCGCATGAGGTCGTCGGTCAGGGAAATGGAAGTCCCGTCGGGGCGGATTTCAAAGACGCGCACTTGCAGGTCTGTGTCCGGCACGTCGAGCGCGATCCACGCGACGAACTTGAGCCAGCCCGTGATCTCCGTGTCCTCCGCGAACGGCGCGGTGTGATAGACGAGTCCGTCGCCGTTCATCTTGAGCACGTCGCGCTGGTCGAGGTTGCCGTCCTCGTAATCCTCGCGTTCGAGTTCCGCGGGGCGCGTGTCGAGCGGGTCGTAAGTGTATTTGTCCGGCGGCTCGCTGGCCTTCGGCTGCTCGTCGCGCAGTAAGCCGGAATGGAACACGTCGTTCGCCTGTCCGTCGGAGTCGAGGTAGAGCGTCCGACGCGCGTTCGAGATCGCGTCGAGGCTGTCGGCGTACTTCCATTTCTCCGCGCCGGGGCCGGGGACGTAGTAGGCGACGCGGTTCTTCAGGAACTCCGGCTTCGCCCCGCCCTTCAACGTCCAGTCGTACCAGTCGCGGTGCAGCTTGTTCATGTCGAGCAGGCTCGCGGGGCCGAACTTCACTCCGGCGACCTCGGCGCGCGGCGTGCGCGTGCCCGCGTGATCCCACGGGCCGATGACGAGGTAGTGCTGCTGGCGCGCGTGCTCCGAGCCGTAGCGCATGTGTCGGCGGTAGTATTCGAGCGCGCCGCGCTGGTCGGCGTCGTAGTCGCCGGTGATTGTGAGGATGGGCAGGTCAATGCGCTTGTAGTCTTCGGTCGTCGGCGTCATCGCGTCCCAGTATTCGTCGGGCGTCGGGTGTTTAAGCCAGGTCTGGAATTGGGTCGAGCCGTTGCCGACGATCTGGTCGAGTTCCCTGTACGGGCGGTTCTGCGTGTAGCGCGCGAGAAACTTCTCCGTCCAGAAGGGCGACGCGCCGAACAGGTTGACGTTCGGCGTGACGCCGCTCGTATATGTGAGCCACTGGATGTCGTAAGAGAAGAAGACGTTGTGGAAGAACGGGAAGTCAACCGCCGGATACACCGCCGCGACGGGGACGACCGTGGCGAGGTGCGGCGGGAACTCCTTGAGCGTTGTCCACTGGTCGAAGCCCGCGTAAGAGCCGCCCCACATCGTCACCTTCCCGTCCGACCAACTTTGCGCGGCCAGCCACTCGACAACGTCGTAGCCGTCGCGCCCCTCGTTCACGAAAGGCTCGAAGCGCCCGCCGGAGTTGCCGCGCCCGCGCACGTCAACGAGCGCGAAGACGTAGCCGTTGTGCGCGAAGTAAGAGGCGCGCTCGTGGTACGTGTCGCCGATGTAAGGAGTGAACGTGAAGACGACGGGGTGGCGCTCGTCGCCCTTCGGCTTGTAGATAGTCGCGTTCAGCTTCACGCCGTCGCGCACGGGAATCTGCACGCCCCAGACGAGATCAATCTCCGCGGGCGGCTTCTGCTCCGCCGCGACCTGCTCCGCGCGCGCCGCGACCGCGAACGAACACAGCAGAACGACGACCGCGGCGAGCGCGTGCCGACGACTCAACGACATGGCCGGAGTCCTCCGAAGCTTCAGGTTAAGCGATCTCAAACCCGCTCGACGACGAGCGCGCTGTTCTTCGAGCCGAAGCCGATGCAGTTGCAGAGGGCGACGCGCACGTCCGCTTCGCGCGCGCGGTTGGGCGTGTAGTCGAGGTCGCATTCGGGCGCGGGTTCTTCGAGATTTATAGTCGGCGGGATGACGCCCGTCCGTATAGCGCAGAGCGCCGCCGAGAGTCCGGCAGCGCCCGACGCGCCCTGCGGGTGTCCGACCTGCGACTTCGTGCCCGACATCGGAATCCTCTTCGCCGCGTCGCCCAAAGCGAGCTTGAGCGCCTGCGTCTCGATGCGGTCGTTGAGCACGGTCGAAGTGCCGTGGAGGTTGACGTAATCAACCTCTTCGGGCGTGCGCCCGGCGTCGGCGAGCGCGAGGCGCATCGCGCGCGCGGGTTCTTCGCCAGTGTCTTCGAGTCGGACTCGATGATACGCGTCGCACGTCGCGCCGTAGCCGGTTATCTCGGCGTAAATCTTCGCTCCCCGCTGCCGCGCGCGCTCGTACTCTTCGAGCACGTACATCCACGAGCCTTCGCCCAGCACCATCCCCGAACGGTCGCGCGAGAACGGGCGCGAGGCGCGCGCGGGTTCGTGGTTCCAGTCTTCCGTCAGAACCTTCATCAAACAGAACGCGCCGAGGATGCCGGGCGCGAGCGGCGCGTCCGAGCCTCCGGCGAGCATCGCGTCCTGTCGTCCGAGCGCGATGTGCTGGGCGGCGTAGGCTATCGAGTCGGTCGAGGAGGTGCAGCCCGTCGAGACGACGTGCGAGAGTCCGCGCAGGCCGAAGGCCATCGAGAGTTCGGACGAGAGTCCGCCGTGCGTCGAGGAAGGGATCGTATAGACGCTCGCCGTGCCGGGCGCGTCGGGGACGTAGAGGAACTTGTACTGCGCCTCGGTGAAGGCGAGTCCGCCGCCGCCCGTGCCGAGGACGACGCCGAAGGCGCGGCGCTCTTCGAGGTCGAAGTCGGAGGGCTGAAGGCCCGCGTCGTCCAAAGCCTCGCGCGACGCGGCGAGCGCGAGCGGCACCGTGCGCGCGACGTGGCGGCGATCCTTCGGCTGCAACTCCTTCTCCCAGTCGAAGCCTTGGATTTGCCCCGCGATCTGAACGGGCGAGGCCGATACGTCGAAGCCTTCGATGCGGCGGATGCCGCTCTCGCCTTTCTGAAGTGAAGACCAGAACGCCTCGCGCCCGACGCCTATCGGCGTCACGCAACCCATCCCGGTGATACAGACGCGGCGCACCTGCCTGAGACTTTTCAGCATAGAGCGAATTGTCCTTGCCAGTCTGAAGACTCGAACGAGTGTCGGGGAGCGACGGGAAGCATAACACGCCCGCCCGTAAAAAGCGGCAGAGTTTTAGACCCGGAGCGCGAGCCTTAAACTCAACGGCGATTGAGCGTGTCGCCGATTCTCTTGCGCCGCCGCGCGAGCCAGAGCGCGAGGCAGACGAGCGCGGTCGCGCCGCCGGTCATGTCGAGGAAGCTGTCGTAGATCGATGACGTGCGCGAAGGGACGAAGCTCTGGTGGTATTCGTCGAGGAGCGCGACGACGGCGACGAGCGCGAAGGAGGCGAGCCACCAGCGGCGGCTGAGCGAAGGGCGCGCGGAAGTTCGGAAGGCGCGCGCGGCCAGCAGCGCGAGCAGTGCGTACTCTGTGAAGTGCGCGGTCTTTCGGATGAAGAAGTGGACTTCTTCGACCGCCGCCTCGCTGATGTGCGGGAAGAGCCAGTGCAGCAGCGGGCCGATGATCAGCGACGTGTTCGAGGCCGAGAAGCTGTTGGTCGAGGCGAAGAAGATGAAGCACAGCCACGCGACCAAAGGCCCGTAACGCCACATGCGCCCGCGCGCGGTTCGTGAGTTTCCGACTCGCGTATCGTTCTCGCTTCTCACGAAAGGAAAAAGGGAAGCCGAAACTGCGCTTCCCTCAAGACTTCAAATTATCCCGCGTGACTTTCTAAAGTGCCGCCGCGCCCGAAACGATCTCGATGATCTCGCGCGTGATGCTCGCCTGGCGGATGCGGTTCATGTTGAGCGTCAGCGTCTGAATCAACTCGCCCGCGTTCTTCGAGGCGGCGTCCATCGCCGTCATGCGCGCGCCCTGCTCGCTCGCGACCGACTCCAGCAGCGCGCGGTAAATCTGCGTCTCGATGAGTCGCGGCAGGAGGCGGCTGAAGATTTCCGCGGGCGGCTGCTCATAGACGTACTCGACGAAGGTCTGCGGCTGCGACGTGTCCACGCCTTCAGCCGCGCCCGTCTCGGCGCGCGAAACGGGAAGAATCTGCTCGACGACGACGCGCTGCGAGATGACGGAGCGGAACTCGTTGAAGATGACGAAGACCTTGTCAATGCCCTCGTCTTCGGTGAAGCGGCGCATCACGTCGCGCGCGACTTCGAGCGCCTCGGCGTGCTCGATTCTCCCCCTGCCGGTGAGTCCGACGTACTCGCCGACGATCTCGACGCCGCGGCGGCGGAAGAAGTCTCTGCCTTTGCGCCCGACGGCGAGGAGTTGGACGGACTTGTCCGCGTGCTCGTTGATGAAGGCTTGCGCGGCCTTGATGAGATTCGCGTTGAAGGCCCCGGCCAGACCCTTGTCCGCCGTGACCAGCACGAGCAGGTAGCGGCTGTCGCCGCGCGCGTCCATGAGCGGGTGGTGGAAGTCTTCGCCCGCGCGCGACGCGAGGTCGGTCAGAACCTCCGACATCTTCACCGCGAACGGGCGCGCGGAGACGGCGCGCTCCTGCGCGCGCTTGAGCTTCGCAGCCGAGACCATCTTCATGGCCTTCGTGATCTGCTGCGTGTTCTTCACCGACTTGATGCGCCGGCGTATGTCGAGGAGATTAGCCATCGTAAAAGTGATGAGTGATGAGTGATGAATGATGAGTGATAAGGTAAAAACCTTGCCTTTCACTCATCACTCATCACTTCTTTCATGCTCCGGCTGTCGCCGCCGTCTCGGTAGCCGCGCCGGTCGTCTGCGGAATCGCGCGCCGGTCGGCCTGCGGGTTGAGCGCGGCCTCCTTCCAGGTGTCCTTGAAGTCGGCGACTGCCTGCTGCATCTCCGTCTTGATCTCGTCGGTCAGCGTCTTCTTCTCGCGGATGGCGCTGAGGATGCCGGGGCGCGACGTTTCGACGAAGCGGAGGAAGTCCGACTCGAAGCGGCGCACGTGCTCGACGGGGATGTCGTCCATCTGCCCCGTCGTCGCGGCCCAGATGACGAGCACCTGATTCTCGACCGCCATCGGCTGGTACTGCGGCTGCTTCAGAATCTCGACGAGCCGCTGGCCGCGCGCGAGCTGCGCCTGCGTCGCGCGGTCGAGGTCGGAGCCGAACTGCGCGAACGCGGCGAGTTCGCGGTACTGCGCGAGGTCGAGACGGAGCGTGCCCGCGACCTGCTTCATCGCCTTGATCTGCGCCGAGCCGCCGACGCGCGAGACGGAGTTTCCGACGTTGATCGCGGGGCGAATGCCTGAGTTGAACAGGTCGGCTTCGAGGAAGATTTGCCCGTCCGTGATCGAGATGACGTTCGTCGGGATGTAGGCCGAGATGTCGCCCGCCTGCGTCTCGATGATCGGGAGCGAAGTGAGCGAGCCGCCGCCCTTCGCCTCCGACAACTTCGCCGCGCGTTCAAGCAAACGCGAGTGGAGATAGAAAACGTCGCCGGGGAAGGCCTCGCGTCCCGGCGGTCGTCGGAGCAGAAGCGAAATCTCGCGGTAGGCCGCGGCGTGCTTCGAGAGGTCATCGTAAACCGTCAGCACGTGGCGACCGCGGTCGCGGAAGTATTCGCCGATGGCCGCGCCGGCGTAGGGCGCGAGGTACTGCATCGCCGCCGGGTCTGACGCCGTCGCGCTCACCACGATGGAGTAGTCCATCGCGCCGAACTCTTCGAGCGTCTTGATGACCTGCGCGACGGTCGAGTTCTTCTGGCCGACGGCGACGTAGATGCAGATCACGTCCTTGCCGCGCTGGTTGATGATGGCGTCGAGCGCGACCGCCGTCTTGCCCGTCTGCCGGTCGCCGATGATCAGCTCGCGCTGGCCGCGCCCGATTGGCACCATCGAGTCAATCGCCTTCAGGCCCGTCTGCAAAGGCTCCTTCACCGGCTGGCGCTCGACGACGCCCGGCGCGATGCGCTCCAGAGGGTTGTACGCGTCGGCGTTGATCGGGCCGCGGTCGTCAATCGGAACGCCGAGCGCGTTGACCACGCGACCGACGACCGAATCGCCGACGGGGATGCTCATGATGCGCCCCGTGCGCCTGACCGTGTCGCCCTCCTTGACGTTCTGGTACTCGCCGAAGAGGACGACGCCGACCTTGTCCTCTTCGAGGTTGAGGGCGAGGCCGCGAACCTCGTGCGGGAACTCCAACAGTTCGCCCGCCATCACCTTTTCGAGTCCGTGAACCTCGGCGATGCCGTCGCCGATCTTGATGACGGTTCCGACCTCGCTGACGGTGATGCCCGCCTCGAAGTTCTCGATCTGCCGGCGGATGATTTCGCTGATCTCGTTGGCTCTGATTGGTTCCATGATTCTTTAGCTTTTAGCGATTAGCCGTTGGCTTTTAGCTTTTGTCCCTTTGCGCCCTTCGCGCCTGCTTCGCGTCTTCGCGGTTAAGTTCGGGTTATCTGACCGCAAAGGGATTCACAAAGAAGGTTAAGACTGCTGTCGGCGGCTATCAATCGTGAATCGAACTAACCCTCTCCCATCATCTTCTGCTTCATCTGCTGCAACTGGCTCCGCACCGAGCCGTCGTAGAGCGTCGAGCCGATGCGCGTGACGATGCCGCCGATGAGCGCGTCGTCAACCTGGAACTGAAGGCGCACCATGTTACCCGTCACCTGCGCGAGCTTCGCCCGCAGGGCGTCCTGCTCCTGAGGCGAGAGCGGGCGCGCGGTCGTCACCTGCGCGTTGACGACTCCGGCGCGGCGGTCGAGTTCGTTCCCGAACTGGCGGTTGATCTCGACGAGGTCTGCGAGCCTCTGATTTTGCAGCAGCACTTGCAGAAAATTCGCCGCCGTCGGACTCACGCGCGAGCGGCTGATGAGTTCGCCGAGGACTCCGCGCTTCTGTTCGTAAGGAATGGTCGGGTGGCGGAAGACGTCGGGCAGTTGCGGGTTTTGACTCATCATCTCCGCCCAACCCGACAACTCCTCGCGAACCTTCTGCGACTCGCCGCGCGCCGTCACCACGTCAGCCAGCGCGACCGCGTATCGGCGCGCAACCGCTTGCAAGCTCAACGCCTCGCACCTCCCAACTCTTCGACGTACTCGCCGACCAGACGCGCGTCGTCTTCTGGCCGGATGTCACTTCGGATCAACTCCTCGGCGAACCTGACGCTCTGCTCGGCGGCGAAGGCGCGCAGCTCGGCGCGTGCGGTCTTGGCGGCGCTCTCGATCTCGCGCCGCGCCTGCTCGCGAATCTTTTTGATCTCTTCGTCGGTCGAGCGCTCGATGCGCGCGCGCTCCTCGGCGGCCTCTCTCTGCGCCTGTGCGCGAATCGCCTCGGTCTCCGCGTCGAGCCGCGCCAGACGGCCCTCGACCTCCTTCAACCTCTCGACCGCGGCGTTGCGCTCCTCCCGCGCGCGCATCAGGTCGTCGCGAATCTCATCCCGCCGCCCGCGGTATGCGTCGCCGAGTTTGAAGACGCGCACGAGGATGTAGTAGAGCACCGCGACGAAGAGCAGAAGGTTGAAAGTTCTGGCAATCGTCGGCAGCAAATCCTGCCAGTCAATTTCTAATAGACCGAGTGTGATGTGTTGACTGAAGAACATTCTATTTAATGTACGAACTTACGCGCGCCGGGCCTTTAACGTCCGACCATTTCTTGACGCTCGATTATCGTCGGAGAACCTGAGAAGTGATGCTCGCAGCCGCGCGGCGCGCCTCGCCTTCGAGCGTGATGCGCGCGTCCTCGGCCTGCGCGTGAATCTCCTGCTTCTGCTCTTCGATCTGCCCTTCCAACTCGCCGCGCACCGCCAGGACTCTGCGCTGCCGCTCGCCGGCAGCCTCGGCCTGCTGCTGCTCAAGAAGGCGATAGCTGTCTGCGCGCGCCTGCCTCAAGCTGTTCTCGTACCGCGACAGATTCTCAGAGACGCGCCGGAGTATTTCGTGCGCCTCGCCGGAACGACCGCGCGTGCGGTGCTCGCGCTCGCCCAGCACGCGCGTGATCGGCTTGTAGAGAATCCGGTTCAGCACGAAGACCATCGTGACGATGATCACGATGTGCAGCACGAGCGTGCCGTCGGGCACGAGTTGGATGGATTCGGCGAAGGCCAGCGTGCTCATGAGAATAAATGTTCGCTCTCGCTACGGCGCAGAGTGGCGCAAACCTTACCTATGCATAAAGTTTGCGATGTACTTAAAGAGCGGAAGTCTAACACGCGCAATTTTGCAGCGTCAAGATTGCCCGGCTTCAGTTCCTTGACATCATTTACTTTAGAAGCTAGTCTTAGCCCTTTCACTTATCGAAAGGATAGATGACTTATGCCGAAGCGTACATTTCAACCGAACAACCGACGCCGCGCGAAGACTCACGGGTTCCGTGCGCGCATGGCGACGAAGGGCGGTCGCCTGGTTTTAAAGAGGCGGCGGGCCAAGGGTCGCAAACGCCTGACTCCTTCGCACTACTGAGCCGAACTGTTTTGCGTGAAGACGCACGCTTGCGTAATCCGGCGGAATTCCGCGCGGTTTATAATTCGGGGAAACGCTTTGACAGTCGTTTTATGACTGTCTTCGTTTTAGTCAGCGGTCTTGAGCGTCACCGGCTGGGGATAACGGCATCTAAAAAGATGTCGCGCCGCGCGGTTGACCGGAACCGGACGAAGCGACTTCTGCGCGAGGCTTTCCGGCAAAACAGCGCCGGACTCGACGCTTTGAAGAGCAGGTACGACTGGGTCATCAACGCTCGTCGCTCGCTGCTGGACGTGAAGTCGGACGCTGTTGCGGAGGAATTTGCGCGAATCGTCGCGCAGGTTCGGCAGGACGAGCACGAGCCGATTCGTGGGATTGATGCGTAAGCGGTGAAGACGGTTCTCACAAGTTTACTCCGTTTCTACAAGGCGTTCATTTCGCCCCTCCTTCCGCCCTCATGCCGATTCGTTCCCACCTGTTCGGAGTACGCGCTCGAGGCGATCAGTCGCTACGGGGCGCTGCGCGGCAGTTGGATGGGAGTGCGCCGACTCTCGCGCTGCCACCCTTTTCATTCCGGTGGCTATGACCCGGTTAAATAAGCGGCAACGGACTCGGAAACTGCTTCGTATAATTTCACTGTCCAGAAGCATGAAATAGATGGAACAGAAGCGCCTTTTAATCGCCGTCGTTCTTTCGGCAGTAATTCTTTTCGGATGGAGTTATCTCTTCCCTCCGAAGAATCCGCAGCAGAACGCCAACTCCCCGGAAGCGTCGCCCACGGCCACGCCCGCCCCGACGCCGACCGCGCAAGCCGCGCCGGCTGAGTCGCAGAACGCGACTCCTGCCAGCGCCCCCGACACCACGGCCCAGCGGACTCTGACCGTCTCGACCCCGCTCTACGAAATCCAACTCGACAGCCGCGGCGGCGTCGCGAAGAGTTGGGTGCTCAAGCGAACCAAAGAGGACGGCGAGGGAAAGCCTCTCTATTCAATCGCCAGCACGAAAGATAACCCGCAGAAGCTCGAATTGATTTCGCAGGAGGGGGCAAAGCGCGGCCTGTTCCCGCTCAGGATTTTTACCGGGCGGGACGACCTCGACTCCGCGCTCGCGTCGAGAAATTTTGCGATCAAAGGCGTCGGAGGCGACGCGGGTGACGCCAGTCTGGATTTGAAGAACGGCGAGCAGAAGACGGTCGAACTCTCGATGACCGATCCCGCGAGCGGCGTCGAAGTTTTGAAGAGGCTCACGTTCGACGCCGACAATTACACGGTCAAACTTGAAACGAAGATTTCTCAGGGCGGCCAGCCCCTCCCCGGCGCGAGGATAGCCGTCGGCCCGAACATCGGCGACCAGGGCGTATCACACTACACATATTATTCAATCGCCCCGGAAGGCATCGCCGCCGTCGGCGACAGCGTCGAGCATCTGTCGGGCGCGCAAATTGATCAGTCGAAAGACAGCCCGCACGTTAAGAAGTTCGACGGTCAAGCTCAATGGGCCGGTGTCGGCGACACTTATTTCGCGATGACTCTGATCTTGCCGCAGCCTCTGCTGGGTCTCGAATTTCGGACGGAAAAGTACGAGTACTCAGCCGACGGCAAGAAAGAAGACAGGTTTTTAATCACCGGCTACGTCCCCGTCCCCGCAGACGGGTCGGCGACTTACATCTACAC
Organism: Pyrinomonadaceae bacterium; assembly: GCA_035652995.1. Classification (GTDB taxonomy): domain Bacteria; phylum Acidobacteriota; class Blastocatellia; order Pyrinomonadales; family Pyrinomonadaceae; genus QHXN01. The sequence continues at coordinate 21,504 of DASRCS010000037.1, forward strand.
CGGGCCGAAAGACCGCGATCAGTTGCAGGAGACGAGCGAGCTAATCAGCAAAAGCGCCGGGCGGCAGGTTGACCTCGGGCAGCTCATTAACTTTGGCTGGCACCGCCGCGTCACGCAGCCGCTCGCGACGCCGATCCTCTGGTCAATCAAACACATCAACAGACTGACCGGCAGCTACGGACTCGCGATCATCATCTTCACCGTCGTCATCTACATGCTCTTCTTCCCGCTCAAGTGGCGCTCCACCAAGTCAATGAAGAAGGCGCAGAAGCTCGCGCCGCGGATGAAGGAGATACAGGAAAAGATCAAGGGGATGAAGCAGAGCGACCCGCGTTTGAAGGAGTTGCAGATGGAGCAACTTCGTCTGATGAAGGAGGGAAATCCGCTCGGCGGTTGTCTGCCGCTTCTGATTCAGATGCCCTTTTTGTTCGCGCTCTACGCGGCAATCGTCAACTCGATTGACTTCCGACAGGCGTCGTTTCTCTGGATTCGAGACCTCTCGGCGGCTGAGCCGTACACGATTCACGTTCTCCCGCTCCTCATGGCCGGCTCGATGCTGGTCTTGCAGTTGATCACGCCCGCTCCTTCCGCCGACCCGCTCCAGCGCAAGATGATGGCCGTCGTCATGCCTCTGATGATGCTCTACATCCTCTGGAGCGCGCCCGCTGGCCTGCTCGTTTACTGGCTGGTCGGCAACCTCGTCGGCTTCGGCCAGCAGTTTTTGATAAACCGGATGCTCAAGTCCGAGGACGACGAAGCGCCGCCGCCGCAGGAGAAGGATCGCGCCGGCACGCGACCGAAGAAAAAGTTGACCGACGCGCGCGCCACCTGAGCTTTCCGCGCGAGTTGATTGACGCGCCCACTTGAAACCTTCGACGGCTTCTTTACAGCCGCCGAAAGTTTCGCGATACTTCTCCTCACATGAAAGAATCACACGAACAGGCTCGTCAATTTCTGAACGACATCTTTCGCTCCGCCGGCTTCGGCCTCCACGCCGAGACGGACGAGGGCGAGGGCGTCTGCACGCTGAACATAAGCGGCGAGGACTCTCTGCTTCTGCGAAGCGAGGGCGGCGAACTGCTCGACGCGGTCGAACACTTCGTCAATCAAGCCTTCGCGCGCGGCCTCTCGGAAGGTGAGCGCTTTGTCTGCGACGTTGACGGCTTCCGCGCGATGCGCGAGACTGAACTCCGAGCCATGGCGCGCCACGCCGCCGACCGAGTCCGCTCGACCGGCCTGCCGTTTTTCTTCGGCCCGATGAATGCGAGTGAGCGGCGCGTCATTCATCTTACTTTGGCTGATGAAGGCGACCTCTTAACCGAGTCGGTCGGCGAAGGTAATGCGCGGCGGTTGAAGGTGAGTCCGAAAAGCTCGGCTAAAAACTAAATTTACTCAGGCGAGTCGCACGAGTGTCAACACCCATGCGACCTTTTTTTCGTAGTGTCGGCAGATACCATCGTTGCACTTTCGACGCCACCGGGGCGCGGCGCAATCGGCGTAATTCGCATCAGCGGGAAAGACTCTCTCGTACTCACGCGTTCCCTCACTCTCGACCCGGAGTTCAGTCCCGAGCCAAACCGCGTCTATTTAAAAGCGATTCATCATCGGGACAACGGCGAAGTTATAGACCGTGCGCTCGTCACGTATTTCAAATCTCCACACTCTTACACAGGAGAGGATGTCGTAGAATTTAGTTGTCACGGCTCACCCCCCCTTTTATTGAGCGTGATTGATTCCCTTCTTTTCCTCGGCGCGCGAGCGGCTAATCCCGGCGAATTTACGATGCGCGCCCTCATCAATGGGCGCATCAACCTTACTCAAGCCGAGGCCGTGCGCGACCTGATTGACGCCCAGACGCACGCCGCGGTGCGGCAGGCGACACAGCAACTCGGCGGCGAACTTTCAGCACGGCTTCAACCGATTAAAGATTCGCTGATAGAGATTATAGTTTTGCTTGAATCATCACTTGAATTTGTTGAAGACGATCTCCCTTCTGACGTTCTCCATGATCTTTCAAAGAATTTATCCCGACTCTCTGACGAAGTAAAAGAGATGGCCGACACATTCCGCAGGGGAAGGCTTTTGAAAGAAGGGATACGCATTGCACTTGTCGGGCGGCCAAACGTCGGTAAGTCCAGTATTTTCAATGGTTTACTGTCAGCAGACAGGGCTATTGTCACGGATGTCCCCGGAACCACTAGAGATACTCTTAGCGAGGTCGTAAATATTGAAGGCATACCGATTCTAATTACTGATACAGCCGGAGTACGGACAGCAACGGATAAGATAGAAAAGTTAGGAATTGAGCGTACTCGTCGCGCCATCTCTGATGCCGACCTTGTTATTGTAGTTCTTGACGGTTCTCAGCCTCTTGCAACCGAAGATCATTTAATTATTAAGGAGGCCTCTGATAACCTTTTTGTAATTGCGCTTAACAAGAACGATTTGGAAGGCTTTCGCATTGAGAACGCACGAGGCGCAAAGGTGAATTCAGCTATTATTTCGGTATCCGCAAAAACTAGAGATGGGATTGAGAGGCTCCGCACTACTATAATTGAACCCTTTTCGTCAGCTAAAACATATGAGGATAATTTTGTAATAACCAATGCACGACACTATGAGCTTCTCAGGCGAATAGGGGAGGCGCTTGACGAATCCGAAAGATTGCTTCAACAAAAAATTAGTGAGGAGTTGATAGCAGCAAAGTTATATCAGGCTTTGAAATTTCTTGATGAGATAACAGGTGAAACAACACCCGGGGATGTGCTTTCTCAAATTTTTTCCACTTTCTGTATAGGCAAATGAAAGATAGCTTCGACGAAGATTTTGACGTAATTGTAATTGGTGCGGGACACGCCGGTTGTGAGGCTGCTTCTGTCAGTGCACGTATGGGCTGTGAAACGGCCTTGGTGACTCTCAGTCTGGAGATGATTGGGCAGATGTCCTGTAATCCGGCGGTGGGCGGAATTGCCAAAGGGAATCTAGTCCGAGAAATTGATGCTCTCGGCGGTATCATGGGTCGGATCATTGACCGCACCGGCATACAGTTCCGTTTACTCAATCGTTCTCGCGGCCCCGCCGTGCAGGCCCCTCGCGCCCAAGCCGACCGAGCTTTATATCGGGCAGAGATGCGTCAAACGCTTGAATTCACGCCCAATTTACACCTTCGCCAAGGTCTAGTAATTGACTTAGTTGTAGATAATGGGAGGATCAAAGGCGTTCTTCTTCAGGATACTAGACGTCTGGGCGCCAAAGCAGTTGTTCTCGCAACAGGAACTTTTTTAAATGGTCTCATTCATACAGGACGCTCAACCTACCAGTCTGGACGTGCTGGTGAACCAGCATCAATTGAGCTGGCTGAAAATTTAAAAAAGCTTGGGTTCCCGGTTGGCCGTCTGAAAACTGGTACGCCTCCTCGCCTCGACGCACGAACTATAGATTGGAGCAAATTTGAACCGCAACCCGCAGACGAGCGCCCAGTTCCATTTTCCTTTTCGACGGAGAATATAGAACAACCTCAGATTACCTGCTTTATTGGATATACTAACCAAGAGGTTCATCAAACAATACGCAACAATATTCAAGAATCTCCACTTTATTCTGGTCAAATCAAAGGAATAGGGCCGCGATATTGTCCCTCAATTGAGGACAAAGTCGTCAAATTTCCCAGTAAATCCCGGCATCAACTTTTTCTCGAGCCTGAGGGACATAATACTTATGAGGTATATTTAAATGGTTTTTCGACATCTCTTCCTTCCGACCTTCAAATAGAATTGGTTCATAAAATTCCGGGGCTTGATGAAGCAAAGATCATCCGACCAGGTTATGCAATTGAATATGATTTTGTTGATCCGCGAGAGCTTACTCCATTTCTTCAAACAACGCGTATTCAAGGCCTTTTTTTTGCAGGCCAAATTAACGGTACGACCGGCTACGAGGAGGCTGCCTGCCAAGGATTTCTAGCTGGCCTTAATGCAGCGCTTCATATCCAAAACCGCCCAGGATTTAGGCTTAGACGTGATGAAGCATATACCGGCGTATTAATAGATGATTTAATAACCCAAGGTGTTGATGAACCCTATCGTATATTTACCTCAAGAGCAGAAAATCGTTTAATGCTTCGCTACGATACTTCCGACCATAGACTTTCTCCATACGGGAGATATTTTGGCCTTCTAAATAATCAACAATGGAATCTATTTACACAAAGACGTGATCGCTTAGCCCTATTAAGAAATACACTGATTGAAACTCGATTTAAGCGGTCAGATTCTCAGTATCTCGAACTTTCACATCTAACTAAGAAGGATTTAGGAGACTCTATCTCTTTAGCAGACCTTTATCAGTTTCCAAACTTTGAGCTAAAGGTTCTTTATGAGTATTTACCCTCAACTATCAAATCAAATATAACTTTATATGACTTGGAAACGGCTTTGGCTGATCTTTTATATCTAGGATATATCCAGTCACAAGAACAAATTAACAAGAAAATTAAGCATTATGATAGTTTGGTTATTCCGAATAATCTAAACTATTCTCAAATTAACGGTCTATCAAATGAAATGGTAGAGAGACTTAATCGTGCACGCCCCTTTAATTTTGGAGATCTTCGGCATATCCCTGGAATTACCCCGGGCGCTCTTTCTGTTCTTCTTTTTTATCTAAAAAACCATTTAAACCTGTATAATTAATATGTTTCACGTAGCACGTTTAAGTTTGTGTCACGTGAAACGTGTAGTGTTTTAGAGATAAATGATGTAGAGTGCTAATTTGTACTTACATATCTCTAATTCAAAATTTGGAATCTCACAAGCTATTTTCCTCTTGGGTTTCAGTACTAAAGCGATCAGGAGTTGAAATAAGCCATGAAGAATCAACAATTTACGAGTAGCAAGATACGATCCCCTCGAATGCTGCTCTCCTAAATCCTTTATTTCCAGCGTGGATATTTTTAAACTCCTGATTCGCATAAATTATGTTAATTTACAGGCATTAAATGGATTCTCAGAGGAATAAGAATAGATACTGATGGCTAAGACTATAGCAGTAGCTAATCAAAAGGGGGGGGTTGGCAAAACAACCACCTCCGTTAATTTATCTGCTGCTCTCTCTTTATCAAATAATAGAGTTTTATTGATTGATGCAGACCCCCAAGCTAACGCGACATCGGGAGTAGGCATACAAAGAGGTGGCTTACGGCGTAGTTTATATCATGTACTTGTACTCGACGAAACACCTTTTAATGTTATACAAAACACAGAATTACCGCTTCTCAAAGTTCTTCCTTCAGATAGAAATCTTATCGGAGCAGAGGTAGAGTTGGTAGAAATAGATAAGCGGGAATATAAATTGAAAGATTCTATTAGTGGTCTCCAGGATCAGTATGACTTTATAATAATTGATTGCCCTCCTTCGTTAGGTATTCTCACTTTGAATGCGTTGACCGCCGCCAATTCTCTCTTAGTTCCAATACAATGTGAGTATTATGCCCTTGAGGGTGTAACCGAATTATTCGATACTTTTGCTCGGATTCGTCGTTCACTTAATTCATCTTTAACAATTGAAGGCTTGCTTCTTACAATGTATGATGAACGTACAAACCTTTCAACGGCGGTAGCTGCTGATCTAAGGGATTTTTATGGCAATCAAGTTTTTGAGACTGTAATTCCTCGTAATGTTCGCTTGGCAGAAGCGCCTAGTTATGGTAAGCCAGTGATTCTCTATGACATAAAGTCAAGGGGAGCTGAAAGCTATCTTCAACTAGCAAAGGAGATAATGGCTCATGACAAGAAGAGCATTAGGACGGGGCTTGAGCGCACTGCTGTCGGACAAGCCAGCGATGTCAACGGAGGAGATGATAGAAATAGACATTGATCTTATCGAACCGAATAGTTTCCAGCCGCGGACGAATTTTAACGAAGAGCGCTTAGAGGAGCTTGCTCAATCCATTAGATCAAATGGGGTGATCCAACCACTACTTGTCCGCAAAATTTCTAGTGAAAAATATCAGCTTGTTGCGGGTGAACGTAGATGGCGCGCAGCTCAACGAGCTAATCTTCAGAAGGTTCCTTGTGTCGTAAAGGAAATTCCTGAAGATAAAATGCTGGAATTGGCCTTAATAGAAAATATCCAAAGGCAAGAGCTTAATGCCATTGAAGAAGCATACGCCTATAAACGGCTAATAGAAACACTTGAGATAACACAAGAAGCTCTGGCTCAAAGAGTAGGAAGAGATAGAACCTTTATTACTAACTATTTAAGGCTTTTGCGCCTTCCTGAAGATATTCAACATCTTGTGGAGTCAGAAAAGCTTTCGATGGGACATGCAAGAGCTCTACTAGGAATTGATGATCCAAATATACAAAGAAAGCTAGCCAAGAATATCGTGGATAGAGGACTTTCTGTCCGGCAGACAGAGCGAGCAATAAAGGAGATTATCGAGGGAGTTGAGTCAAGTGCCGCTGTTTCAACTCATGTTAAAGAAGATATTAATTTAAAGTTTGCTGAAGACAAATTGCGTCGAAAATTAAGTTCAAAAGTTCATATTACCGTTAACAATAGTGGCAAAGGAAAAATAGAAATAGAGTTCTACGATGAAAATGACTTAAACAGGCTGTATGAAATAATAATTGGAAAAGAAGTTTTGTAAGGTCTTAGCGAAGTAAAACTATTTTTACGGTAGTGCTCAAAAGGTAATGCTCGGTCTTTGAAAAGAGCGGGGCGACCCGGTGTAATAGGAAGTGACCAAACTTTCTCTACACAGGAGCCGCCCCGATGAACAGCCTGAGCTGCCCACGCTGCGGATTATCGCATACG
>DASRCS010000038.1:0-15808 GCA_035652995.1 Pyrinomonadaceae bacterium
CACGGCGAAGAACCGACGCGAGATCGTCGAGTCGCGCGTCGGCTCTGTCGAAGCGATAGGCCGAGCCGTGCGCGCGTGCGCCGAGCCGCCGAAGGTTTTGGTTCAGTCAGGCTCGCTCGCGATCTACGGCGACGCCGGGGCACGCGTCTGCGACGAGAGCGCTCCGGCGGGCGAAGGGTTTCCAGTGGAAGTCTGTTTGAAGTGGGAGCGCGCGTTCGACTCACAGGAATTTCCGCGCACGCGAAAGGTTCTGCTCCGCATTGGCTTCGTGTTGGGCCGCGACGGCGGCGCGTTCCCGAAACTCGCGCGGCTTGCGCGAATTTATCTCGGCGGAACGACCGGCGGCGGGCGACAGTACATCAGTTGGCTCCACGTGCGCGACTTCTGCCGTCTCGTTCTCTGGACGGTCGAGCACGAGACGGCGGAAGGAGTCTTCAACGCGACCGGCCCTTGCCCCGTGACGAACGCCGAGTTCATGTGCGAGCTTCGCTGCGCGCTCCGGCGTCCTTGGAGTCCGCGCGTGCCCGCCTGGCTCGTGCGCGCCGGCTCGTTCCTGCTCAGGACTGAGGCCGAGCTTGCGCTCACCGGAAGGCGCTGCATCCCCGAACGCCTCGTCGAGCGCGGCTTCAAGTTCATGTACACGAATCTTGAATGCGCGCTCGCCGACCTTGTGGCCGAAGGCAAGAGTAAAAAGGCAAAAGGCAAAAGAGCGGAGCGACCGCAAGCGGCATCTGAGCGCAGCCACATCGCGCGCACCGCGGCCTGACGGCTCGCCGCCGCTTCAGACTTTAGCGCCGACGCGGTCGCCCGCGCTTGCCTGTACCATCTTTGCCTTTTTACTTTTGCCTTTTCGTTTGACGCACTCCGCCCGACGCGTTTAGCATTCCACTCGTCCCGATTCAAATTTTCGCGGCGCGCTCGGGGGAGTCGGTGTGCTCGCCATCGGATGGTTCGACGAGGTCGTCCACAGCAAGTGGTTCGAGCTGTTCATCATCATCGCCGTGGCGACTTTTCACGGCTACGGCGCGGCGTGGCTCGCCGTGCGGATGCTGTTCCGGCCTCACAAGCCCGTCAAACTCCTCGGCGTCACCGTCTGGCCGCAGGGCATGATCCCGCGCCACCGCGAGCGGCTCGCGCAGACCATCGGCAATGCCGTCGGCAACGAACTCGTCTCGCAGGATACGGTCGTGCACGCCCTCTTCGAGACCGGATTCTTCCGCCGCAAGGTCGAGAGTTTCGTCGGCTCGTACACAGAGGACTTGCTCAACCGGAACTACACGACCGCACTCGACGCTATCCCCCGGCAGGTGCGCGCGCCCGTCCTCGACGCGCTCGCCGCGCTGCAACTCCGCATCGCCGAGCACATCGCGGGCGTGCTCCGAAGCGAAGAGACCGCGGAGGCCGTCGGCAACTTCGTTGACCGCCGCGTTGACGAAATCCTCTCGCAGCGACTCGGCGACGCCGTCAGCCCCGAAACCTTCGAGCAGGTCTTGGGCTTCGTCGAGAACCGCTTCCGCGGGGTCGTCACCGAGCGCGGGTTCGAGTCGAAGGTGAGAGAGTTCGTCTCCACGCGCATTGACGAACTCGCCGCGAGCCGCGCCACGCTCGCCGAGATGTTCACGCCCGACACCGTCGCCGTCATCAAGGAGCGCATCGACAGCCAGGTGCCGCCGATAGTTCAACACCTCACCGACATCGCGACGAACAAGGGCACGCGCAAGCAGATCGGCGCGCTCATCAAGCGCGAGGTTGACGACTACTACACGCAGCTCTCCTTCTTCAAAAAAATCTTCATCTCGCGCGAGCGCATTCACGGCGAGGTTGACGACCTCGTCAACAAGACTCTCCCCAAACGCGTCGGCGAGTACCTTTCGGGCGAGGCGTTCGAGCGGCAGGCCGAAGACTTCCTCAACTCGACGATTGACGGCGTGCTCGCGCGCCCCGTCAACGAACTCGTCGGCAACGTCGCGCCCGAACAGTTGGAGACGATCAAAGACCAGATCGCCGAACGCATCCTCTCCGTCGCGCGCAGCACCGAACTCTCGACTTCGGTCTCGGCCTACGCGACCGACGCGCTCCAGCGCCTCAAGCCGCATTCCTTGCGCGCGCTGCTCGAACACGCGCGCCCCGACTCGGCGGAGCAGTTGAAGAGCTTTCTCACGCGCGGGTTGATGAGCGTGCTCTCGCGCGAGGAGACCGCGCGCACCATCAACGCGATACTGACGGCGCAGGTCGAAAAGCTTTTAGTGTTGCCAATCGGTCGCGTCGGCGACCTCGTGCCGGAGGAGAAGGTTCGCCGCGCCGGCGCGACGCTCGCCGACCGAATTGAATCCGCCGCGCGCGAGCGCCTGCCCGCGGCAATCGCCGAGTTCGACATCGGCGGCATCGTGCGCGAGAAGGTTTCGGGCTACCCGATCACGAAGCTCGAAGACCTCGTGCTCTCGGTCGCGAAGCAGCACCTCCGAACCATCGAGCTGTTCGGCCTCGCCATCGGCTTCTTCATCGGCGTCGTGCAGGCCGCGCTGCTCTACTTCCACGTCATCGGCTTCTGAACGCCCACGCGTCGCCTTTGACTCGACGACTCTGCGCTTGCGCCGGGCGGCCATTTCGTTGGATAACAGTAACGAACCCCAACCACCCCCGCGTAAAGTTTGAAGGCCCGCGCGCATCTCTCCCTCTCGAAAGGGCGCGGGGATTTTCGTCAGGGAGGGAGACAAGCATTCATGTTTACGAGTCGGATTCTTAAGGCGTCGGCGCTCGCGCTCGTTCTGCTCGCGTCGGGCGCGGCACGCGGCGTATCGGGTCAGCAGCAGAGCTTCATCCGCTACGACCGCTTCGAGTCGGAGCGCGAGGACAGAAAAACCGGCGGCCACATCGAACGGGCGGAGTTCCAGCCGGGCCGGCCCGACATCAAGCTCACGCTCAACGTGCCGTCGTTCCGCCTGACGCTCTGGCAGGACGGCAAGGAGGTGAAGTCGTACACGGTCGGCGTCGGCATGAAGCAGTATCCGATCTACATCGGCGAGCGCGAGGCGCGTGAGATCATCTGGAACCCGGCGTGGATTCCGCCCGCGTCCGACTGGGTCGGCACGCACAAGGGCGTGCGCCCCGGCGAAGTCATCAAGGCGGGCGACCCGCGAAACCCCATCGGCAAGCTGAAGATTCCGCTCGGCGACGCGTACCTGATTCATCAGGCGACGGGGCCGAGCAACCTCGGAAATCTGGTCTCGCACGGCTGCGTCAGGATGCTTCTCCCAGACCTCTACGACCTCGCCGAGAAGATCGTCGCCGCTCGCTCGCTTCCCGTCTCGCGCAAGCGCATCGAGGCCGCCAAGCACTCGACGCGCACGCTGGCGGTCGCACTCGACACGCCGCTTGAATTCGACATCAACTACGACACGCTCGTCGTCGAGTCGCGCGTGCTCTACATCTACCCGGACGTGTACGACCGCGGCACGAACACCGTCGCGCGACTCCGCGACGAGTTGAAAACGAGCGACGTTAACGACTCGGCGGTTGACGACGCCACCTTGCAGAAGATGCTCGACAGCGTCACGCGCCGCACGAAGTTCGTCGTTCCCGTCGCGAGCATCGAGCAGGGCCGCGCGCTCGAAGACGGCCACAGCGAACCGCTCATCGCGCGTCCGACGCCACCCTCGCGCACCAAACCCGCGAGGCGCGCGGCAAACACCCGAAAGCAGGGAGCAAAAGCCGAATAGCGCCGTCAGTCGGCGGCAGAATGTAGCCCGCGGCTCACGCTGCGGGCTACGTTCTGCCGCCGACTCCGTCGGCTCGCTCCTTGTTCGCATTTGATTTTGATTTTCAGCGGACGAGCGTGGGCGCGTGCGCGAATTCGTGGAGCACGTTGCCGGCGATCATCGCGGCGACCCACGCGAGGAGGAGCGGCGCGAGGTAGGGCACGCCCCCGTCGCCGGGGCGGACGACCTCGTCGCGGCTGAAGAGTCTGTACCACGTGAGCGCGCCCTGTGCCGCGCCGACGCCGAGCAGCGACAGGCTCGCGCCGCCCCACTCGTCGCGGGCGACGGCGCGGAGGTACGGCCACGCGAGCGAGAGGCTCGCGGCGAGCGCGGCCAGCATGAAGGCAATCGTCGCGCGCCTCTGCCCACGCGTCGGGAGCGGCGAGCGCGCCGCGAGCAGGAGCAGCGAAACCCACGTCGCCGTGCCGTCAACGAGAAAGCCCTCGACGGCGAAGGCGAGCGGCCTCCCGTCCTTCAACATCAGCGAGACGACGACCCACGCCGGGCCGTCGAGCAGTTGCAGCAGCGCAGCGCCCGGTGTGCGCGAGCGCGGCGCGTAGGTATAGACGGCGGCGAGATAGACGCCGACCGCCGCCGAGCCTCCCAAGAAGAGGAGCAGCGGCGCGGGATGCCCGTATGCGTAGGTCAGCGAGAAGGTCGCGAGCGCTGGGAGTATGCCGAGATAGACGATGTTCGCCCAGTCGAGCGCGCGCAGGAGCGTCGGCGCGGGCGGCTCTGTCGTATCGGAGTCTGTGTCGTTCGTCATCACCCGCCGGGCCGGACAATGATGATCGCGTGGGCGAAGAAGTTCAGACCAAATCCCTGAGCGTGACGACAACGTCGCGCGTGCGCTCGCCGTCCTGCACGGTCAGGCGCACGCTCTTGCGCGCCGCGTCCTTCAACTCTTCGCGCGCGGCGATGAGTTGAAGAGTCTCGACGCTCTTGCCGTCGAAGGCGACGACGCGGTCTCCGGCCTTGAGTCCGGCCTCGGCAGCCGGGCCGTTCGCCACCACGTCGAAGACCTCGAAGAAACGCCCGTCGGCGCTGCGGCTGAGCCAAAGCCCCGCGCGGTCGTATGTGTCGCGCCGACCGTATGAAGAACTCTTCTCAAGGTAGAGGAGCCGCCTGCCGTAGTCGAACGTCAACGTGAACTGCTTGAGTATCGCGCCGCCGATGTTGCCCGCCACGTCGCCCGCGGCGAACGCGCCCGATTTCTGCAAGGAGAGTCGTGTCACAGGCTCTCTGACCTCGCCGCCGCCGAACTTCAACGCGCCGACGCGCGTGACCTGCGCGCGGACGGGGCCGCCTATCCCGAAGCCGGTCACGGCCTCGACCTCCGGCGCGTACTTCTCGCGCAGCTTGTACTCGGCGACGAACGGACTCTTGAGCGTCAGGGCCGAGCGGTCGCCCGTGTCGAGTCCGAAGCGCGCGCCGACGCCGTCAACCTCGCCGCGCACGACGGGGATGAAGCCGTTAAGTTCGAGCGGGACGGACGCGCCCGCGCCGCCGTACCTGAAACTCGAAGGCTTCGTGAAGGTCAGGAGCTTGCGCGCGTAGTCAACGCGGACGACCGTCTGGGAAAAGATGGGGAGGCCGATGACGCCGTCGAAGGTCTGCGCGCCGAAGACGTGTCTCATGTCGGAGAAGTCGAAGACGTTGTAGCCCTGACCCTTGAGCGCGAGTCCGCCGATTCGCGTCTCCGCGACGCTCGTCTCCCAGGCGGTGACGACCGACTCGCCCGCGCCGCTCCCGCGGATTTCGTTGCCGAGCTTCGCGCCGATCTTCTTCGCCGTCTCGACCGAGAGCGCCGCGTTGCCGCCCGTGTCGAGGACGAACTTGAACGGCCCTTTCCCTTCGAGCCACACGCCGACGAAGATGCGGTTGTCAACCATCTCGAAGGGAACGGTGAACGACTCCCTGCCGTCGAGAAAGGTCAGGTTCGACGGCTGGCCTTGCGCGCACGAGACCGCCGGTGCCGCGAGCAGGAGCAGCAAGGCGACCGTCCGCGCGAACAGATTTTTGCGGGAGATGTTAGTCATCATTCCTCGTCATCAAAATGTCTGTGCTCGTTCCTCATCGCCGGATGCGTCAGATGAAGTCTCTCTTCACACGAACGGCGCGCGCAAGTTCTATTGATGCGCGCGCCGCCGTGGACAGTTTCACCGGAGCGTGGCCTTGCGGCCCGCCGCCGACTTTTATTCGGACTGCGCCTTCCCGGCGATGTTCGCGGCGAGCGCCTTCGCTTCGGGGAAGAGTTCGAGGGCGCGGGTCACCTGCGGGTCGCTGTCGAGAAGGAAGCGCGTCGCGGCGTCGCCGCCGTAGGCCGCGTTGACGAGGTTCTCGCGGATGCGGAGCTTCGCGTACTCGATGTCGCGCTGCACCTGCGCGGGCGTGATGCCCGCTTCGGGGTCGCGCTTGACGAAGTCGAGGAACGCCGCGACGACCTTGTCGTTGACGGGGAAGTCGGTCGGGCGCGCGTTGCGGTCGAACTGCGGCTCGGAGTTGACGCGGTAGTTTTCGAGTCCCGCGACCTGCCCGCCGAGGAGTTGGCGCGAGAAGTAGAACGCCTCCTCGAAGATTCGCGCGCGCACGGGCGTCGCGACTTCGAGCGGCTTGACCACGTAGTCGGGCGTGATGCCGCCGCCGCCGTAGAAGACGCGTCCCCCGGCTGTGCGAACCGGCGGCCCCGACGGAGTCGGCGCGGGCGTCGGCTGCGTCAGAGGCGCGTTCGGCGCGACGGGCGTCGAAGGATTGGTCTGCGTCCGCGGCGCGGGGCCGGTCTGCTCCAGGTCGGGGCGGTTGTAGTAGTCGTAGAGCGAGCCGCTCGCGTAGGAGCGTTGAATCAGACGACCGTAGGGCGTGTAATAGTGCGCGGTCGTCAGCGTCAGTCCCGCGCCGTAGGGCAGATTGAAAATTCTCTGCACGAGTCCCTTGCCGAAGGTCGTCTCGCCGACGATCAGCCCGCGACCGTAGTCCTGAATCGCGCCCGCGACGATCTCCGAGGCCGACGCGGTGTTGCCGTTCGTCAGGACGACGAGCGGGTAGTTCACGGGATCGTAGAGCGTATTCCTGTACTCGTAGTTGTTGCCCGCGTCGCGGCTGCGGACGGAGACGACCGTCTTGCCGCGCGGGATGAAGCGGCTCGCGACTCTGATGGCTTGGTCGAGCAGGCCGCCGGGGTTGCCGCGCAGATCGAGCACGAGCTGCTGCATCCCCTGCCCGCTCAGGGTCTCGATTGCCGAGGCGAGTTCGTCGGCGGTCGTCTGCGTGAAGCCGCCCGTGAGTCCGACGTAGCCGACGCCGGGGCGGATCATATAGACGTTGCGGATCGAGGGCTGCGGGACGCTGCCGCGCTTGATGGTGAAAAAAAGCGGGGCCTGACTCCCGGCGCGCTCGACCTTGATCGTCACCGGCTCGCCTTCGGGGCCGCGCACGGCCTTCGAGACTTCGGGCGTCGTCCAGTCGCGCGCGTCCTTGCCGTCAACCTCGACGATGCGGTCGCCGAAGCGCAGGCCCGCTTGAGCCGCGGGCGTACCTTCAATCGGCGTCTGGACGTAAACGCCGTCGCGGTGGCGCAGGATCGAGACGCCGATGCCGGAGAAGCGCGACTCCTGATCCTGCATCAGCCGCTGGTACTCTTCCGGGTTAAAGTAGTTCGAGTGCGGGTCGAGCGTCCAGAGCATCCCCTGGATCGCGGCCTCGTTCGCCTTCGCGTAGTCAATCGGCTCGACGTAGTTGTCGGCGACGACCGAGAGCGCCTCGGTGTAAGCCGACTCGACGCGCTGCGCGCCCGTGTTGTCTGACTGCTGCGTGAACGCGCGGCTGCCGAAGATGCCGCCCGCGAGCGTGGCCGCGACGATAATCGCCGCGCCGCTGATGCGTACAAAAGTCCTTCTGCTCATTGCCTGCTCCCGAACCTCGCTTGAACTTCCCGCGTTTCAGGGGAGAGATGATTCTACCACCGCGCGCGCCGAAACTGCACAGCCGACGCGAGCATTCAGGTCAGTACCGCAAGCGTTCGGGAGAATGGATTTTGGAATGTGGATTTGGATTGCGGATTGATAAGTTGCCAACTAGCTTTAGCTGGTGGATGAAGAGTGAAAATAATTCTTCCCGGCTTTAGCCGAAATGCTTTTGGGCTAAAAGCCCTTAACATTCCACCCGACTCCAAACCACTAGCTAAAGCTAGTGGCAACTTATCAACTGCCGAACGCAGTGACAGCTCTCATCAATCCGCAATCCGAAATCCGCAATCGGTATGCTCTCGCGCCTTGCGGCGGCGGGCGTCGCGCTCGCGCGTCGTGTTATATTCGGGCGCAGACTGCGAAGGCCGTGCCCGCACGTCCGAATTCCGAAAGAGTTTCCGAGGTCAGATGTCTTCTTCCCTCTCAATCGTCATCCCCGCCTACAACGAGTCGGCGCGCATCGGCAAGACCCTGCGCGAAGTCCTCGCGTACTTGGACGAGCAGCCGCGCGGCGGCGAAGTCGTCGTCGTTGACGACGGCTCGAAGGACGACACGAGCCGTGTCGCGCAGGATGTCATCAACGCGCACGCCACCCCGCGAGTCGAGGGCCGCGTGATTCGCGTCGAGCCGAACCGCGGCAAGGGCCACGCCGTCCACACCGGCCTTCTCGCCGCGCGCTCCGGCATCGCCGCCTTCTTCGACGCCGACCTCTCGATGCCCATCACCGAGACGCCCAAGCTCGTCGAGCCGATTCGCTCCGGCCAATACGACATCGTCCTCGGCTCGCGCGCGCTCGACCGCAAACTCATCGGCACGCACCAGCCCTGGACGCGCGAGCAGACCGGTCGCGTCTTCAATCTCGCTGCGCGGCTCCTGACCGGCCTGCCGTTCGCCGACACTCAGTGCGGCTTCAAAGCCTTCCGCATGGACGTGTGCCGCGCGGTCGTCGAAGGCGCTTTGATTGAGCGCTTCGGCTTCGACGTGGAGCTGCTCTTCATCGCCCACCGCGCCGGCCTGCGGATGCTCGAATACCCTGTCCGCTGGAACGACGTGGCCGGCAGCAAGATCAACTTCCGAACCGGCCTTCAGGGATTTGCCGAGGTGCGCCAGGTTCACGCGAACGCCCGGCGTGGCCTCTACGACGCGGCAATCGCTCGCGCCCGCGAGGCCGCCGCCCGCGTCCGAGGCCGCAGGCCGCTCACCGACGGCACGGAAATCGAAAGCGACGTGTCGCCCGAACTGGCAGGGCAGAGGATTTGAGGGCGGGCGCCGGGCGGGGCCGAACCCTTCGGCCTTTGTTTCTCATCCCTCACTGAATCTCGCTGGTCGGCACGCGTGCTGCTCAGTCCGGCACCGCCTCCACTCGAAAACTAAAGCATTGACACGGTCTCGCCCGCGAGAGTATTGTGCTCGCGTTCAACCCATTCGTTCCGTGATTCGTTGCTAGTCTCACATCAGCTTTATGAATTGACGAGCGACCTGCTAGTCCCGGTTTTAGTTTCCAGTAGGCTCTTTACATCTTGCTGAAACAAGGGTGAAAGAAACGTGTCGCAGGAACAAGAAACAAGTTGGGATGTTTTCGTTAGCTACAACAAAGCACAGAAGGAGTGGGTTCGCGAGTCTGTCAGACAGTGGAGAGACTTAGGAATCACAGTATTTTTTGATGAAGATAGTATCCGTGTGGGCGAGGATTTTAGCCGCGGCATAGAACGTGGCATACTCAACAGCAAGCGCGTAGTCCTTATAATCACACCTTCCTCAGCGCGCAGCGATTGGGTGGGTTTCGAAGCTACATTGGCGATACATAGCGATCCCGCCGCCCAGGCTGAAAAGATTATCCCGGTGATATTAGAACCAACCGAAGATGAGGACATCCGGCCCATCATACGTAATCGGAATAACATAAAATTATATGAGAGAAGGGAGGAAAACTATAACAAGTTACTAGAGACATTGGGAATCGACGAAAGCAAATGGCCGCGGCTTTCCAAGAGCTTCCAAATCAATAAATGGGGGAGAGCACTGGCTATTGGTGCTCACTGGGACGATATTTTATTGGGCTGCCTCGGGACATTGCTCAAGCTCAAATACTTATATGGTTATGAAGTAACCCTGTTCACGATATGCACAAATTATCGGGACAAATATTATGGGGTCAAACAGGAAAATCTTGAAAAGAAAGCTGAAGACATTGTCAAAGCGATATGCAAACGGCATGAGTTTAAATGCCTCTTCGCCCCACAAGAGACTAAGGCGGAATTTCGGGATCGAGAGTTTCGCGATAACTCGAAAAACCTGCATACAGAGATGTGGAAACTTGCACATAATCTTGAGAAAAATAATTTGATTTTCACCCCGCCGATGGACGACGGACACGAAGACCATGCCTTCATAGGACAGTTGGCGTTCTCTTACTTCCGGCGCACGTACCAAACGATCTTGGAGTATGAGATCAAGAAATATACTGAAAAATGGTTCGTGCCGAATATCTTCGTGAGTCTTGACGATGAGGCGGAAATCAACGGCAAGAAAGTCTGTCTTGCGGATGAGAAAGTGAATATGCTTTCAGAGGTGATCTTAAACTGCGAGGACAAGAATAAAATAGACGGGGCGGACTTCCTTTTCGGCGTCGAGTCTTTGAGGGCGAGGCTCATCACGAAGGCGTTGGACTACAGCGGCGACAAGTTGATAAAGTACGGCGAAGCTTTTAGGGGGAGAATCTCGATATGAACGCCTCCGCACCATCTTGGCGTGGCAAGACCTGCCTGGTTACAGGCGGCGTGGGATTTATAGGCTCTCACCTTTGCAAACGTTTGGACGAGTTAGGCGCTCGCCTGTTCGTTATAGATATTGAGCCGGGCCACGCCGGCACCCTCTTCTCCATACTGAACGGCAGCCGCGGCATGAACGTGATCAATACCGACCTGTCAAACCCCGCGGCTGCCAATGTCGTCAAAGACATTCACGCCGATTACATTTTCCATTTAGCCGCGTTGCCTTATGCCCCTTACACGACGGCGCACCCGCGAGAGGCTTATGCGTCAAACGTAGTCTCGACCGTCAACGTTCTCGAAGGAGCGCGCCTGTCCAGGCCGGAAAAATTCGTTCTGGCGTCCAGCGCGTGCGTCTTTGGCGCGGCGCAGCATTCGCCGTTGCGCGTCACGGACTCCCCTTATACGCCAGAACATTATTATTCAGTTACTAAGCAGGATGCCGAGAGGCAAGTGAATGCTTTTCATCAATGGCATGGCGTTAAAGCCGCCGTGTGCAGGTTGGGCAATGTTTACGGCCCCGGCGACCGTCATTTCGGGCGGATCGTCCCTCAAATCTGCCGCCAACTCATAAAAGAGGGGCGAGACACTTTACAGTTAAAGAGGAGCAAAGGGGACAGCGTATTTGAGTTTCTTTACGTGGACGACGCCGTAGAAGCGTTTATCAAAGCCGCCGAGAAACACTCCGATAAGGTGGAAACGTTTCAATTCAGCTCCGGCAAAGAATCCAGAATCTCGATCTATAACCTTGTTGAAAAGATCTCTGAACAGTTCGATCAGAGACGAAGAGAAGTGGTGTTCAGTACTTCCGCCCCTGAAAAAGCGGTTCAAAAATATCTGGACACTTCGACCGCGGAGGAGCTTCTCGATTGGAAGGCAACTCAAGACCTGGAAAGTGGTCTGAATCTAACGCTCGAGTGGTACGGACGCTATATTGATTCGATCACACCGATGGAAATAAACTAACGAGCAACGCTTCATCAGGTTGACACGGGCTTAAAGTATCGGCTGTTTATTTTAGCGGCAGGCGGCCTTAGATCGCAGTCGAGTCGCTCATTCAGCCGCACGCCGCGATAGCTTCTCCTCATTGTGTCTTTCTCCGGTTTGCACGCTACTTGCCCTGCGTACAATAATTCGGGCGTTGGGTGCAGGGTATTATCCAAATCATCCGCTGATACGTGCCTCTGACATCTGCATTATGGCGGCGAGACTCAACGTTAACATTGACCACGTGGCGACAGTCCGCCAGGCGCGGCGCGCGCCGGAGCCGAGCGTGGTGGCGGCGGCGATGATGTGCGAGGAGGCGGGCGCGGACGGCATCACCGTCCACCTGCGCGGCGACCGGCGGCACATACAGGACGAAGACCTGTACGCGCTGCGCCGCACGGTCACGACATATCTGAACGTCGAGATGGCCGCGACCGAAGAGATGATCGCCGTAGCAACCGACGCCCGCCCCGACGCCGTGACTCTGGTCGCGGAGAACCCCGGCGAGATCACGACCGAGGGAGGCTTGGACGCCGCGGCGAACTTCGACCTCGTGCGCGAGACGGTCGAACGCCTGAGCGAAGCCGGACTCTTCGTCAGCCTCTTCATTGACCCCGACGCGCGACAGATCGAGGCCGCGCACAACGCGGGCGCGCAGCAGATAGAACTCTGCACGTCCGTCTATTCCGACTCGACGCTCGGCGCGCGCGCCGTCCACTCCGAGGGCCGCGCGCGCGCCGTCGCCGAACTCCAACGTCTGCGCGAGGCCGCCGCGCTCGCCTCGCAGTACGGACTGCACGTCGCCGCCGGACACGGCCTCACGTACCGGAACGTCTCGGAGGTCGCGGCCATCCACGAAATCACCGAGTTCAACATCGGCCACAACATCATCGCCCGCGCCGTCGTGACCGGACTCGCCGAGGCCGTCCGCGAGATGCGCGCGCGGATTCGCGAGGCGCAGCCGTGAAGAAAAGTGATGAGTGATGAGTGATGAGTGAAAGGCAACTCGTCTCAACTCATCACTCATTACTCATCACTCATCACTCCTTCAGCGTTTCAGTCGGCTGCGTGAAGCTGCTAAAATCCTCTTAGCTCCCCGTCAGAATCTCATCGTCGAACGGAGAATCTTCGTGGCCTTAATTGCCCCTCGTCGTTTTGTCTTTCGGCGTCGCACAACCGTGCGCGTGGCAGTGCGCGCGTCGCTGGTCGCGTTGTTTGTCGGCCTCGCCGTCTGCTCGAACGCTCAAACGCAGCAGCCGCAAGGTCAGGCGCAAACTCTGAAGCTCGACCGCGTCGAGTTCAAGGGGCTTGAGAAGGTGAAGGAGTCGGACGCGCTGGAGAAGAGCGGACTTCAGGCGGGGCAGAGCGTGACCGTGGACGACGTTGACGCGGCGGCGAACCGGCTGCTCGCGTCCGGCCTCTTCCAGAATCTGAGCTACCAGATCAAGGGCAAGACCGACAAGGCCGTCGTCACCTTCACCGTCGTCGAGCCGAAGGGCGGCTTCCCCGTCGCCTTCGACAACTTCGTCTGGTTCACCGACGACGAACTCGCCGCAGCGGTCAAATCAAAATACCCCGGCTTCGACGGCACAGCGCCCGAAGCCGGCACCGTCACCGAGCAGATCAAGCAGGCGCTGCAAGACCTCCTTAACACGCACAAGATCGAGGGCACGGTCGAGTACAACCTCTCTTCCGACCCGACGGGCAAAAAGGTCGTGCACCTTTACAGCGTCAAGGGGCCGGGCCTGCGCGTCTGCAAGATCAACTACGTCGGCGCGCGCGCCCTGCCCGAAGAGATTTTGGTGCAGAAGTCCGGCGGCATCTTCGACAACGACTACTCGCGCGACTACGTGCAAGGGTTCGTCGAGTCGAACCTGCTCCCGCTCTACCGCGAGCAAGGCTATCTCCGCGCGGCCTTCTCGCCGCCGAAGGCCAAGCCCGACAGCACCGCCGACTGCGAGAAGGGCGTCGGCCTCACCTTCTACGTTGACGAGGGCGCGGTCTATGTCTGGGGCGCTGATTCGTGGGAAGGGAACGCCTCGCTCACCGCGCAGGAGCTTGACGCCGCGCTCGGCATGAAGCCGCGCGAGGTCGCGAACGTCGTCAAGGTCGAGAAGGGTCTGCGCGCGGTGCGGAAGGCTTACGGTCGCAAGGGCTACCTCGACGCGTCGGTGCGCGCGTCGGAAGACTTCGACGACGAAGCGCGCAGCGTCTCGTTCCGCTTCAAAGTCAGCGAAGGCGAGCAGTACCACATGGGCGAGTTGACGATCAACGGACTGGGCGAGGTGGACGCGAACAACCTGCGCGGACGCTGGCGTCTGCTCCACGGCGACGCCTTTGATGAAGGCTACCCCGAAGAGTTCATCAAGAAGGTGATGCCGGAGTTCATGAAGGACTCGGTTCACGCCGGGCGACCGCTGCCGCCGCTGAAGGGCGGCGTGAAGATGACGCCCGACCGCGACAAGCATTTGGTTGACGTGACGCTCGACTTCAAGCCGGACACGACCGTCACGACGGGCACGCCGAGCAACCCTTGAGTCCGATACACCAGGGCGGGCCGAAGTCGAAGGCTCCCGATCCTCCGACTCAGCCCGCCCGGCGCTTTCCGGCAACGCTTTCTGCGGCGTCGCCGAAACTTTTTGAAGTTAACTCAATCGCTCTGACGCGCGCCTTTAGCCCGCGAGCAGAGTCCCCTGCTTCGGCGGCGTGAAACCCATGTGCTTGTAGGCGGCGGGCGTGCAGACGCGCCCGCGCGGGGTTCGGTTGAGGAAGCCGATCTGAATCAGGTACGGCTCGATGATCTCCTCGATTGATTCGCGCTCCTCGCTGATCGAGGCCGAGATGGTGCCGACGCCGACGGGGCCGCCGTCAAACTTCTCGATGATCGTCGCCAGAACCTTTCGGTCGATCTCGTCGAGTCCGAAGCGGTCAACCTCCATCTCGTCCAAAGCGCGCCGCGCGACCTCGCGCGTGACCCGACCGTCGTACTCGACCTCGGCGTAGTCGCGCACGCGACGCAGAAGCCGGTTGGCGATGCGAGGTGTGCCGCGAGCGCGCCGCGCGATCTCGTTCGCGCCGGAGGATTCGATCTCGACGCCCAGAATCTCAGCCGAGCGGTGTGTGATGATCTCAAGGTCTTTCTGCGAATAGAAGTCGAGGTGGAAAGTTATCCCGAAGCGACCGCGCAAAGGCGCGGTGATAAGTCCCGCGCGCGTCGTCGCGCCGACCAGAGTGAACTTCGGAAGGTCGAGCTTGATGGAGCGCGCGGCTGTCCCTTGCCCGATCATGATGTCGAGCTGGTAGTCCTCCATCGCCGGATAAAGCACCTCCTCGATCTGCGGCTTGAGGCGGTGAATCTCGTCGATGAAGAGGACTTCGCCCTCCTGCAGGTTCGTCAGGACAGCCGCGAGGTCGCCGCCGCGCTCGATTGCCGGCGCGCTCACAGACTTCAAGGGCGCGTCCATCTCGTGCGCGATGATCTGCGAGAGCGTGGTCTTGCCCAGGCCCGGCGGGCCGAAGAAGAGGACGTGGTCGAGAGTCTCGCGGCGGGCCTTCGCCGCGCGCAAGAATATCTTGAGGTTCGTCGTGATCTTCGGCTGGCCGATGTACTCTTCGAGCGTGCGCGGGCGCAAAGAAGACTCGGCGAGTTGGTCTTCCGCGGTCGCCGCGCCCGAAATCTCGCGCGGCATCTCGACGACGTTTGCGGCCCTCTCCGGCGTTGCCTGTGACATGAACGAACCCCCTTGTCGGTCTCGACCGAACTGTTAACGTTGAGTCAGCATTATGCCATGTGCGAGCGAATGTTTCAAGCGTGAAACGCAAAAATATTGAACGTATCCGGCGGAAGAGTCGGACGTATTTAAGCTGTAGGGGCAGGGCCAAGTCCGCGGCCCGACGCTTCTTATAATCCGAGTGGAGTTTCAGCGGCAGGAACGGGCAGGGACAAGCCCTGCCCCTACAGGCATCGCGCGGCCATCGTGACTGATTCGGACTTGAGCTTCAGCGGGCCGAGTCGCCCGAGGAGAGTTGGAGCCGCGTCGAGGCGCGATCCAGTCGCGCCTGAACTTCGGCGAGTTCTTCCGGCTCGCCGGTGAAGGAGCCGAGCTGTCGTTCGGCCTCGTCGCGTTCGGCGCGCGCGCGGGCGGCGTCAACTTCGTTCGGGAACTCTGCCATGTCTGCGAGGACGGAGACACGGTCGTCGTTGACTTCGACGAAGCCGCCGGAGACGAGGAGTCGGCGCGTGTCCGCGCCCTGCGTGTAGGAGAGCACACCCGTCCTGAGTTCGGAGATGAGCGGCGTGTGGCCGGGCAGGATGCCGAGTTCGCCG
>DASRCS010000039.1:0-12929 GCA_035652995.1 Pyrinomonadaceae bacterium
TGCGCGAACGCGTCAACGAAGAGCGCGCGGACGTGCAGCGTCTGCCCCGGCTGGTAGAGCGGCTTGTCGGTGCCGACGAGGATGTCGGCGAGGTGATAGACGTTCACGTCGTCGGAGGCCGTCTGCTCGAAGTCGCCGCGCCGCGCCGTCACTTCGAGCGAGGCGTCGCCCGCTACGTGTCCGCGCGGCAGGTCGAAGTCGAGCGTGGCGAGGCCGTCGGCGTCGGTCGTCGCGGCGGCGCGCACGACCGTCTTTTCGTCGTCGCCGAACGAGAACGTGCCGGAGACGGCGACGCCCTTCGCCGGTCGCTTCGAGACGGGGTTGGCGGCGCGCACGCGCGCGCGGAAGCGCTGGCCCTCGAACGCGTACTCCGGCGTGAGGACGCTCAGCTCGAAGAGGTCGGGCGTGATCTCCGACAGCGAGACGATGCCAGCCGACGCGGCGGCGTCGGACGCGGGCGCGACCGAGTAGCTGACGCGATACCAGGGCACGCGCTCGCGCGCCTTCTCGTCGGCGATGACTGAAGCGGGGAGCGTGAAGGCGAGCGCGCTCGCGCCGCTCGTGACTTCCGCCTCACGCTCCGCGCGCGCGAGCGATGTGCCGTCCGCGTCGAGCAGTTCGACGCTGACGCGCGCCGCGACCGTGTGCCCGACGCGGTTGACGAGCGCGAGCGAAACGTCGGTCGAGTCGCGCCGCAAAGTCGCGCGCGTGGCCGACTCGTCAACGCGGAAGGCCGCGGGGTCGGGCGCGGCGTCGGCGGCGGTGTCGAAGTGTTGGGCCGCGAGCAGGCAGACGAAGAGGCCCAGAAGGACGGGGGCTAACCTCCGCAACATCGTTGCGTCCCTCCTCAAATTTTGTCGCTGTGATGCTCGCGGGTTGCCGGACGGTTGGAGAGGGTCGGGCGAAAATT
Organism: Pyrinomonadaceae bacterium; assembly: GCA_035652995.1. Taxonomy (GTDB): domain Bacteria; phylum Acidobacteriota; class Blastocatellia; order Pyrinomonadales; family Pyrinomonadaceae; genus QHXN01. Next base: position 911 of record DASRCS010000039.1, read on the forward strand.
TCTTCGCGGAGAATTTTAGAAGCGACGGACACGGCGATGCGGGCCGTTCGTCGAGTCGCTCCGCGCGTCGCGGTCATTCGTCATTTGCCTTTCGACTTCTTGTTCTTGCCCTCCTCTTCGATGTGAAACCAATGCAGCAGACGGTGCGCGACCGGAGTGACGATGATGCCCGCGACGGTGATGAAGGCGAGGCCGCTGAAGAGCGCGTAGAACGAGGCGAAGACCTTGCCCGCGTCGTTTTTGAAGTCGCCGACCGGCCCCATGCCCGACAGGATCATCGAGGCGTTCAGAAGCGAGTCAACCCAAACGAACCCCGCGACGAAGTGATAGCCGAGGATGCCTATCGTGAGCGCGAATGCGACGACGCACAGCGAGACGAGGACGCTGCGCGCGACGCGCAGGACGAACTTGCGAAACGGCAGCAGCGGCTCGTGTCGTCTCTCGAACATCACGTCTCTCGTGTCGCGCCGGGCACGAAGATGATCTTACCGCCCGTCATCTCGCGCTCGTACTCTCGCAAGCCCTCGACCGCCGCGTCCAGCGGCAGCCGCGCGCGAATCTCCGTCTTCAGTTCGTCCCTCAGAAGTTTCTGAATCCCGCCCGCGACGAGAAATTTCCTGAGCGCGTTCTGGCGGCGCAGCCAGTCGGAGAGCCAGAAGCCGCGGACGCTCTTGCGCTGGAAGATGAGCGAGCGCGGGTCAACGACGCAGCCCTGGAGCGAGAGCGCGCCGTAAACAATCGCGGTGCTGCGCGCGGGCATGGCGTTGAGGACGCGGCCCGTCATCTCGCCCGCGACCGCGTCGAACGCGACCGTCGCCCGGAGCCGCGTGCAAAGCTCGCGCAGCCGCTCGTCGAAGTCGTCCGCCGAACTGTCGAGGACGTAGCCCGCGCCCTCGCGCTTCAAAAGTTCAACCTGCTCGGCGCGGCGCACGACGTTGACGAGGTGCACGCCGCGCGCGACCGCGAGGCGCACGATCATCCGACCGAGCGCGCTCGCCGCGGCGGTCTGCACGACGGCCTCGGCGCGGAGTTTCTTCGCCTCCTCCAACAGCGCCCACGCCGTGAAAGGGTTGACGATCATCGTGGCCGCCTGCTCCGTGTCCGTCCCTTTGCGGAGCGGGATGCAGTGCGAGGCTTCGGCCAGCATGAACTCGGCCCAGGTGCCGTCGCCGTCCGCGGGCGCGGCGCACGCGACGCGCTTGCCGAGAAGATAGCGCGCGAGCAGTCCGCCGCCCGCGGCGACCGCCTCGCCGCTCCCTTCGAGGCCGGGCACGACCGGCAGTCGCTTCTTTATCCCGTAAGTCCCGCGAATGAAAGAGAGGTCGGAAGGGTTGATGGGCGCGGCTGTCATGCGAACGAGCACCTGCCCGTGGCCGGGCCGCGGCACCGGCATCTCCGCGAGCACAATCGAGTCCGCGCCCCCGTCGTAAGAGCGGAGCTTGACGGCGCGCATAGTTTCGGGCGGTTGATTCATTGATTTACCAATGCTGCGCGCGCCGGCTTATTCAAGCGCGAGGCCCGCGCGCGCTCCTCTGCGCGTGTGGTTCTCTCGCGGGGCCGCGCGCCGACTCCTGAAGCGCCGCCCCGTGTTCGAGGACGTAGGCGATGAAGGCGCGTGTGGGCGAAGGCTGGAAGCGTCCGAGTGCGATCATCGCGACCGAGCGCGCGAGCCTGTGCCCTTTGATGGGAAGACACGCGAGCCTGCCCGCCCGCACTTCGTCGCGCACCGCCCAAGAGGGCATGAGCGAGACGCCGAGGCCGTGCTCGACCATGAGCTTGATGAAGTAGGTGTCGTTCGATTCGAGCGCGAGTTCGGGGTTGAGGTCAACGCGCTTGAAGAAGGCGTCGGTCGCGCGCCGGATTGACGCGCCCTGCTCGAAGAGTATGAAGCGGTCGCGCCGCAGGTCGCTCAGGTCTGCTTCGCGCGCCCCGGCGAGCGGGTGGCGCGCGCCCACGACGAGCGCGAGTTCGTCCTCGAACAACTCCGTCACCTGAAGCGCGGGCGAGTAAACCGGCAGCGAGGCGAAGCCCACGTCCGCCGCGCCGTTCAGGATGTCGGCGACCGTCTGCTCGGTGCTGACGGTGGTGCGGAAAGAGAGTTCGATGCCTTCGTGCTCGCGCATGAACGACTCGAAGAGGTCGGCGAAGAGGTGGACGAAGGCTTGCGTCGCGGCGGCGGCGCGGACGCGACCGCGCGGCTCCTGCTCGCCGCCGCCGATGCGCTCGCGCAGGGCGTCGGCCTCTTCGAGTATGCGCTCGGCGAATTCGAGCGCGAGCTTGCCGGCCTCGGAGAGTTTGACGCCGCGCTTGGCGCGGATGAAGAGCGGCTCGCCGAGTTCGTGTTCGAGCGCCTTGATCTGGTGGCTCACGGCGGACTGCGTCATGTTAAGTTTCTGTGACGCGCGCGTGAAGCTGAGCGCCTCGGCGACCTCGCGGAAAGTCCTTAACTGTGATAGCTCCATCGCTTGCGCCTCTTTCGCGGAAGTGTGGATGAATATAGTTAATCGGGCGGATTAAAACAATGAGTTAGACGCGCGGACAAAGCCGCGCCTATCATTTCACGTCGAAACAACCGAGAACGATTTGAGTGTGAACGCGGCGACGCTTCGCCGCACTGGAAAAGGAAGGTTAAAGATGATCCCTTTCAAACTCGAACACGTCATCGAGCGGACTCTGCGTGCGGAGCCGTGCGAGGAACAGAAACTTTTGAGGGAAATTGCGCGCGTCAAAATTTCTCAGGCGGAGGCGCGCGCCGAGTGGCCGCGCGTGCTCGAACACAAGTGGCTCGTCAGCGAGCGCGTCGGGCGAGACGTGGGCCTGCGCGTCGCGGCGATTGACTACTTCGAGAACGTAAGGCTTCCGCGGCACGAGCGCACGTCGAAGTCACACGCGCCGTTGCTTCTCCGCGCGACGCAGGCGCAAGGCGTCATGTCTTAAACGGAAGCGCCCGACTCTACATCGCTGAAGAGGCTTCCGGCCCGAACGGGTCGGAAGCGCTCGACGTAGCGTCTGTAATTCTCGACCTCGCGCGCGGCCCGCGCCTCGTCCCAGCCGAGAAACTTTTGGGCGACGCGCGCCGCGCCATCGAGCGCGTCGAGTCCGAGTCGGCTGTCGAGTCCCGTCATCGTCCGGCGCATCAGGCAGTCAACAAGCGTCTCCGCCGACTCTTCCCGAAACGCGAAGACGACCTCGGCGGCGATGCTGCCGGTCTCTTCGCTGATGACGTTCCGGAGTTCCTCGTCGGTCGAAGCGAGCCGCAGGACTTCGCTCGCCCGCGCGCCGTAAACCTTCAGAAGCCTCGCAGCGCTCTTCGGCGGCAACTGGCTCGTGGCCTTGAAAGACTCGCCGAACGCGGCGAAGTCCAAGACGGCAGCGCCCGGCAGCGGCGTGCGTGCGGTCGCGCAGGGCGGGGGAGTCCTGCCGAGCGTTTTGAAGATCAGGTCAACCGCCTCTTCGGCGAGGCTGCGGTAAGTGGTCAGCTTGCCGCCGACGATTGAGAAGAGGCCGCCGGCGTGCGAGACGCGTATGAAGTGACGGCGCGTGACGGCGGACACGTCGCGCCCGCCGACGAAGGGAAGAGGCCGCACGCCGGAGTAAGCATAAAGCACGTCGCCGCGCGTGAGTCGCGCGGAAGGCACGACGCGGTTCGCCTCGCGCAGAAGGTACTCGATCTCGCGCTCGTCGGCGCTCACGCGGTCGAGGTCTCCTTCGTAGCGCTCGTCGGTCGTGCCGATCAGAAACTTCTCGTCCCAGGGGACGATGAAGAACGGGCGACCGTCCTCGACCGCTTCGGAGTAGAGCGCGACCGTGGGCGCGCCGGGAAACGCTCTGACGACGATGTGGCTGCCCTTCGTCCCGCCGATCAACTTCTCGCCCGTGCCCTTCGACTCGTCGCCCACGCCGTTCAGTTTTCCGCCAGCGCCCTCGAAGCCTTCCAGCGCTTCGTCAACCCAAGGCCCCGCGACGTTCAAAACGACGGGCGCGCGCGCCGCGTGAGTCTCGCCGCCGAGCAGGTCTTCAAACTCTACGCCGCGGACATCTCCGTTCTCGATGAGCAAACGCGTGACGCGCGCGTGCGTCAGGACAGTCGCGCCTTGCTCGCGCGCCGAGAGAGCGTTTTCGAGCGCGAGCCGTTCGGCGAATTCGACCTGCGCGTCGAAGTAGAGTGCCGCGCCCTTCAGCCCTCCGGTTTCGAGTCCGGGCGCGCGCTTGATTGCTTCGGCGGGCGAGAGCATCCGGTGTCGCGGGAGCGACTTGCCGGGCGAGAGCAGGTCGTATGCGATCATCCCCGCGCGTATCGTGAGCGGGCCGCGGCGGCGGTTCGCGTAAACGGGGACGAGCAGCGGCAGAGGCCGAACGAGGTGCGGCGCGACGCGCAGAAGCGTCTCGCGCTCGCGCAGAGACTCGCGCACGAGTCCCAACTCGCCGTGTTCGAGGTACCGAAGCCCGCCGTGAATGAGGCGCGTTGACCAAGCAGTCGTGCCGCCGCCCACGTCCGTCTTGTCGAGCAGCAGCACTCGAAGCCCGCGCATCGCCGCGTCGCGCGCGATGCCGCAGCCGTTGATGCCGGCGCCGATGATGATGAGATCGAACGGCGTGTTTGCAATGTCTGCCGGGATTCTTCTCGTCATTATTAGAAATGATGAATGCGGAGTGATGAGTATCAGGCAGCTTGAGCCATTCAATTCATCACTCATCACTCCGCGTTCATCCTTGTTCGTCTCGTTCCCAGTCGCGCGCGCGTTCGACGGCGCGGAGCCAGCGGCGGTGGAGGCGCTCGCGCTCGTCGGCGCTCATGCGCGGCTCGTAAGTTCGCGCGACCCGGAGGCGCGAGGCGATCTCGTCACGGCTCTGCCAGAAGCCGACGGCGAGTCCGGCGAGATAGGCCGCGCCCGCCGCGGTCGTCTCCGTGACTTCGGGCACGACGATGCGCGCGCCGAGGATGTCTGACTGGAACTGCATGAGGAAGGAGTTTCCGACCGCGCCGCCGTCAACGCGAACTTCTTTCAGACGGATGCCGGAGTCGCGCTCCATCGCCTCGACCACGTCGCGCGTCTGGTAGCACATGCTTTCGAGCGCGGCGCGTGCGAGGTGCGCGTGCGTCGTGCCGCGCGTCAGTCCGACGATTGCGCCGCGCGCGTAGGCGTCCCAGTGCGGCGCGCCGAGTCCGGCGAGCGCGGGCACGAAATAGACTCCGTCGTTCGAGTCGAGCGAGCGCGCGAGCTGTTCCGTCTCGTCGGCGCGAGAGATGATCCGCAGGCCGTCGCGGAGCCACTGCACCGCCGCGCCCGTGATGAAGATCGAGCCTTCGAGAGCGTACTCCGTAGGGTCGCCTCCGACCTGCCACGTGACCGTCGTCAGAAGCCCGGCGCGGCTCGGCACGATCTCTGCGCCCGTGTTCATCAGGAGGAACGACCCCGTGCCGTAAGTGTTCTTCACCATCCCGCGCTCGAAGCAGCCTTGCCCGAAGAGCGCCGCCTGCTGGTCGCCCGCGACCCCGGCGACGGGCACGCGCGCGCCGAAGAACGTTTCGGGGCCGGTCTCGCCGAAGACGCCGGACGAAGGTCTGACTTCGGGGAGCGCTTCGCGCGGCACGCCGAAGAGCGCGAGCAGTTCTTCGTCCCAAGCGAGCGTGTTGATGTTGAAGAGCAGCGTGCGCGAGGCGTTCGACGGGTCGGTCGCGTGCTCGCGTCCGCCCGTGAGCTTCCAGACGAGCCACGAGTCAACCGTGCCGAAGACGACTTCGCCGCGCGCGGCCCGCTCGCGCAAGCCCTCCGTGTTTTCGAGCAGCCATTCGATTTTCGTTCCCGAAAAGTACGGGTCGAGGACGAGTCCGGTCTTCTCTCGAATCGTCGTTTCGAGGCCGCGGGACTTCAGTTCGTCGCAGCGGGCCGCCGTCCTTCGGTCTTGCCAGACGATTGCGCGTCCGACGGGATTGCTCGTGCCGCGCTCCCACGCGACGACGGTCTCGCGCTGGTTCGTGATGCCGACCGCGCAAAGCTGGCTGGCCTCGATGCCAGCGGCGTCGAGCGCGTCCGCCGTTGCCGCGAGGCTCACGCGCCAGATTTCTTCGGCGTCGTGCTCGACCCAGCCGGGGCGCGGGTAGTGCTGCGTGAACTCCGAGTAGCCGCGCCCGCGCACGCGCGCCTCGCGGTCGAAGACGAGCGCCGTCGTCCCCGTCGTCCCCTGGTCAATCGAGAGCACAAATCCGTCCATACTTTTTCGCCAAGCTCCTTTGTCCGGCGTCCCCGCAGAGTGTAATATATGCCCGTCCGTTTTCGAGCAAGGGCGCGACCTCATAAATCAAGGCGGAAGTTTTTGGAGAAACGAGATAGAGATGAAAGATCACAACGACTTTTTTGACGACATGATTGACGTTGACGACGAGATCGAAGCGAGCGAAGACGCGGAGGCCGAAGAGTATTTCGACGAGGCGGAAGAGTTCGGCGACGAGGAAGAGAACGACGAAGACGAGCCGGCGGAAGTCCGAACCGCCGTGCTGGCGAAGAACGACATGCTCGCGCTCATCTCCTTGAGGACGACCGAGTCGGGCGGCCAGATCGTCCGCGTTGACCCGCGCGAGTCGCTGCCTTCGGTGCAGCGCTACGAGAGCGAGCGCGAGGCGGTCAAGTGGTTCACGCGCAGCCTCGCCACGAGCCGCCGCAACGGCTGGTCGCTCGTCTATGACGGCCAGCCGATGATCGGATAAAAAGAGAGGTCAGAGGTCGGAGGTCAGAGGTCAGTTGGAAGAATATCTCTTCACTGACCTCTGACCTCCGACCTCTGACCTCTAAATCAATGAACGCATCCACCGACAAAAGGACGAGCGCCGCCACAGCGTTGGCGGCTTTTGTGTTTCCGGGCGCGCTCGCGGCGCTCAGCATCTTTTAGTTCAGCCGCCGCGCGTCGTGCCGCAGGGCGCGACGCCGTCGGAGTTCTCTTCGACAAAGGGAAAGGAAGCGGAAAATGATTTTAGTCACGGGCGGAACGGGAACGACGGGAAAGGAAATCATCGGCGAGTTGAAGAGGGCCGGGGCGACGAACGTGCGCGCGCTCGTGCGCGACAGGGCGAAGGCCGCGTTCATCTCGGACGCGGGTTTCGAGCTGGCCGAGGGCGACTTCGACCGGCCCGAAACACTCGACGCCGCGCTCGAAGGAGTCGAGCGCGCGCTCCTTCTCTCGCCGCCTTCGCCGCAGACGTTCGAGCAACAGCGCGCGTTCATCGAGGCGGCGAAGCGCGCGGGCGTGCGCCGCGTCGTCAAGTTCTCGGCCATCGGCGCGAACGCCGAAGCGCCCGAAGGCTTCGCCAAGTGGCACGGTCAGGCCGAAGAGTTTTTGAAGTCGTCCGGCCTCGCGTGGACGATCCTGCAACCAAACTTCTTCATGCAGAACCTTCTCGGACAGGCGCGGCAGATAGCCGCCGACGGACGAATCTATCAGCCCGTCGGCGACGCACGGGCGAGCTTCATTGACGTGCGCGACATCGCCGCGGTCGCCGCGCGCACGCTCACGGAAGAAGGGCACGAGGGGAAGTCATACGTCCTGACCGGCCCCGAAGCGCTCTCTTACCATGATGCCGCGGCGAAGCTTTCGGAGGCGACCGGAAGAGAAATAACCTACGTCGCCATCACGCCGGAGCAGTTCCGCGAAGGCGCTCTCGCCGCCGGACTGCCAGAATGGCTCGTCGGCGCGCTCGAACGCCTCAACGAGAACTTGGCCGCGGGCCGCGCCGCCGAAGTCACCGACGACGTGCAAAAGGTCGCGGGCCGTGAGCCGATAAAGTTCGACAAGTTCGCGCGCGACTACGCGCAGGCTTTCAAGAGCGAGTGAAGGAGGACGGAAGTGAAAGCGATCAGAGTTAGAGAGTTCGGCGGGCCGGAGGTTCTGAAGCTCGAAGACGTGCCCGACCCGCAAGCCGGCGCGGGGCAGGTCGTCGTGCGCGTGCGCGCCGCCGGAGTCAACCCCGTTGACACGTACATTCGTTCCGGCGCATACGCCGTCAAGCCGCGGCTACCTTACACGCCGGGACTCGACGCGGCGGGCGAGGTCGAGTCGGTCGGCGAAGGCGTCACGCGAGTGCGCGCGGGCGACAGGGTTTACACGTCGGGCAGCTTGAGCGGCGCATACGCAGAGAAGTGTCTGTGCGACGAGGCGCAGGTGCATCGGCTTCCAGACCGCGTCTCATTCAACGAGGGCGCGGGCGTGAACACGCCTTATGCGACCGCCTGGCGCGCGCTCTTCCAACGCGCGCAGGGAAGACCGGGCGAGACCGTGCTGGTTCACGGCGCGAGCGGAGGCGTCGGCACCGCCGCGGTGCAGATGGCGAGGGCGGCTGGCTTTGAAGTCATCGGCACGGGCGGGACTGATGAAGGCCGAAAGCTCGTCGCTGAGCAGGGCGCGCAACACGTGCTCGACCATCACGCGCCCGACTACCTCGAACAGTTGACGGCGCTCACGCAAGGGCGCGGCGTTGACGTGATTCTTGAAATGCTCGCGAACGTAAATCTCGACAAAGACCTCGGCGTGCTGGCGAAGGGCGGGCGCGTCGTCGTCATCGGCTCGCGCGGCACGGTCGAGATAAATCCGCGGCTCGCGATGGGACGGGACGCGGCGATCTTCGGGATGACGCTCTTTAACGTTTCGCCGCAGGACTTGGCGAGCATCCACGCGGCGCTCGTCGCGGGACTAGAAGCGGGGACGCTCCGGCCCGTCGTCGGTCGCGAGATGCCGCTCGCGGACGCGGCCCGCGCGCACGAAGAGGTGATGAGGCCGGGCGCGCATGGAAAGATCGTTCTCGTCGCGTGACGATGCTTCGCCGACAGTTGTTTCAGTTGCCGCTAGCTTCAGCTAGCGGCAACTGATGGAACAGAGCTTACCGAAAGAGTTTCATGTCCGCGCCGACGTTATGTCGAAGCCGACGAGGCGGCCTTCGGGCGTGAAGCTCAGGTTCAGCTCGTAGCCCGCGAGGCGGACGAAGCCCTCGCCGCGCAGGACGGTCTCGTTCGCGCGCCTCTTGTGCGCCCGCTTGAGGTTCGTGCAGGCGCGGACGCCCGCCGCGTGGTACGCGAACGCGGTGGTCACTGTCAGCAAAGCGGCGATGGCGACTCTCTTCCAGCGCTTGATCTTCATAACTTTTCACTCCCGCCAAATGAACGCCGTCCGCGAGGTGACTTCTGTTCGAGGACTTTAGGCTCGCGGCGTGTAAATGTCATCACGCGCGGGTAAAGACAGGTAAAAAGTTGTAAACGGCCTGTAAAAGCAACGCGCGCGCCGGAGACGCGCGGGCGCGTGGTGTTGTATCTTACGCAGCGGAAAGTTCGGAAAGGTCGAGCGGTTCACTGATGTCCAAGCTTCGCGCGTTCTTCAAGCGCCACATACTTCTGGTCGGACTCGTCGCGGTCGTCGTGCCGCTGCTCTCGATCATCGGCCTGCAATATCTCTCGCTCCGCAAGCTTGAGAAGACCTCAATCGTCGCCGGCAACGTCGGGATGAAGAACTACCTGGCGGGCGTCGCGTCCGAGGTCAAGATGTTCTACAAGTCGAACGCCGAGCAGGCGCTGGCCGTCCCGCCTTACGCGGTCGAGGGCGACAACTTCTGCGACCTCAAGGATCACTTCCCCGTCTGCAAGGTTGACGGCGCGAGGCTCGTCTTCCTCGCGAGCTTCGACGAGCGAGGCGAGTCGCAGATTCTCTACTTCGACCCGCACGACCTGTCGGAACACGCCGCGGACATTTCGCCGTCGGAGTCGCGCGCCGTGCAGTTCGCGACGACTCCGCTCCGCCTGATGGCGAAGGAGGGCATTACCTCGTCGGAGTCCGGGCCTTGGATGGAGGATCACGACGCCGACAATCTAGTCGTCCTCAAAGCCATCACCGAAGACTCGAAGGTCGTCGGCGCGACGGGGCTGATCCTCGACCCCGTTTACTTCCGCCAGAACGTGCTGCCGTTGAAGATCAAGGAGTCGCTCGCGAAATACTTTCCCGAAGGCACGGACGAGAACGTCATCGTCACGGCCTACGACGAGCACGACAACCCGATCCTGAGTTCACAGCAGGCGAAGGGGCAGGACGACGAGATAAGGACGAGCCTGCCCTACTTCTACGCCTACAAGGTCGGCATCCGCAGCCGCCACATGACGCCGGAGCAGTGGGCGCACTGGAACTTCAACTACAGCCTCTCGCTCTCGCTGCTGATGACGGCGGTGCTGATCGGCGGCATCATCCTCGCGCTGCGGACGGCCTCGCGCGAGATGCGCCTGTCGCAGATGAAGGCCGACTTCGTCTCGAACGTCTCGCACGAGCTGCGCACGCCGCTCGCCTCCATCCGCGTCTTCGGCGAGTTCATGAAACTGGGCCGCGTCGCCGAGGCCGCGAAGATACGCGAGTACGGCGAGCACATCGAGACCGAGAGCCGGCGTCTGACGCAGCTCATCAACAACATCCTCGACTTCTCGAAGATCGAGTCGGGGCGCAAGACCTACAGCTTCGAGCGCGCGCAGCTCGAAGAGGTCGTCGCCGAGACTTTGAAGACGTGCGAGGTGAGGCTCAAGCAGTGCGGCTTCGGGGTCGTCTTCCAGCGCCCGCCGCGCCCGCTCGCGCCCGCCGTCTTCGACCGCGACGCCGTCGCGCAGGCGCTCCTGAACCTGCTCGACAACGCCGCGAAGTATTCCGAGCAGGCGGAGAAGAAGGAGGTCGCCGTCCGCGTCGGCCAGCGCGAGGGGCGCGTCTTCGTCTCGGTCACGGATCACGGCGTCGGTATCGCGCCCGAAGAGCAGAAGAAAATTTTTGAGAAGTTCTACCGCGTCTCGACCGGACTCGTTCACGACGTGAAGGGCAGCGGCCTCGGCCTCTCGCTCGTCAAACACATCGTCGAGGCGCACCGCGGCACCGTGACGGTCGAGAGCGCGCCGGGCCGCGGCAGCACGTTCACGATCTCTCTGCCGGCAGCCGAGGCGGTCGCGGACTCCGCCGAGGCGCAGACTCAGCCGCTCGGCGACACGCCGCCGGGGCTGGCTTACAAACACTGACGATGCGAAAAGTTTTAATTGTCGAAGACGATCAGGCGATGGCCGTCGCCCTGCGGGACGGCTTCACTTACGAGGGCTACTCGGTTCACCTGGAGCGCGACGGCGCGGCGGGCCTGAGGACGGCGACGGAGAAGAGCCACGACCTCCTCATCCTCGACGTGATGCTGCCGCGCCTGAGCGGCCTCGACGTGTGCCGGCAGTTGCGCGGCGCAGGCAACGACACGCCGATCATCATGCTCACGGCGCGCGGGCAGGAGATTGACAAGGTTCTCGGACTGAAGACCGGCGCGGACGATTACGTCACAAAGCCCTTCAGCTTCCTCGAACTGATGGCGAGGGTCGAGGCCGTTCTGCGCCGCGCGTCGAAGGCGGCGGAGGCGGTCGAGAGCGCGCAGTTCGGCGACGTGGAGGTCAACTTCAAGTCGTTCGAGGCGAAAAAGGGCGGCAAGGCAATCGAACTCAGCCCGCGCGAGTTCAAGATGCTCAAGTATTTCGTCGAGCACCGCGGCGAGGTCGTCACGCGCGACCAACTGCTCGACCACGTCTGGGGCTACGACGGCCTGCCGCTGACGCGCACGGTTGACATGCACATCGCCAAGCTCCGGCAGAAGATCGAGGACACGCCCTCCGACCCGCGCCACGTCATCACCGTCCACCGCGTCGGCTACAAGTTCACGGGCTGAAGGAAGGCAAAAGGCAAAAGGCAAAAGTTAAGAGAAAGAGCGGCGCGGCTCTCGACGTTGAAGATGAGGGCCGCGCCGCTTTGTCTTCTCTTTTGCCTTTTGCCTTTTTACTTTTGCCTTCTACGCCACGAGGACGCGCTTGCCGACGGGCTGCGCGTTGAGCTTGCGGAGCGGCGAGACGAGCGCGCCGTAGGTCTCGGCGATGATCTTCTCCGCGCCGGTCGGGGCGACGGGCTTCGAGAAGAAGTACCCTTGCCCGTTCTCGCAGCCGAGCTTCTGAAGCAGCACGAGCTGCTCGTTGGTCTCGAC
>DASRCS010000040.1:0-19575 GCA_035652995.1 Pyrinomonadaceae bacterium
CGTCACGCTCCCGTCCGACTCGAACGCCACGGTGCGCGCGAACACTCTGCACGGCCCGATCAACAACGACTTCAACCTGCCGGTGCGCGAGGGCGAGTACATCGGTCGCGACCTCGAAGGCCGGCTCGGACAGGGAAGCGCTCGCGTCCGCCTCTCGAACGTCAACGGCTCGATCACCATTCATCGCGCGAACGACAACCGACCGATGAGTCCCGCCGTCAACCTCCTCTCCGAGACGCGCGAGGATGACGGCGGCGGGGACGACGCGCGCGAGGCCGCACGCGACGCGCGCGAAGCGCAGAAGGATGCCCGCGAAGCGCAGCGCGAGGCCGACCGCGACCGGCGCGAGGCCGAGGCCGACGCCGCGCAAGACCGCCAGGAGGCCGAGCGCGAGAAGGCCGAGGCCAAGCGCGAGAAGGAAGAGGCGCAGGCGGACGCAGACCGTGAGAGCACCGACGCCGAGCGCGAGGCCGAACGTGACGCGCGCGAGGTCGCGCGAGAGACCGAGCGCGCCGCGCGCGACGTGGAGAGGGCGACGCGCGACGCGGTCGGGGCCGGCGGCTACGACAACTCGCAGCGCGTCATCGAGCGCGAGTCGAACAACTTCACGGTCGCGGGCACGCCGCACGTCCGCGTCGAGACGTTCGACGGGGCGATCTACGTCCACGCGTGGGACAAGCCCGAAGTCTCCTACACCGCGACGAAGCGCGCGGGCGACGACCACGAGATGAAGGGCATCAAGATTCAGGCGCAAGGCGCAGGGCAGGAGGTCACGCTGCGCGCCGACTTCGACAAGTCTTTCGCGCGCGGCTATCGCCAGGAGGGCGGGCGCGTCGTCTCCTTCAACTCGAACGCCTCGACCGAGTTCGACGTGTACGTCCCGCGCAACACGACGCTCGTCGTCTCGTCCGGCGACGGTCGCCTGCGGATCGAAGGCGTGAGCGGCGACCTCGACCTGCACACGGGCGACGGCGCGATTGACGTGAGCGCAGGACAAGGGCGGCTGCGCGCCGTGACGGGCGACGGTCGCATACGTGTTGACAGCTTCGACGGCGACGCCGAGGCGCGCACCGGCGACGGTCGCATCACGCTCGACGGAAATTTCAAGTCGCTCACGGCGCGCACGGGCGACGGCTCGATCTCGCTCGCCGTGCCTGATGGAACCAACGCGACGGTCGAAACGGACGCCGAGTCCGTCTTCAACGACGGCGTCGCCGTGGCCGAGAGTCCCGCCGACAGCCGCGTGCGTCGCTGGCGAATCGGCGGCGGCGGCCAAGTCCTGAAGCTCAACACCGGCGACGGCCAGATCATCCTTCGCCGACACTGACGACGAGTCGTTAACGGGCGCGCCGCCCGCCGCGTCTTTGATGAGGTGCGAGGCTTGCGAGGCGGGGCGGCGGCGGGGAAGTGCGGCCTCCCCGTTCGTGGTGCCGGCGTCCACGAAAATGGACGCGCGGCGTGTGCTTGTAAACCAGTCGTAAAAAAATCGGCGGGCCGCGATTCGCTTGAAACCTTCGCCCGCAAGCGCTCGTCTAAAGGGCTACCGCAGAGTGCGACAGAAGGCGCGTCGCGTTCAACTAACAAGACGAAATCCAAATCCCGGAACGCAGCTTCGGCAGCAGGCCACCCGGCGAACGGTCATGAAGAAAAAAGTTCTGCACGCAGCCGCACACTCCGCACTCGCCTTCGCCGCCGTCCTCGTCTTCACCTGCGTGCGGGCGTCGGCGCAGCAGGTGGCATCGAACGCGCCCTCGGCGACAGAGCGAACTGCCGCGGGCGCGCCTGCGTTCAAGCGCATGGCGATCAGCGTCGGCCAGTCGGCGCAAGGCTCGCGCGTGCGCGTCATCTCGGACTCTCCGCTCAACGGGTACGAGGCGTTCGCGCGCGACGGAAAGTTCTGCGTCCTCATCCACGGCGCGGACGCTTCGGCGCTCGCCGGGCGCGGGTTCGCCGCGCGAGGCTTCACGAGCGTCGAGGCCGAGCAGCAAGGCGACGACACTCTCCTCGCGTTCGCGACCGAGCCGAACTTCGAGCCGCACGTGCGCGCCGTCTTCAACCAGCTTGAGATCGTCTTCGCCGCGCAGACGCAGACGGCGAGCGGCGGCTCGTCGCCCGCGGGCGGCACTCCGACTTCGACGGGCAACTCTTCAAAAGAGACTGCGGGCGCGACCCCGACGCCGACCCCCTCGACCGCAGCGCCAGCCGCGCAGCCCGTCCCCGCGAGCATCACGACCACGGACGCGGGCGCGACGCCGAGCGCGGCCACGACTTCGGGCGCGACTCCGGGGGCGGGCGCGACGACTGCTCCGCCGACGGCTTCAAACATCTTCGCGTCGCTGCCCGCGAGCGCCGAGGCGCGCTACGCCCTGCTGCGGACGGCGGAGAAGGTGAACCCCGTCAAGCTCACGCGCTTCGACAAGCCGCCGGTGATTGATGGCAAGATGGACGAGGACGTTTGGAAGACGGCGACGGTCTTCAAAGACTTCGTGCAGTTCCGCCCCGGCGAGTTGCAGGCCCCTTCGTTGCAGACCGAGGTTCGCATCGGCTACGACGCGAAGTTCCTCTACGTCGGCTTCCACTGCTTCGACGATCCCTCAAAGGTGCGCGCCACTGTGCCGAAGCGCGACAACGTTTTCGACGACGACTGGGTCGGCGTCTGGCTCGACACCTTCAACGACGGGCGCAGGGCTTATGAGCTGATCTTCAACCCGCTCGGCGTGCAGGCCGACGCGATTGACACCGAGGGCGTCAACGAAGACTTCAGCTTCGACATCGTGATGGAGTCGAAGGGTTCGATCACCAAGGACGGCTACGATGTCGAGGTCGCCATCCCTTTCAAGTCGCTGCGCTACGTCGCGGGCAAGGACAAGCTCTGGGGCCTGCACCTGCTGAGAACCATCAAGCGCTTCAACAACGAGCAGGACTCCTGGATGCCGATTGCGCGCAGCAACTCCAGCCTGCTCGGCCAGGAAGGGCACGTCACCGGCCTCGAAGGACTCTCGACCGAGCGCACGATTGAAGTCACCCCCAGTCTGACCGTCTCGGAGACGGGCGCGCGCGTGCCGACGCTGACGGCTGGCGACATCGCCGCGTTGCAGGCGCAGAACCGCGCAGTCCCGCTCGACAACGGTCGTTTCCTCAACAAGCCCCTGCACTTCGACCCCGGCATCACGGCGAAGTTCGGCCTCAGCCCGACGATGACGCTCGACTTCACCTACAACCCCGACTTCGCGCAGGTCGAGGCCGACCAGACGGTCGTCACCGCGAACCAGCGCTTTCCAATCTTCTTCGACGAGAAGCGCCCCTTCTTCCTCGAAGGCAAAGACTACTTCGAGACGATCATCAGCGCCGTCCACACGCGCACCATCGTCAATCCGCAGTACGCCTTCAAGTTCACGGGCAAGGAGGGCAAGAACACCTTCGGCGTCCTGCTCGCGTCGGACAAGGCTCCGGGGAATCTGACCGACCAGGAGCGCGACTTCATCGCCGACGCGCGCAACCCGGAGGCCGACCGCGAGGCGCTCGCGAAGATTGACGGCAGGAAGGCGACCATCGGCGTCGTCCGCCTCAAGCGCGACTTCGGCAAGGAGAGCCACATCGGCTTCCTCGCCACGACCTACAACTTCGTTGACCACTACAACGACGTGGCGGGCTTCGACACGCGCTACCGGCTCAACAAGACGACGGTCTTCACCGCGCAGGTTCTCGGCAGCACGACGCACGAGCCTTTCTTCTTCGCCGACGAGGACGCAACCGGCGACCGGAAGGAGCAGGGACTCGCGTACGCCTACGACCTCAACATGAGCGGTCGCAACTTCGGCTATGAGTACGCGGCGGTCGGGCGCTCGCAGTTCTTCCGCGCCGACGTGGGCTTCAACCGGCGCTTCAACACGAACAACCAAAACCTCTTCGCCCGCTACAACTCGACCGACAAGCCGAAGGCGAAGCTCGTCAGTTGGCGCGTCTATAACGACTTGGACGCCAACTTCGACTGGAAGGCGCGCAGCCAGCACCTCAACAACGAGACGCAGGTTCAGTTCAACTTCCACAAGCAGACCACCATCGGCATCGGCTTCGACAAGGGCTACGAGCGCGTCTTCGAGTCGGACTTCGGCGCGTCGCGCGAGGGCTTCGCGCGGGCGGACGCGGCCAACGCTTTGCTGCGCGGCAAGTCCGTCCCGGCCTGCCTGACGTTTACGAACGACCCGACGCTCGACTCCTCGGTGCAGGCGCAGCTCCCGCAATGCACCTTCTACGGCACAGACCCCGAACGCTCCGCCTGGAATTGGGGCTGGTACTTCTTCGCGCAGACGACGCCCTCGAAGAAGTACAGCGCCTTCGTCTTCAGCGACTTCGCGCGCGGCTCGCTCGACTTCGATTTCGGCACCGGCAACCCGCACTTCCCGCGCGTCAGCCCCGCCGCGTTGCGGCTCGGACAGGGCGCGCCGCTCGACCCCGGCCCCGGCAGAGAGTGGAGGGCCGAGGTTGACCTGACCTACAAGCCGACGAACCCGCTCAACTTCACGCTCAACTACAACAAGGATCGCCTGACGCGCGACGACACGGGGCTGACGGCGTTCGACGACAACATCTTCTCGCTGCACACGACCTACCAGTTCACGCGCTTCTGGTTCGTGCGCGGGCGTGTTGACTACTCGACGCTCGGCGCGGACGTGCGCGGACAGTTCCTTCTGGGCTGGACGCCGAA
This sequence comes from Pyrinomonadaceae bacterium, assembly GCA_035652995.1. GTDB lineage: Bacteria > Acidobacteriota > Blastocatellia > Pyrinomonadales > Pyrinomonadaceae > QHXN01. The sequence continues at coordinate 4,709 of DASRCS010000040.1, forward strand.
CCCCGGGACGAGCTTCTACGTCGGCTACAACGACGACCTGAACCGCAACGGCGTCAACCCGTTCACGGGGCAGATCGAGCCGGGCTTCCGTCGCAACGGTCGCGTCTTCTTCATCAAGGCGTCGTACCTGATTCGGCGGAGCATCGGCAAGTAGAGTTTTTGGGCATCCGCCGACGACTAAGGGGAGAGTCGAACGCGGTAAGACGGCGCGCGCCGGAAGAGCTAACCATTCCGGCGCGCGTCGCTTTTTGTAAAAGACCGGCGTCGTTCTCAGCGCGTCCTCGCGGACTCCGGCGACGGCGGAGTTTCGCCGCTCAAAATTTCGACGCCGACGTGATAAACTCTGCGCCCTCATTCGACGCAGAGTTTTTCCGAAGATGATTCCCCTGAACGCCTTAAAAAAATTGAATCTCGAAGGGCGAGCGCTCGTCGCCGCGTGCGCCGTCGCGCTCGCCGCTTCCGCCGCCTGCAAGAGCGACTACCCGGCTTCGACGCAACAGAATCTCGTCAGCAGCACGGGCGCGGTGCGTCAGGTGAAGGTCGCGCGCGTCGAGGAGATTCCGGTCGGCGCGAGCGTCACGGTCACGGGCACGCTCGCCGCGCAGGATCAGGCGACCTTGAGCGTCAAAGTCCCCGGACGCCTCGGCGTCGTCTCGGTTGACCTCGGCAGTGTTGTTCATCGAGGGCAGGTGGTCGCGCAGGTCGAGCAGCAGGACTACAAGCTTCGAGTCGAGCAGGCCGACGCCACGTTGCAGCAGGCGCGCGTGCGCCTCGGACTCGCGCCGCAGGGCGACGACGATCAGGTGAAGCTCGAAGAGACGGGCACGGTCAGGCAGGCGCGCGCCGTGCTCGACCAGGAGAGCGACAACCTGAAGCGCACGAGCGCGCTGGTCGAGCAGGGCGTCGTCCCGCGCGCCGAGTACGACACGGCCCTTGCAAATTTCAAGGTCGCGCAAGGCAAGTATCAGGACGCGGTCGAGGAGGTTCGCAACCGCCAGGGCATACTCGCGCAGCGCCGCACCGAACTCGCGCTCGCACGTCAGGCTCTCGCCGACACGACCGTCGTCGCGCCCTTCGACGGAGTGGTGCAGGAGAAGAAGGCGAGCATCGGCGAATACCTCGCGGCGGGCGCGCCCGTCGTCACGGTCGTTCGCGTCAACCCCTTACGCTTCCGCGGCGAAGTGCCAGAGCGCGAGGCTTCGAGCGTCCGCGCGGGCCAGCCCGTGCGCGTCCAGATAGAGGGCGACGCGCGAGCCTACACGGGCCGCATCGTCCGCCTCAGCCCCGTCATCAACCAGCAGAACCGCGTCCTCGTCGTCGAGGCCGACATCGCGAACCCCGGAAGCCTTCGACCGGGCGGCTTCGCGCACGCCGAGATCGTCACCGACAGCGGCGGCACGGCCATCACGGTGCCTCCGAGCGCCGTCGTCACCTTCGCCGGCATCGAGAAGGTCATCACCGTCGAGGACGGCAAGGCCAAAGAGAAGCCCGTCACCACGGGCCGCCGCGCCGACACCTGGACCGAAGTCCTCTCCGGCGTCGGCGTCGGCGATCCCGTCGTCGTTGACCCCGGCAACTTGCAGTCAGGTCAAGCTGTGAACGTAGTTGAATAGAAGCTTAGTTGCTTCGCAATATTGGATGACATGAGCTTTGAAGCATATCTCAGAAACAATTACACGGCTGCGTGTAAAATGCAGTGGGATATTGTCAAAGATAAAGACATCAAGTTGATGCTGGCGCATGGTAATCAAAACATACGCTTAGTCAAGTCGTGGATGAAAGATTATGGCCTATTCCAAGGCCTCACAACTGAGAATAGGGACAAGATAGCTAACAGATTTCTCACATTTTCGACCGGTGTTAGGACGACGGCGAGTGTATCGGACAGAAAAATTCTTGAAGAAAAATATACGGAGCTACTCACAGCACTTTTTCTTGAGGTCAACCGAAGCTGGGTGTCAGCAACATCCAAATTGCTTTGGTGCATATATCCAGATGAAGTCGTGATTTATGATTCCTTTGTTTGGCGGGCTTTGGTCGTAATACAGTGCCTTGATACCGAATTGGCTAAATTCTCAAGAATCGGTGTTCCTCCGCCCGTTGCTCATGAATCGGATATTGCATTGGCAGTAAAGCATTATATGAACTATCAGGACATGGTTAAGGACATTTGCGACCGCAATTCAGCCCTACTGAATGAGCTAAGGGAGAAACATAAAGAAACGTATCCACATGACATTCGGATTGTTGATAAGTTGCTCTGGATGATTGGTAATCCAAACAAGCGTTTTGAAAATTGATAAGTAATGCAGAAGCTCGCCGAAATTTGTATCCGCCGCCCCGTCTTCGCCGCGATGATCGTTTTGTCGCTGGTCGTCGTCGGCACGGCGAGCTACTTCAAGTTGGGCGTTGACCGCTTCCCGTCGGTTGATTTGCCGACGGTGACGGTTCGCACTTCCTTGCCCGGCGCTTCCGCCGAGGAGTGCGAGACGCTCGTCTCGCAGCCGATTGAAGAGGCCGTCAACACCGTGGACGGCATTGACGAGTTGCGCTCCGTTTCGGGGCCGGGCGTCTCGTTCGTCATCGCCACCTTTAAGCTCAACCGCAACCTTGAGACCGCCGCGCAGGACGTGCGCGACCGCGTCTCCGGCGTCATCAACCAACTGCCGCTCGAAGCCAAGCCGCCCGTCGTCCAGAAGTTCAACAACGACAGCACGCCCGCGCTCGTCATCTCGCTTTCGGGCGACCGAAGTCTTCGCGAACTGACCGAACTCGCCGACAAGGTCGCGCGCCCGCAACTCGAACGCGTCGGCGGCGTCGGCGAGGTTGACATCATCGGCGGCGTCGAGCGCGCCATCAACGTCTGGGTTGACGCCGACCGTCTCGCCGCGTACCAGATTCCCATCAGCGCCGTCCGCCAGTCGCTCGTCGCGCAGAACGCAGACATCCCCGGCGGCAACGTCATCACCGACAAGCAGGAACTCGTGCTCCGCACGATGGGCCGCTTCACAGACCCGCGCGGCTTCAACGACCTGACCGTCGCGACGATTAACGGCTCGCCCGTCCGCCTGCGCGACATCGGATACGCCGAAGACGGCACGAAGGAGCAGAGAAGCCTCGCGCGTCTGAACGGCGCGCCGACCGTCACGCTTCAGATACTCCGGCAGTCGGGCGCGAACACGGTCGAGGTCATCAACGGCATCAAGGCCGCGCTGCCGCGCGTCGCCGCGCAGCTCCCGGCGGACGTGAAGATGGAGGTCATCCGCGACCAGTCGCGCTACATCGAGGCGGCGCTTCACGAAATCACCGTCCACCTCGTTCTCGGCAGCATTCTGGCGTCGCTCGTCGTCCTCGTCTTCATGCGCTCGTGGCGCTCGACTTTAATCGCGGCGGTCGCGATTCCGGCCTCCGTCATCTCGACTTTCGGCATGATGCGCGCGCTCGACTTCACCCTGAACAGCGTGACGATGCTCGCGCTCGTGTTGATGGTCGGCGTGGTGATTGACGACGCGATTGTCGTGCTTGAGAACATCTTCCGCTTCGTCGAAGAGAAGCGCATGACGCCGACGGAGGCCGCGCGCGAGGCGACGCGCGACATCGGGCTGGCCGTGCTCGCGACGACGCTTTCGCTCGTCGTCATCTTCCTGCCCGTCTCGTTCATGTCCTCGATCTCTGGCCGCTTCCTCTACCAGTTCGGAATCACCGCCGCGGTCGCGATCATGGTCAGCCTGCTCGTGTCATTTACGCTGACGCCGATGATGAGTGCGCGCCTGCTGCGAGTCGAAGACGCGGGCGGAGGCCACGGCGCTGCCGCCTCGCGCGGCGGGTTCTACGCGTGGATTGACCGCGGCTACACGTGGATGCTCAGGCTTGCGATGCGACACCGCGTCGTCGTCTCCGTTCTCGCCGTCGCGGTCATCGCTTCGAGCGTCCCGCTTTACCGAACCGTCAAGCAGGAGTTCATCCCGTCGAACGTTGACGAGGCGGAGTTCGAGTTCAGCGTCACCGCGCCCGAAGGGACGAACCTCGCCTCGATGAACGAGACGATGCAGGCCATCGAAAAGGATTTGATGGCGACGCCCGGCGTGCGTCTCGTCCTGACGACCGCGGGCGGCGGGTTCCTCGGCGGCGTCAACCAGGGCGACGGCTACATCCGCATCGCGCCGCACGAGGAACGCACGTTTTCAATCGGTCGCCTGTGGCGCGAGTTGTGGAACGGCACACCGCTGAACGCCTGGCGCGGCAACTACACGCAGCAGGACGTGATGCAGGAGGTTCGCCGCCGCCTGCAAAAGTACGCGCCGATGCGGACGGGCGTCCGCAACGCGCAGTCGTTCAACTTCGGCACGGGCGGGCGCTTCGACATAGACTTCGCGCTGCGCGGCCCCGACCTCGAATCGCTCGCGCGCTACGCCGAAGAACTCCGCACGCGCTCGCAAAGCTTGGGCGGCATCGTTGACGCCGACACGACGCTCAAGCTCAACAAGCCGGAGCTTCGCGTCGAGATTGACCGCGACCGCGCCGCCGCGCTCGGCGTAAGCACCGAGGACATCGCCGACAGCCTTCGCGTCATGGTCGGCGGCGACGATCAGGTCACACGCTACTACGACTCTTCAATCGCCGAAGCCTACGACGTTGAGCTTCGCTTGAACGAACGCGACCGCAGCAACCCGCGCACGCTCGGCAACCTGCTCGTCCCTTCGGCGCGCGGGGGGCTGATACGTCTCGACAACCTCGTCCACGTCCGGCAGGACTTCTCGCCCTCGCGCATCGACCGCCTCGACCGACAGCGCCAGGTCTCTCTGCGCGCCGCGGTCGCGCCCGGCTACGCGCTCGCCGACCGCATCGAAGCCTTGAAGCGCGCCGCCGCCGACATGAACATGCCCGCCGCCTACACGACGGCCATCTCCGGCAAGGGGCGCGAACTCGAACGCACGTTCACGGAATTCCTCTGGGCGTTCCTGCTCTCGATCATCTTCATGTACATGATCCTCGCCTCGCAGTTCGAGAGCACGATTCACCCGGTCACGATCCTTCTCAGCCTGCCGCTCGCCGTCCCCTTCGCGATGCTCTCGCAGTGGGCGACGGGCGACACGCTCAACCTCTATTCGGCGCTCGGCATCCTCGTCCTCTTCGGCGTGGTTAAGAAGAATTCCATTTTGCAGATCGACCACATGAACAACCTCCGCGCGAAAGGTATGGAGCGCTTCGAGGCCGTCATTCAAGGCAACCGCGACCGCCTGCGTCCAATTTTGATGACGACACTCGCGCTCGTCGCCGGGATGCTCCCGCTCGCGCTCGGCACAGGCCCCGGCGCGGAAGAGCGACGCTCAATCGCCGTCGTCGTCATCGGCGGCCAGTCGCTCTCGCTCTTACTCACATTGCTTGTCACGCCCGTCGCCTATTCCATCTTCGACGACATCGGCAGCACGCAGACGTGGCGACGCTTCGCCGCGCGAGTGACATACCTCCCGCGCCGCGCCGCCGCCGGACTCCGCACGACGTTCGCGCGCAGCCGGCACTCGGTTGAGGATGAGGCGAACATCGGCGAGGGTGTCGCCGAAGCGGGTGTCTTTGACGACGCCGAAGAGTCCGAAAGGGAGAGCGCCGAAGTCGGGGCGGGCGACTGAGCGCGAATAAATTTTTGGCAATCATCCCGCTCAGTCGGCAGCATGATTGCCGACGGCTTTCACAACATGCTTTATTTAATCGGCGGCCCGCCGCGGTGCGGGAAAACTACTCTCGCGGAAGTATTGGCGAAGGAAAAATCCATCCCTTATTTTTCGATTGACCACGTGGCGTCGGTAATCACGCCTTATATCCCAGAACGCGAGCGCGATAAAGCTTTCCCGGTTCGCGCCGCCGGGGCGGGCTTGAACTACAGCAACGATCTTTATTACGCGAAATACTCGCCCGAACAGATTGTTGATTTTTATCTCCAACAGGCGGAGACGTGCCGGCCCGGCGTGGAAAATTTCATCAGGTACGCCCTCGGCGATGAGCACGACCTGATACTGGAAGGTTGGCAAATCCTCCCGCGTTTCCTGCCCCCTTTAATCACGCCTGAAAACCGGAATCAGTTAAGAATTATCTTCCTGTATAAGACTGATGCGGAAGACATCTCCGCGGGCCTTAAAGCGGGCGAGGGGAAGCACGACTGGGTCAGAAGGCATACGAAGGATGAGACCACATTCGCGTCCATCGCAAAAATGGTCAGCCGCTTCGGCAGCTATGTCGAGGCGGAATCAAAAAAGCATGGCCTTCCGGCAGTCAACACGGATTTTGATTTCAAGCGAAAGATAGCAGACTCGTTGAAGATGTTGTTGTAGATTATGGAAAGCTGAAAACAACTATCCCGCCGCGTCAACGGGATGGTTGTCCAATATTTATGTCGAACCAGAACATCGGCAGGCCGGTTCCGCGCAAAGAGGGGCGCGCGAAGGTGACGGGCGCGGCGCAGTACGTTGACGACCTCGCGCTGCCAGGCATGATTTACGGCGCGACCGTCCGCAGCCAAGTCCCGCGCGGTCGCGTCGTGAACATCACCTTCGGCGAAGGCATCCCGTGGGGCGAGTTCACCGTCGTCAACGCGAGCGACATTCCGGGCGCGAACGCCGTCGCGCTCATCCTCAACGACCAGCCGTATCTCGCTGATGGCGTCGTCAATCACCCGGAAGAGCCGATACTGCTTCTCGCGCACGAAGACAAGTACCTGCTCGAAGAAGCGCGCCGCCGCGTCTTCGTCGAGGTCGAGCCGCTGCCCGCCGTCTTCACGATTGAAGACTCGCTCGCGCAGAAAGAGATCGTCTGGGGCGAGGACAACGTCTTCAAGTCGTTCCTCGTCGAGAAGGGAAACGTTGACGAGGTCTGGCGTAGAGATGATGTCGTCGTCGTCGAAGGCGAGTACGAGACGGGCGCGCAGGAGCAGCTTTACATCGAGACGAACGGCGTCATCGCGACGGCGAGCGCGGGCGAGGGCGTCGTGGTGCGCGGCTCGATGCAGTGCCCTTACTACGTCCACAAGGCGCTCGTCAAACTCTTCGGCCTGCCCGAAGAGAAGGTGCGAATCATCCAGACGGAAACGGGCGGCGGCTTCGGCGGCAAGGAGGAGTATCCCTCGATGATCGCGGGCCACGCCGCGCTGCTCGCTTGGAAGTCGGGCCGCCCCGTGAAGATGATCTACGACCGCGCCGAAGACATGGCGGCGACGACGAAGCGCCACCCCTCGCGCACTCGTCACCGGACGGCGGTCACGCGCGACGGCAAACTCGTCGGCATGGAGATTGACTTCGTGATTGACGGCGGCGCATACGCTACTCTGTCGGCGGTCGTCCTCTCGCGCGGCACGATTCACGCGGCGGGGCCGTATGAATGCGCGAACGTCCGCGTGCGCTCGCGTGCCGTCGCGACGAACGCGCCGCCGCACGGAGCCTTCCGCGGCTTCGGCGCACCGCAGAGCATCTTCGCGCTCGAAAGGCATTTGAATAAAGTCGCGCCGGCGGTCGGACTCTCTCCCGAAGAGTTGCGCCGCCGCAACTTCATCCGCCGCGGCGAGACGACCGCGACAGGCCAAGTCATACGCGAAGACGTTGACCTCGCGGCGCTGCTAGACCGCGCGTTCGAGCTTACGGACTACCACGCGAAGCGCGAGCGGTTCGCGCGCGAGAACGAGAACTCGAAAGTCAAACGCGGCATCGGCTTCGCCACGTTCATGCACGGCGCTGGCTTCACCGGGTCGGGCGAGAAATACCTGCAATCAATCGTCGGCTGCGAGGCGACCGCGGAAGGCCGCGTGCGCGTGCTCGCCGCGAGCACGGAGATCGGTCAGGGGACGAACACAATCTTCGCGCAGATTGCGGCGGACGCTCTCGGACTCGACTACGAGCGCGTCGAAGTCGTCCGCCCCGACACCGGCTACGTCCCGAACAGCGGCCCGACCGTCGCCTCGCGCACCTGCATGATCGTCGGCAAGCTCGTCGAGAGCGCCGCGCTCAAACTCAGACAGACGCTCGCGGATGACGGGCTGCTCGGCGAGACATTCACGCAGGAAGAGTTTGAGCGCGCGTGCCGCGAATACGTCGAGCGCCACGGCTCGCTCAGGGTCTTCACGCAGTACCGGCAGCCGGAAGATGTCGAGTGGGACGACGAACATTATCGCGGCGACGCATACGGCGCTTACGCCTGGGCCGTCTATGTCGCCGAGGTGAGCGTTGACACCGTGACCTACGAGGCGCGCGTCGAGGACTTCGTCGCCGTGCAGGAAGTGGGCCGCGTGATTCATCCCGTGCTCGCGGCGGGGCAGATCGAGGGCGGCGTCGCGCAGGGCATCGGGTGGGCGCTCTACGAGAACACGGTCTGGCAGAACGGGCGCATGGCGAACGGGCAGATGACCAACTACATCATCCCGACCACGGCTGACATCCCGCCCATCCGCGTCCACTTCTTCGAGAACCCTTACCCCGGCGGCCCCGCCGGCGCGAAGGGCATCGGCGAACTCCCGATGGACGGCCCCGCGCCCGCGATACTGAACGCCGTCGAGCAGGCCGTCGGCGTCGCCTTCGACCGCGTGCCGCTCACGCCCGAAGCGGTCATGGACGCGGTCGAGCGCGAATTGGTCGAAGCTTAACAGTCGGATGAGTTGCCACTAGCTTTAGCTAGTGGCAACTGAGCAGACGGAATGCCAGCACGAATTGGAAGAAGAGTGGCTTGAAAGAAATTCTCAACAACGTTGACGAAGCGAACACCGGCGAGGGCCGAACGCACGACGGCGGCAGGGTCTCAGTCCGCTGCACGGTGAACGGCGAAGCGGTCGAGCTTCACGCGTACCCGTTGGCGCGGCTGCTCGACGTTCTGCGCGAGGAGTTGAAGCTGACCGGCACGAAGGAGGGATGCGGCGAGGGCGAGTGCGGCGCGTGTTCGGTCATCCTCGACGGCGCACTCGTCAACAGTTGTCTCGTCCCCGTCGCGCAAGTCGAGGGCGCTGAGATTAAGACTGTCGAAGGCGTCGCCGACGGCGACCAGCTTCACGCCGTGCAGCGCGCGATGATCGAGTGCGGCGGCGCGCAGTGCGGCATCTGCACGCCGGGCATGGTCTTGGCCGCCGTCAATCTTCTTGAACGGACGCCGCGACCGACCGAAGCCGACATACGCGAAGGACTCGCCGGCAATCTCTGCCGCTGCACCGGCTACATGAAAATCTTCGAGGCGGTCGTCCGCGCGTGTGAAGAGGACTGAGTGCCGAGGGCTGAGGACTGAGCAAAAGCCAACTTCTTCACTCAGTCCTCAGCCCTCGGCACTCACCATTTAACCGAGATGAGAGCTTATCTGCCAGCATACGAGTTGGTCATGCCGCGCACGCTCGGCGAGGCGCTCGCGCTTTTGCGCGGCGAGCCGGGAGTGTGGCGGCCTTTCGCGGGCGGGACTGACCTGATGGTTCTGCTCGAGGCGGGGAAGCTTGAGCACAGAAAATTTTTCAGCATCGCGCACCTGCCGGAGCTTCGCGGCGTCGAGGCATCTGACGGGCACGTCAGCTTGGGCGCGTTGACGACTTACACGGACGTTCGGCGCGACGGCGTTCTCTCGCGAGAGTTCCCGATGCTCGCTCAGGCGGCGCGCGAGACGGGCGGCGTCGCGATTCAGAACCGCGGGACGATAGGCGGCAACATCGCCAACGCTAGCCCCGCGGCGGATTCGCCGCCCGCGCTCCTCGCGTATGACGCCGAAGTGGAACTCGTCTCCGCCGAAGGCGCGCGATGGCTCGCCTACTCGGAGTTTCACACGGGCTACAAGCAGACGCGGATGCGCGCGGACGAGTTGATCGCGCGCGTTCGTCTGCGGCGACCGAATGACGGCGCGCGACACTTCTACCGGAAGGTCGGCACGCGGCGGGCGCAGGCCATCTCGAAGGTCTGCTTCGCGGGCCTCGCCGAGACGGAAGACGGAGTGTTGAAGAACGTCCGCATCGCATTGGGTAGCGTCGCGCCCGTCCCGCTGCGTTGCCGTCGGACGGAAGAGTTGCTGACGGGGAAGAGGATTGACGGCGAGTTGAAGAGCGCCGCGCTCGAAGAGGTCGCGCGCGAGATCGCGCCGATTGACGACATACGCTCGACGGCCCGCTACCGCGCGCGCGTCGCTCAAAATCTTCTCGCGGAGTTTCTTGATTCAGTCGTCTGACGTGCCCGTCCCGCCGGAAGGCGCGGCGGGCGGGAAGTCTTCAATCCGCCCGCCGCGACGTTCGACTTAAAAACTTCAGGCGAACGTGCCGGGTCGTGATATAGTCCCGCGCCTCGGAAGGCCCGCAGGAATAAATCAAAAGGAGAGCGAGGTCATGCAGAACTACAACAACCCGATGCAGCCGCCGCAGGGTGGTTACGGATTCCAGCCGCCGCCGAAGAAGGGGATGTCAACGGGAGTCAAAATCCTGATCGTCGTCATCGTGCTCGTCGTCATCGGCGGCTTCGTGCTGGTGCTGGCCGGCGTGGGCGGCTACTTCTACTTCCGGCAGAAGGCGCAGCAGATCGTGAGCGACACGTACCCGACCTCGCGGACGGGTCTGGGCAGTCCATCGAGTTCGAGTTCGAGCGCGGACGACGACGCGGAGCCGCCTTCGCCTACGGCGGCGCAGACGGCGGCGGTCGCGGGCGGGCAGGCGGCGAGCTGGGATCAGCAGGAGATAACCTGGACTGTGCCGCAGCGCTGGAAGAAGGACTCGGTCAGCAGCACTTCGTTCAACTGGAGTTCGCCCGGCACGGACGACCGCGCGTTCCTGCTCGTCAACCTCTCGCCGATGAGCGCAGACTTCCCCGCCGAGATGAGCAACAAAGCCACCTACGAACAGCAGCTACAGCGCAAGCAGAACGGCGAGGTCAGCGACGTGCGCTGGCTCAAGCTCGACGGCGTTAAGGGCGTGATGTTCCGCGAGGCCGCGCCCGAAGACAGCAGCGGCGTGCAGCGCCTCCAATGGATCGGCTACCGCAAGTACAAGGGTCAGACGCAGTACCTCAACATCATGCTCTCGTCCGAGGGCAAATACTTCACGCAGAACGAGGACGCGATGTACGGCATCCTCTACTCGACGAAGATGTCGAAGTAGGCGCGGCGAGGACGACGGCGACCTCGCCGTCACGCTCCGCGGCTTCCGCAACTCGCCCGCCGGGCAAAAGCTGTTCGGCGGCCCTCGTCGAAGACCGGGCGCGGGCATGGCGGGTCGCGGGAGTCGTGCAAGGGATCGAAGGCGAAGGGCGGGAGGCGTAGGGATATTATCCCCGCGCCCCCCGCCCTTCGCCCGCGATTAAGCGGAGTGACTTCTATCCCTCATCAGGGCCGGGTGTGCCGTAGATGGAGCAGTGCTGGAGGCATCGTACCAGGCGCTTCCGGCAGAGGGCCGGGTCAACGCCCTTCGACAAGCATCTGTCGTAGCGTGCGACGCACATTTCAATGCAGGCAAGGTTCGGCGGCGGGAAGGTCGCGCCGGCCTTCTTCGATGTCTTCTTCGATGACTTCTTCGCGGGCTTCTTCGATGACTTCTTGGTCGCGCTCTTTTTGGAGGAGCCACGTTTGGTTGCCATAGTTCTTTAGTCTCCTTGGGGCTAAGGCGCTGGAGGCAGGAGCGCCGGTGCGCGGCTGACGCCGCCGAGTGGGCGACTAAATTGTACCCGTGCTATGAGAGTCATGGGGCATTCCGACCGCCGTGAAAGATATATCGGATAGAGTCGCCGGTCAACGAAAATTGCAACGCGGACGGCCACTCCGGGCCAAGGCTGAGTGCGGGCACGGAAGACGACTGACTCCCGCGGCGACAACTCAGCGCCGCTTTCGTTTGACAGGCCGCACGGTCGGCGTCGGAGTCTGTGCCCGCGCGGAGGCGCAGAGCGCGGCCAGAAGGAACAGGATGTGAAAAGTCTTCTTCGTCACCTCAGCATCTCGTGCGGAAGCTCCGCCGCAAGTTGCTCCGGCACGTCGAGGATTTGCTGCCAGCCGGACTCGTCCGTTCGCATCCGCTCCGTCAGCTCGTCCCTTAAATTTCTGAGCCGGTCGCTCAGCGCGTGCGGGTAGTTTTCGATGTCGGGGAAGCGGCGGAGCTGTTCTTCGACGAAGGCTTTTTGTTTGAGGATCGAGGGGATTGACTCGTGGCGTCCGCCGACCCAGAAGGGGAAGAGGAGTCGTTCGACGCGCGCCGCGCCGGGAATCGAGACCTCTTCGTCGTCGAGGCCGGTCACGTCGCCGACGTAGCGCCCTCCGGCGTCCACGCCGCGGAAGACTTGCAGGCGTCCGGGCAGCGTTGACTTCTCCGGCGTGTTGGAAGCCTTCAAGGTCGGGCGACCGTCAATGACGCACTCCTTGAAGATGACGCCCGCGATGCGATGCACCTCGCCGGAAAGCTTCGTGCCGATGCCGAAGCCCGCGGCTTCGGGGAACCCTGCGACGATGCGGCGGATTTCGTCGGCGTCGAGATCGCCCGTCAGCACGGGCATCAGGCCGTGAAGTCCGTTCGCCTCGAAGAAGTCGAGACACCAGCGGCCAAGCTCGGCGAGGTTGCCGGAGTCAACGCGGAAGCCTTTGAAGGCGCGGCGGCGTGCGTCCGAAGAAGTCGCGGCGAGCGCGGCGTGAACCGCGCCCATGTGAACGTCAATCGTGTCTAAGAGGAGCGTCGTCCCTTGCGGGTTCGCGTCGAGCCAGCGCTCGAAGGCGACCTGCTCGAAGTGCTTCGGTCTCCCCGTCCGAGGCTCGGTCTCCGGCTCGTCCATGAATTCGATGTAGGACTGCTGCCAGTAGTGTGCCTCGGTCCCCACCGCGGGAATTTCGAGGCGGTGCGCGGCCTCCATGTTCGACGTGTCGTTGAAGCCGCCGATGAAGGCGTAGGTCGCCACGTCCACCGCGCGCTCGATGTCGCCGTTGCGACGCAGACTGAAGTCGGAGAGCCAGCGGTCGCCCGCGGCCATGCGAATCTGCATGGCGATGGCGGCGGTCGTCATCGGGAGGTCGAAGGCGTGCTCGAACTTTATCTCCTGCGCCTGCGCGAGTCCGAACGCGCCCGTGATGTCGGCGAAGGGCTGGCCCGCGAATGTAATCGTGCCCGGACGAACCGCGCGGACTACTCCGGCGAAGGTGATGTCCTCGACCGCCTTCGCGAACAGGCGCATCCCGCCGCGATCCTGTTCGAGCGTCCGCAGGCGCGGGCGGTCAAGCCTCAGATCAAGGAGCGAGCGAATCAGACGCTCGTGACCGAGGCAGGGCGCGTAAGGCAGCTTCCTCTGCGCGACGTAGAAGGTCGCGTCCGCCTCGCTCAGAAGTTTCCCGTGTAGGCGCGTCACGTCCTTGTAGGACGCGTCGCCCATCGTCGCGTGATAGCGGTCAATATTCAGCATAGTGAGCAGTAAGCGGTGAGCAGTGGGCAGTAAGAAAACGCGGCGCAGTTAAATCGCAGTTACTGCTCACCGCTTACTGCTCACTGCTCACTATCTCAGCGCCGGCGCTCCGCATCTCTTCGACGGCGCGGGCGTCGTCGCCGGGTCGGAGGTTGACGGCGCGCATGGCTTCGGCCAGCGCTTTGACGCGGAAGCCGGCGCGCAGGGCGTCGAGCACAGTGTTCTTGACGCAGTAGTCGGTGGCGAGTCCGCCGACCCAGACTTCTTCGACGCCGCGCTTGTGTAGTTCGTCGGCGAGCGTCGTCCCGTCGAAGGCGGAGTATTGGTCTTCGTCGCCGAGGCCCTTCGAGACGATTTGGATTCGCGGGTCTTCGACGAGGTCTTTGTGGAACTCAGCGCCGCGCGTGTTCTGGACGCAGTGGACGGGCCACGTGCCGCCGTAGGCCGCGAAGTGTTTTGTCACCGCGGGGTGCCAGTCGCGGCTCTTGAAGACGGGTTCGCCGCGCGAGAGGAATTCGCGTATGAGTCTGTTCAGGGGCGCGACCACTTCGTCGCCGCGCTCGACGGCGAGCGAGCCGCCGGGGCAAAAATCGTTCTGCACGTCAACGACGATGAGCGCGCGCCTGCCGCCTTCTACGTGAGAGGGGTTGCCGTTCCCTTCGTCCATTGTTCACGCTCCTTTCGAGAAGCCGCGCGAGGGCGCAGCCGCTTCGCCCCGTCGTTGACGATTGTACGAAACCGCGTGCGCAAGTAAAGCCGACGCCGACGCCGCTTCAGCGCGCGCCGCCTCTGACGAGTCCGAGCGTCGAGTCGTCTAGCGCGTAAACGTCAACCGCCTTCGTCCCGCCGAGAGAGACCGAGAAGGCCGGCGCGGACGCGCGTTCGAGCGCCGAAAGCAAAGCCTCGTTGCTGTGGTAGCGGCGACCGCGCGCGGCGACGATGAAGTCTCCGGCATGAAGCCCTCCGAGCGCCGCCGGGTCTGAGAGCGAGATGGACTCGATGTCTTCGCGGCCCGCGCGGTCGGCGTAGTAGTCGGCGAGTCCGGGCGTCTCGCTCGCCACGCGCGCGCCGGGCCGAGCGCGCCGCGCGATCTCGTTCAAGGCGTCGCGCACGGGCGCGTCGTAGAACTCGTCATGCGGGAAGTAGTCGCCCGCGCGCGCCTCGCCGCCGCCGAAGAGGTTGATGTAAAGCCTGTAATGCGGCGCGACCTTCGCCGACGCGACCGCCGAGGCGAGCAGCACGAGCGCGATTAAAGCGAGCCGCGGGGACGCGCGACCGAATGACGCGTTCGCGCCGGCGAAGGCGGGCGCGAGTTGTCGCGTGAAGAAGTTGCCCGCGTACTCGATGCCGAGCGCGGCGGCGATGAAGACGCAGGGCAGGACGGTCGTGTAGTAGCGCGTGAACTTGCCGCCCGCGAACATGAAGGCGATGGCCCAGTAGAAGAGCCAGAAGAGTATGAAGTAGCGCCCGTCGCCCGTCTTCCGCCGGAAGAGTTGCGGC
>DASRCS010000041.1:0-8508 GCA_035652995.1 Pyrinomonadaceae bacterium
TCGACCATGCGCCGAAATGTCTCAGGCTCTACCCCGCAGTAGCGCTTGAAGTCCGCGGGGCGTAAATCTTTGATCTGTTCGTAGCTCATAGGGATGAGCTACTTGTCGCACCTTTAACTGACTTTCGCAAGAGGTCTAATAGATAGTTGATGCCTCGGATACTTAATGCTCCAGAGAAGGCTGCTAAGAGCATGAGCATGATGAGTGTGTGCTAAAACTTCAGTCGGAGAATTCTCAAGCGGTGAGACTCTATATACAATACCAAGATTAGTCAATGATAATTCAAGTTAGAGGGTGTCTGAAAAGTCCCGCGAAGCAGCCTTCGCGGGACTTTTCAGACACCCTCTAGCGAAACCCAGCCCTCTCATCACTGTCTTACGTCGAACTCACGTTAGGTCTTAAATGGTGGTTCATTTTGAGCTTGAGCGAGTGGTGCGGATAGCTTTATCACAGAGCGCAAAGAGAACACTGAGAAAGCCTCTGCGCGCTCTGTGTAGGCCCTGTGTTCTCTGTGTTAATACGACCGCATGCTACGGCCAACTGAAAAGCGATCTAGCAAGTCGAGTTCAACA
The DNA here is from genome assembly GCA_035652995.1 of Pyrinomonadaceae bacterium. Lineage (GTDB taxonomy): Bacteria > Acidobacteriota > Blastocatellia > Pyrinomonadales > Pyrinomonadaceae > QHXN01. Next base: position 573 of record DASRCS010000041.1, read on the forward strand.
CGGAGGCACGGAGGACGCGGAGGTCGCGCGGAGGGATTCAGGAGTTCAAATCTGAGATTTGAGATTTGAGATTTGAGATTCCTCAAACCTCCGTGCCGCCTCTGCGTCTTCCGTGCCTCCGTGGTAAATGCCTTACCACTCACCTCAAGTGAAGTTCCGCGTGGCCCCTTCGACTCAGACGCTCACAGCCGTCACGACCGAACCTCTCTGGATGACCTCCTCCGCGAAGCGCTCCATCTCTTCGAGCTGCGGGCTGCACTGAAGCAGAAGCAGGTCAACGCCCGCCGCCTCGAACTCCGCGACTCTTTCCGCGACGGCGTCCGGCGTGCCGACCAGCCCGGAGCGCAGGCCGCGGTTCGAGACCGAGTAGTCTTCGAGCGAGACTCGCTGTTCGAGCTTCGTGTTCGCGAGCCACTGCTGGTAGTTGCCGTATCCGGCGGCGGACTGCTTCACGTCGGTGATGCGCCGCTGCTCTTCCCTCGCCTCCTCGTCCGTGTCGCGCACGATGGTGTAGCCCGCCACGCCGTATTTCATCGGCGGGAGTCCGAGGCGCTCGCGCCTGCGCTCCATGTCCTCAATCTTCTCGCGCACGCGCGCAGGCTCGTCGCCGTGCATGACGTACGCGTCGCAGTGCTTCGCAATCGTCTCCTTCGCGGCCTCCGACTCGCCGCCCGCATAGACGACGGGGCGCGGCTGGGTCTTCGGCTTCGGCTCGATGACGGCGTCCTCGACGCGGTAATACTTGCCCTCGAAGTTGAAGTGGTCTTCCTTCCACAAGCGGTCAACGACTTCGAGCCACTCGGCGGTGCGCGCGTAGCGGTCGTCGTGCTGCTCGAAGTGGACGCCGTACTTCTTCGCCTCCTCGGCCCACCACGCCGACACGACGTTGAGCGACAGACGGCCAGCGCCGCCGATGTTGTCAATGTTCGCGGCCTGCTTCGCCAGAAGCGCGGGGTTGTGGAAGGTCGGGCGCACGGCGACCATCAGCTCAAGCCGCTTCGTCACAGCCGCGAGCGCCGCGGCGGTTGACCACGCGTCGAGCGAGGGCGCGTCAACGCCCTTGATGTCGTTCAGGCCCAACTCGGCGACGAGCGTCAGGTCGTAGCCGATCTCCTCGCTGCGGCGCGCGAGCCGGCTGACGTAGTCCCAGCTCGCCTCCATCCCTTCGTCTTCGACGTTCCTCAGCCAACCGCCGAAAACCGGGAGCCAGTAGCCGTATCGCATCTGCGTGCCTCCTCTTCGAGAAAGTCAACGAGCCGCGCGTGCGGGTCGAAGCCGACGACGCGAGGTGCGTCGGCCACGAAGTTCGACAGCGCGTTGATGTCGTAGAACAGAACCTGCCCGTCGCGTTCGTCAATCATGTACTCGACGCCGCCCAAGTCCATCCGCGCCGCCGCGGCGATGCTCTCGACCTGCGCGATGATCTCGGCGGGCGGCTCGCAAGATTCGACGACGAGGCCCTTCTTCGGCGCGTCAACGAGGCAGAGTTCAAAGTCCTGCTGCTCGCCTCCTTGCTGTTTATTTGCCGCTTCCTCTTCGCGCTCGACCTGACAGATTTCCGCCGGGCAGAGGTTGAAGCTGTCGCCCGTGGTCGAGACCTTGATCGCGTAGAGATACTTCCCGCCGAGCGTCTCGACGCGCGTGATGTGCCCGCCGCGCGCGGGGACGAACTCCTGCACGAGCGCGGTCGAGTCAATGCCGAGTTCGACGCGCCCGTCTTCGGCGGCGAGCGCGAGCGCGCCCGGCGAGTCGAAGCGCGTCACGCCCGCGCCGCGCCCGCCGATGTTCGGCTTGACGATGACCGGGAACCTGAAGTCCTGCGCGGCGCGCGCGGCCTCCGAGGCGTGATTGATGACGCGCGTGCGCGGGTGCGCGAGTCCGAGCGATTCGAGCAGCGAGAGCTGCGCCGCCTTCGACGTTTCGATGACGAAAGAGTCGTGACCGTTGACGACACGCACGCCGACGCGTTCGAGATGCGCGAGGAAGTCGCGCGTGTAGAAGACCGCGTTCGCGTGGCCGCGAAGATACGCCGACGCGCTCATGCGGTTGAAGAGGAGCGCGTAGTCGCTCGCCTTCTCCGAAGGGTCGAAACTGCTGCGGCTCGCGTCCAGACGGACGTAAGGCGTGCCGCGCCTGTCGAGTTCGTCGAAGAGCGCGCGGAACCACTCCGGGTGTTCGTAGTAGATCGCGATTGGCTTCTGTGTCGTCATCATTCCTCGCCGAAAGCCGAAAGGCCGCCCGGCTTTTCGAGCGGCCTTCGTGTCATCGTTGCTCAGAATTTATAGTCCGTCGCCTTGCGTGTCAAGCAAACGCGAGCCTAGCGCCGCGCTTCAACTTCGACGCCTTCCGACGCGTCGAGCGGCACGACGAGGACGTTCGCGTCGCGCACTTCGGCGAGGAAGCGGTTGATGATCGAGCCGTGCAGAAGTATGTCGAGGCGCGAGCGCGACGACTGCCCGAAGACGACGTGCGTGACGCCCTCGCGCCGCGCGAAGTCAATCAGCGCGTCGGCCACGTTGCGGCCCTTGAGCCTGACGATCTTCGCGCCGAGGAGTTCGGCGAAGCGCGTGTTCTCTTCGAGCGCGGCGTAGTCCGACGGCTTGATCCTGCCCGGCCCCTCACGCGGCGTCTCGACGTAAACGGCGAACCAGTCGGACGCGAGCCGACCCGCGATGCGCGACCCAGTCCGCAGAAGTTTCTTCGCGCTCCCGCGCGACGCGATGGCGACCATGACCTTTTCCGGGATGACCGCCTGCTCCAGCCCCTCACGCTCGCGGTACACGTGCGCCTTCGTCGCCTGGTCTGCCGCGGCTTGACGCAGCGCCAACTCGCGCAACGCGGTGAGATTGCCCTTGCGGAAGAAGTTGTTGAGCGACAGCTCGATCTTCTCGACGCCGTAAATCTTCCCCTGCCGCAGTCGCGTCCGCAGGGTCTCGACCGAAACGTCAACGTTGACGACTTCGTCGGCGCGCGTCAGCACGCAGTCGGGCACGGTCTCGCGCACGCGCACGCCGGTCGTGCGGGCGACGGCGTCGTTTAAGGATTCGAGGTGCTGGATGTTGACGGCGGTGATGACGGAGATTCCGGCGTCGAGCAGTTTGAAAACGTCTTCGTACCGCTTCGCGTGCTTCGAGCCGGGCGCGTTCGTGTGCGCAAGCTCGTCAACGATTGCCATCGCCGGACGGCGCGCGACGATGGCGTCAACGTCCATCTCTTCGAGCGTGACGCCACGGTACTCGATGCGTCGCAGCGGGACGCGCTCTAAATCACCCACCAGCGCCTCGGTCTCGGCGCGACCGTGCGGCTCGACGAATCCGATGACGATGTCAACTCCCTGCCGCTTGAGTTCGTGCGCGTCTTCGAGCATCCGGTAGGTCTTGCCGACGCCCGGCGCTGCGCCGACGTAAACGCGCAGCCGCGCCCGCTCGCCCTCCTTCAGCCGTGCGAGCAGCGCCTCCGCGGACTTGCGCGTGCCGTTACCGCTCATCGAATCAAAGCCGCCCGCTCAACGTCTCAACGGCTTTCGCCCGTCGAGGTCTAAGTTCAGCTCAAGCACGTTCACCACCGGCTCGCCGAGGAAACCGAACTGCCGCCCTTCGGTGTGCGCGGCGACGACGCGCCTTACTTCGTCCTCCGTCATGCCACGCTCGCGCGCGACGCGCGGGACTTGAAACTCTGCCGCCGCGGGCGTGACGTGCGGGTCGAGTCCAGAAGCCGACGCCGTCACGAGGTCAACGGGCACGGGCGCGCTTGGGTTCTCCGACCGAAGCGCCGCAACGTCCGCCTGCACGCGTTCGATCAGCTTCCGATTCGTCGGCCCGTAGTTCGAGCCGAACGATGCGCCCGCGTCGTAGCCGGTGCTGCCGGCAGCGGAAGGTCGCGAGCGAAAATATCCGGGCGACGAGAACGGCTGGCCGATGATTCGCGAGCCGACGAGCGTGCCGTCCGCGCGACTGACGAGTTGCCCGTTCGCCTTGTCGGGGAAGACGGCTTGCGCGACTCCGGTGATGACGAGCGGGTAGATGAGTCCGAAGATGACGGTCGTGACGAAGGTCATCAGGACTGCCGTGTAAAGGTTTTTCATGACTCTCATCTCGGTTCAACCCGGAATCTCAAATTTAAGAATTCAGATTCGCGCCGTTACGCCAGCCCGACGGCGTGAATGATTACGTCAATGATCTTGATGCCGACGAACGGCGCGACCAGCCCGCCGAAGCCGTAGATGAGAAGGTTTCGGCGCAGCAGCGCAGCCGCCGCCATCGGCTTGTATTTCACGCCTTTCAAGGCGAGCGGGATGAGCGCGACGATGATGAGCGCGTTGAAAATCACCGCCGAGAGGATCGCCGACTGCGGCGTGCGTAGGCCCATCACGTTCAGCGCGTTCAGCACGCCGAGGCTCGCGACGCCGCCGAACATCGCCGGGATGATGGCGAAGTATTTGGCTACGTCGTTGGCAATCGAGAAGGTCGTCAGAGCGCCGCGCGTCATTAGAAGCTGCTTGCCGATCTCGACGATCTCGATGAGCTTGGTCGGGTTCGAGTCGAGGTCAACCATGTTGCCCGCTTCCTTCGAAGCCTGCGTGCCCGTGTTCATCGCGACGCCGACATCGGCCTGCGCGAGCGCGGGCGCGTCGTTCGTCCCGTCGCCCGTCATCGCGACGAGCTTGCCCTCCGCCTGCTCACTCCTGATGAGAGACATCTTGTCTTCGGGCGTCGCCTCGGCGAGGAAGTCGTCAACGCCCGCCTCGCGCGCAATCGTCTCGGCGGTGAGCGGGTTGTCGCCCGTGATCATCACGGTCTTGATGCCCATCTGCCGGAGCTGATTGAAGCGCTCGCTCATGCCGCCCTTGACGATGTCCTTGAGGTAAATGACGCCGAGCGGTCGCCGGTTGTCGGCGACGACGAGCGGCGTGCCGCCCGCGCGCGAGATGCGCTCCACGATTTCGCGCAACTCGTTCTTCGAGGTCGAGCGCGCGGCCTCCGCCGCCTGACGCACGCCGACGGCCACGCCGCCGTGCGTGTCGGCGAGGCGCGCGCCGCCGTCCGTTTCGGCGACGTAACGTTCGATCGCGTCAACCGCGCCCTTGCGAATCTCGCGCCCGTCGAAGTTGACGCCCGACATTCGCGTCTGCGCGGTGAAAGGGATGAAGCTGGCCTCGTGCGGCGCAAGCTCGCGCCCGCGCATCCCGTACTTCTCTTTCGCGAGCACGACGATGGAGCGGCCTTCGGGCGTCTCGTCGGCGAGCGAAGAGAGTTGCGCGGCGTCTGCAAGCTCGGCCTCGCTCACGCCGGCGAGCGGGATGAACTCGGTCGCCTGCCGGTTGCCGAGCGTGATCGTCCCGGTCTTGTCGAGCAGAAGAGTGTTCACGTCGCCCGCGGCCTCGACCGCGCGGCCACTCATCGCGAGGACGTTGTGCTGCACGAGCCTGTCCATTCCGGCGATGCCGATTGCGCTAAGCAATCCGCCGATGGTCGTCGGGATCAGGCAGACGAGCAGCGAGACGAGGACGAAGATCGTCTGCGGCGCGTTCGAGTAGATGGCGAACGGCTGCAAGGTGACGACGGCGAGCAGGAAGATGATCGTCAGCCCCGCGAGCAGAATCGCCAGCGCGATCTCGTTCGGAGTCTTCTGGCGAGAAGCGCCCTCGACGAGCGAGATCATCCGGTCGAGAAACGTCTCGCCGGGGTTCGAGGTGATGCGGACTCTGATCCAGTCGGAGAGGACGCGCGTCCCGCCCGTCACGGCGGAGCGGTCGCCGCCCGCCTCGCGGATGACCGGAGCAGACTCGCCCGTGATGGCCGACTCGTCAACGCTCGCCACGCCCTCGACGATCTCGCCGTCGCTCGGAATGAAGTCGCCCGCCTCGACGAGAACGACATCGTCCCTGCGAAGCTCCGGCGCTCGCACGAACTCGAACCCGCCGCCCGGCAGCAGCCGCTTCGCCGTCGTCTCAGTCCGCGCCCTGCGAAGGTTGTCGGCCTGCGCCTTGCCGCGCCCCTCGGCCATCGCCTCGGCGAAGTTCGCGAACAGCACCGTGAACCAGAGCCAGAGCGTGATCTGCAACTCGAAGATTAAGTCCGTCGCGCCCGGCAAAGGTCGGACGACATCGCGCGCCAGCACGAGCGTCGTCAGGACGCTCCCGACCTCGACGACGAACATCACCGGGTTGCGCATCATCGCGCGCGGGGCCAACTTCACAAACGAATCCACGCACGCGCGCCGGATGATCTTCGCGTCCCAGATTGAGACCGTTTTCGATTTCTCGACCATTTCAGTTCCGTAGGGGCAGGGGGCTTGTCCCTGCCCGTTACTCTTCGTGCAAATTCAAGCCGCGTGTCATCAGGCCGCGGGCGGGCAGGGACAAGCCCTGCCCCTACAGTCAAAACGTCTGGCCCGCGTTCATCAATAAGTGCTCGACAATCGGCCCCAGACTCAGCGCCGGGAAGAACGTGAGCGCGCCGACGATGACGATGACGCTGACGAGCAGCGTCGTAAAGAGCGGCGACGTGACGGGGAACGTCCCCAGGGACGGCGGCACGGCCTTCTTGCGCGCGAGGCTGCCGGCCACGGCGAGCGCGGGGACGATCATCATGAATCGCCCGAAGAGAGTCGCGAGGCCGATGGTCGTGTTATACCAGTAAGTGTCCGCCGAAATCCCCGCGAACGCCGAGCCGTTGTTGCCCGTCGCCGACGTGAAGGCGTAGAGAATCTCCGAGAGTCCGTGCGGCCCGGCGTTGGCCGTGGCCGACGTGCCGAAGGACGGCGAGACGACCGAGATGGCCGTCAAGACCAGAATCAGGAGCGGGAAGATGAGCACGTACAGCGTCGCCATCTTCACGTCGTAGGCTTCGATCTTCTTGCCCAGATATTCCGGCGTGCGCCCGACCATCAGCCCCGCGATGAAGACCGACAGGACGACCATGATGAGCATCCCGTAAAGTCCGCTGCCCACGCCGCCGAAGACGATCTCGCCGAGCATGATGTTGGCGAGCGGCACGAGTCCGCCGAGCGGCGTGTATGAGTCGTGCATCGAGTTGACCGCGCCGCAGCTCGCGTCGGTCGTCGCGGTCGCGAAGAGTGCGCTGTTCGCGACGCCGAAGCGAACCTCCTTGCCCTCCATGTTGCCGCCCGACTGCGCGGCGCTCGCCGTCTGGTCAACGCCGGCCTCCGTCAACATCGGATTGCCGCGCGACTCCGCCGTGTAGGCCGTCAAGACTCCGGCGAGGAACAGCACGACCATCGCGGCCAGCACCGCCCAGCCGTGTCGCTGCGAGCCGGTCATCCGTCCGAGCGTGTAGGTCAGCCCCGCGCTGACGGCGAAGATGGCGACCATCTCAAGGAAGTTCGTCAGCGGCGTCGGGTTCTCGAATGGGTGCGCGGAGTTCGCGTTGAAGAATCCGCCGCCGTTGGTGCCGACCATCTTGATCGCCTCCTGCGAGGCGACCGGCCCCTGCGCGATTGTCTGCTCGCTGACGGTCTGCGTCTCTTTCTGATTCGCGCCGTCGGGGTTCGTCAGGACGTTTCCGGCGGCGTCCTTCCTTTCAACCTCGACGGTCTGCGGGTCAACTAATTTCGCCGTGTCGTAAGGCCGAAGGTTCTGCACGACGCCCTGCGAGACGAGCGCGAGCGCGAAGACGAAGCAGACCGGCAGCAGCACGTAGAGGTTCGCGCGGACGAAGTCAACCCAGAAGTTGCCGATGGTGTTCGATTCCCTGCGCGCGATGCCGCGAATGAAAGCGACGGCGAGCGCGATGCCGACCGCCGCGGACGCGAAGTTGTGATACGCGAGTCCGGCCATCTGCGTCAGGTAGCTCATCGTCGTCTCCGGCACGTAAGACTGCCAGTTCGTGTTCGTCGTAAAACTCGCCGCCGTGTTGAAGGCGGAGGCGACGTACCCGCCCGTGGCCGAAGCATCCGCGTCAACGCCCGGCAGGTG
>DASRCS010000042.1:0-6193 GCA_035652995.1 Pyrinomonadaceae bacterium
GAGCGGCTGGAGGAGCGCGGCGCGGGCTTCGACTGCGGCGCGGCGCTCAGGCGAATCGAGGACAGGGTCGAACACCTGCGCGCGCGCGCTTCGATGCCGCAGGGCAGGCTCAGGCGCGCGGGCGTCGTCGCGCGCGAGCTGTTCGCGCGCCGCTACCACCTTTACTCGAACGGTTTTTACAGCGCGGCCAAAGACCTTCTGGCGTGAGGGCAGGCGCGCGTTCGGGCGTGAGCGTCGTGCGGGCCGGTGCGTCACGCGCCGCCGGAGTTTCGGGCCGGCGCGCTTCAAGTTTTGGGAGTCGAGCTTTCCATCATCTTCGTCAACTGGAACGGCGGCGAGCTTCTGCGCCGCGCGGTCGAGAGCGTCGCGGCGTCGCCGCCGTCGGTCGCGTACGAGGTCTTCGTCGTTGACAACGCCTCGTCGGACGAAAGCCTCGCGCTCATGCGCGCGGGCGAGGTCGCCGCGTCGCTCGAAGCGTCGGGCAGCTTGCGCGTCGTCGAGAGCGCGGAGAACCTCGGCTTCGGGAGGGGCAACAACCTCGCGTTCTCCCTCGCCGACTCGCCGCTCGTCCTGCTGCTCAACCCCGACACGGAAGTGACCGCGGGGAGCGTTGACCGGCTGATCGAGACGCTGCGCTCCGACGACCGGATCGGCGCGACGGGGCCGAAGCTTCTCAACGCCGACGGCTCGACGCAGGTGAGCGTTTGGCGCAACCCGCCCGCCGCTTGGGAGATGCTTCTGACGGGACTGTGGCTGCACAAACTCCTGCCGCGCCGCGCGCGCGGCGAGCTTCTGCTCGGCGACCACTGGGATTACAGCCGGCGGCGCGAGGTCGAGATGCTGAGCGGCGCGGCGATGCTCGTGCGGCGCGAGGTGATTGACGAGGTGGGCGGGTTCGACGAGCGCTTCCACATGTACGGCGAGGACAACGAGTGGTGTCTGCGCATGCGCCGCGCGGGCTGGAAGCTCGTGTTTGAACCCGAAGCGGTCGTCATGCACCTCGGCGCGGCGAGTTCCATGAAGCGCTGGGACTCGCTCGAAAAGCTGCGCGTGCAGTCCGAGGCGATGCTCGACTTCCAGCGCCGCTGCCTGCCGCGCCGCCGCCGCGTCGTGAACCTCGCGACCGCCTGCTTCCTCCTCTCGCTGCAACGGGCCGCGCGGCGTTTGCGAGGACGCGAGAGCCGCGACGTGGAACAGACGCTCCGGCTCTACGCCGCAGACCTCAAGCGCGCGCTGCGCGAAGGATGATGTCAACGCGACCTGTCACCGCGGACACGAAGACGGCGGGGGCGAACGCTGCGCGGCCCGTCGAGGTGAGCGTCGTCGTCCCCGTGCTCGACGAGGAGCGGTCAATCACGCGCCTGCTCCGCGCGCTCGAAGCGCAGACGATGAGGCCCGCGGAGATCGTCGTCGCCGACGGAGGCTCGACCGACCGGACGCGCGAACTCGTCCGCGAGTTTCGGTCGCGCGCCGCGGTGCCCGTCGTCCTCGTCGAGTCTGAGCGCGGGCTGCCGGGCCGCAACCGAAACGTCGGGATCGAGCGCGCCGCGCACGAGTGGGTCGCGCTCGTTGACGCCGGGACGCTGCCGCGCGCCGACTGGCTCGAACGACTCGTGAGCGCCGCGCGGCGCGACGCGGCGGCGCTCGTCGTCTTCGGGCAGTACGAGGCGCTGGCGGAAAATTTCTTCACGCGCTGCGCGGCTGTCACCTACACGCCCGCGCCGGGCGAGCCTGTCCGCTCAACGGCCTCGTGCCTGCTGCACCGTTCGGCGTGGGCGCGCGCGGGTCGCTTCCGCGAAGACCTGCGCTCGGCGGAAGACCTCCTCTTCTTCCGCGCGCTCGACGCGGCGCGCGTGCCAGCGACGCACGCGCCCGACGCGCTGGTCTCGTGGGAGTTGCGCCCGACGCTCGCCAGCACGTTCAGAAAATTCACCGTGTACGCGCGCAACAACATGCGCGCCGGCCTGGCGCGCGAGTGGCAGCGCGGCGTCGCGCGCTTCTACGCGGTCGTCGCGACGGTCGTCGTCGCGGGATTCTTCTGGCGGCCCTTGTGGCTCGCGGTGCCGCTGCTTCTGCTCCTGCGCGGGGCGCGGCGCGTGTGGCGCTGGCACGCGCGCCGGTCGGGCGCGCGGCGCGCGGCGGCGCTGTTTAATCTGCCGCGTTTGTTGATGGTAACATGGCTCAACGTGGTCGTTGACGCGGCGACTTTCTACGGCACGTTCCAGTGGTTCGTGCACGACCACGTCGGCGTGCCGGAAGAGAAAGAGGTCAGAGGTCGGAGGCCGGAGGGCAGTTGAAAGGCTCAGCGTTGATGCTCCCGTTTGATTGTGAAGGCGCCATGACGATTATTGTTTTACCGACCCCCGACCTCCGACCCATGATGCCCATCAGCACTCTCTACCTCTGTTACTTCGGGCTGCGCGAGCCGCTCGTGCAGACGCAGGTGCTGCCGTACCTGCGCGAGCTTGCCGCGGCGGGCGTCCGAGTGAGCCTGCTCACGTTCGAGCCGGAGTTGAAGCGGCGCTGGACGCGCGAGGCGTTTGCCGAAGAGAGGGCGAGGCTCGCGGGCGAAGGCGTGCGCTGGTTCTGCCTGCCGTACCACAAGCGACCGAGCCTGCCCGCGACCGCGTTCGACGTTCTGGCGGGCGCGTGGTTCGCGGCGCGGCTCGTGCGGCGCGAAGGCGTTGACGTTCTGCACGCGCGTTCACAAGTTCCGATGGCGATGGCCCTCGCCGCGCGCACGCTCTCGCGCTGCCGCACGGTCTTCGACGTGCGCGGGCTGCTCGCCGAAGAGTACGAGGACGCGGGCTTGTGGCGCGAGGGGTCGCTCCCGTTCCGCGCGATAAAGCGTCTTGAGCGCGCCGGACTCGAACGCGCGGACTCGGTCGTCGTGCTGACGCGGCGCGTGCGCGCGTGGCTCGCCGAACGCGGACTCGTCGAGGCGGAGAAGGTCGAGGTCATCCCGTGCTGCGTTGACTTCGCGCGCTACGACGCGTCGGACGGGGAAGAGAAGTCGGAGCGGTTCGAGCTGGTTTACGCCGGCTCGGTGACGGGGCTTTACCTGCTCGAAGAGATGGCGCGATTCTTCCTCGCCGTCCGCGCGCTCGCGCCCACCGCGTTCTTCCGCGTGCTGACCACGTCGAACGCGGACGAGACGGCGGCGCGTCTTCGTCGGGCCGGGTTGAGTGACGAAGACTTCTTCGTCGGCGCGGCGCGGGCGGAAGAAGTCCCGCGCCTGCTCCGGCGCGCGCGGCTCGGCGTCTCGTTCCGCAAGGCGACGTTCTCGCAGATCGCGGCGTCGCCGACGAAGGTTCCCGAATACCTCGCGGCGGGGCTGCCGGTCGTCGCGAACTCGGGCATCGGCGACACGGACGAGTTGATCGAGCGCGAGCGCGTCGGCGTGTTGGTGCGCGAGTTCGGCGAAGCGGAGTACGCGCGCGCGGCGCGCGAAGCCTTGCGGCTCTCGGAAGAGCCGGGCGTCGCCGCTCGCTGCGTCGAGGCCGCGCGGAGAAACTTCGACCTCGCTTCGGTCGGCGGTCGCCGCTACCGCGACGTTTACCGAAGGCTCGAAGGGATGTCGGTCGCCGCGCGCGCGGCCTCGGAGCGCGCCGGCTGAAGGCCGCCCGCTTTGAAAAGCGTTCGTCCTGAAAGTGATTTGAAAGAGCAGTCGTCTTGAAAAGGTCGTCGTCCGAAAGAGGCCCCACCAACGCCATGCGCCTTCTCGCCATCGTCCCCAGCATCTACGACCGCAATCCGAGCCAGCGCTACCGCATCGAGCAGTGGGAACCGGTACTGCGCGAGCGCGGCGTCGAGATCACGTACCGGCCCTTCGAGTCGGAAGAGCTGAGCGCGGTTCTCTACAAGCAGGGGCAGGTGGCCGCGAAGATGCGGCTCGTCGGCGAGGCGCTCAGGCGTCGCTTCGGGGACGTGCGCGCGGCCCGCGAGTTCGACGCGGTTTATCTTTTGCGCGAGTCCGCGCTGCTCGGCCCAGCCCTCTTCGAGCGCAGGCTCGCGCGCGCGGGCGTGCCCTTCGTCTTCGACTTCGACGACGCGGTCTTCGAGCGCTACGTCAGCCCGTCGAACGGATACCTGAGCTACCTGAAATTTCCCGGCAAGACGCGGACGGTCTGCCGCCTCGCCGCGCACGTCATGGCGGGCAACGAGTATCTGGCGGACTACGCGCGGCAGGTCAACGCGAACGTCACGGTTATTCCGACCACAGTTGACACGTCGAGGTACACGGTCGAAGAGCGCGGGGCGGGCGACGTGCCCGTCATCGGCTGGACGGGGAGTTACAGCACGGTTCAGCATCTTCTGACCATCGCGGGCGCGCTCCGCCGGCTCGCCGGGCGCGAGCGATTTCGCTTGCGCGTCATCGGCTCGCCCGGAATGACGCTCGCCGGTCTTGAAGGCCTGGACTTGGACGTGGTGCCGTGGCGTTCCGAGACGGAGGTCGAAGACCTGCGCGCGATTGACGTGGGCGTGATGCCCCTGCCGGACGACCGTTGGAGTCGCGGCAAGTGCGGCATGAAGGCGTTGCAGTACATGGGACTCGCGATCCCGACCGTCTGCTCGCCCGTCGGCGTCAACACGGAGATAGTCCGCGACGGCGAGAACGGGATGCTCGCCTCGAGCGAAGACGAGTGGGTCGAGAAACTAGGACTGCTCCTGCGCTCGGCGGAGCTGCGCGCGAGGCTCGGACGCGCGGGCCGCGCGACGGTCGAGTCGCGTTACTCGGCGGAGGTGCAGGCCCCGCGCGTCCACGAAATCTTCGCGTCCGTCGTCCGCCGCGCGAAGTGAATGCCGACGCCGCGCGGCGGGTTCGAGCCGCGGCACGCCGCGCGCGGCGCGATTGAAATTTCCGCGATTGAAATTTCATCGCCCGCCGTCTAAAGTCAACCGCTCCGATGACGCAACGCAGCAGCACATCCCGACTCGCCGCGCTCGCCCTCGTCGCGCTGATGCCGGGGTTCGTCAAGCGCCCGCTCTACCGCTGGCTGTTCGGCTACCGGATAGGCCGGCGCGTCCGTCTCGGCTTCAGCCTGATTGACGCGCGCGAGTGCGAGATCGGCGACGGGGCCAGCGTCGGCCACCTGAACCTCGTCGTCGGCGTGGGCCGATTGAAGATCGGCGAGAAGGCGAGGGTCGGATTCCTCAACGTCATCCGCGGCGGCGACGAGGTCTCGATAGGCCGCTACGCCGAGATCATCCGCCTCAACGAAATCAACTCGATCCCCGACCCCGACATCGTCAACAAGGCGGACCCGCGCTTCACGCTCGGCGACGGCGGCGTCATCACCGCGGGCCACAAGATTGACTTCACCGACCGCGTCACGATAGGCCGCCGGACGATCCTCGGCGGTCGCAACTCGTCGGTCTGGACGCACAACCGCCAGCGCACGCTGCCCGTCGAGATCGGCGAGCTGACCTACATCGGCTCGGAGATTCGCGTAGCGCCGGGGGGCGTGATACCATCCCGCTGCATCGTCGGCATCGGCTCGGTGATCACGGGGAAGCTCGAAGGGGAGTACCTCCTGATCGCGGGCGTGCCGGCCAAGCCGAAGAAGACGCTCGGCGACGAAGACCGATTCCTGGTCGAGCGCAAGACGCGAGACGACCTGCCGGACGACATTTAAAACGAACTCGGAATGATGAGAGGCGGGCCGGGAGAACGACCCATCTTGCGGCCCGCCTGCAACCCCGCATCCGTCGTTTGAACGAAGAAGAATGAACGCCCTTCTGGTTCTCCTGGCGCTCGCGATGTCCGTCATCGTGGCGCTCGTCTTCCCCTCGGATGGCCCCGCGGCGGTCGTCGTCTGCGCCGCGCTCTCGGCGGTCACGATCCTCGCCATCACGCGCTACGAGACGCACGCGCGCTTCCTCGTGCACGTCTTCGCCGCCGGCGTCCTCTTCCGCGTGGCCGTCGGCTCGATGATCTACTACGCCCACCTTCAGGATTTTTTCGGCGGCGACGCCTACACATACGACTACCTCGGCTCGACACTCCTGCTGTTCTGGAAGGGGCAGCTCAGCTACGGCTACTACGACACGTACCTCGGCCTGCACGTCTATCGCAACTGGGGAATGCCTTACATGGTGGCGGGCATCTACTACGTGACGGGGCCGAACATGCTGGCGGTGCAGTTCGTCAACGCCGTGGTGGGTGCGGCGACGGCGCCCGTCATCTTCCTCT
>DASRCS010000043.1:0-22845 GCA_035652995.1 Pyrinomonadaceae bacterium
CACGAGCTACGCACGCCGCTCACGGCGATCAACGGCTGGGTCGAGATGCTCGCCGAGAGCGAGGCCGTCGAGCGCGACGGGGATTTCGCCGACGGCGTCGAGGCGATTCGCGCGTCGGCCACTTCTCTGACGCAGCTCATCTCAGACCTGCTCGACCTCTCGCGCGTGCAGCGCGGCGTGCTGCGCCTACACCGCGACCTCCTCAACGTCAACCACGTCGTCACGTCCGCCGCGCGCAGCGTCCGGCAGTCGGCACTCGCGCGCCGCCTCGACCTGCGGCTCGAACTCGCCGACGCGCTCCCGCTCACCATCGCCGACGCGCAACGCGTCCAGCAGATTCTCTGGAACCTCTTTTCAAACGCGATCAAGTTCACGCCCGCGGGCGGCCAAATCTTCGTCCGCACGCGCTTCGTCAACGAACGGCTCGATGGTCGCGACGGCGAGGCGGAGGCCGTCGCCGGTTCGGGAGAGAGCGACGACGAGTCGAAAGCGAGCGTTGAAGAATCGAGGGCGGGCGTGGGGCGTTGGGTCGAGATCGAGGTCGAAGACACGGGCGAGGGAATCCGCGCGGACTTCATGCCGTACATCTGGGATCGCTTCCGGCAGGCCGACGGCTCGGCGACGCGGCGGCACGGGGGCTTGGGCATCGGCCTCGCGCTCGTCAAAGAGTTGGTCGAAGCGCACGGCGGGCAGGTCGAAGCCGCGAGCGCCGAGGGGCGCGGCTCGCGCTTCAACGTGCGCCTGCCCGTCATCGAGTTCGACGAGTGGATCGAGCGCGAGCCGCGCTTCGATTCCGGCGAGCGGACTGCGCCGAGCGGCGAAGCAGACAACGCCTGAATCTGATCTAAGACATTTAGGGCGTGCCGGGAAATCAGGGCGGCGCGTGATGACTGTAGGGGCAGGGCTTGTCCCTGCCCGCTAGGGTTCATCGGTTTCAACACACAAATCATAAAACACGACGGGCAGGGACAAGCCCTGCCCCTACAGTTCTGAAAAGCGGTCTTCTTTTTTCTATGACTGAGACGGCACTCGACTTTCAACTGCTCGCGCGCGAAGGCGAGGCGCGCAGCGGGACGATCAAGACGCGGCGCGGCGCAATCGAGACGCCGATCTTCATGCCCGTCGGAACGCTCGGCAGCGTGAAGGGCGTCCGCTTCGAGGAGCTTGAGGCGGGCGACCTCGACTCGGCGGTAATTCTCGGAAACACGTATCACCTCTGGCTGCGTCCCGGCGCTGAAGTCGTGCGCGCGTGCGGCGGGCTTCACAAATTCATCGGGTGGGAGCGCGCGATTCTCACCGACTCCGGCGGCTTCCAGGTCTTCAGCTTGAGCGACCTGCGGCGCATCTCCGAAGACGGCGTCGAATTCCGCTCGCACGTTGACGGTCGCCTCTGCTTCCTCTCGCCCGAAGTCTCGATGGAGGTGCAGGCCGCGCTCGGCTCGGACATCGTGATGGCGTTTGACGAGTGCCTGCCCGGACGCGCGTCGCACGACGCGGCGCGCGCCTCGATGGAGATGACGGCGCGGTGGGCCGGGCGTTCCCGCGCGCGATTCGACGCGCTTCAACGCGAGGGCGCGGACGCGGGGCGAGTCGAAGACGCCGACGGACTCGCGGGCCGACAGTCGCTCTTCGGCATCGTGCAGGGCGCAACTCATCTGGATTTGAGACGCGAGAGCCTCGCGCGCACGGTCGAGGTCGGATTCGACGGCTACGCCATCGGCGGCTTAAGTGTCGGCGAAGAGAAAGAGGTGATGTACGAGGTCGTCGAGCAAGTCGCGCCGCAGATGCCTGCGAACGCGCCGCGTTATTTGATGGGCGTCGGCACGCCCGAAGATTTGGTCGAGTGCGTGGCGCGCGGCGTTGACATGTTCGACTGCGTCATCCCGACGCGCAACGGTCGGAACGGGCAGGCGTTCACTTCGCGCGGGAAGCTGAACATCAAGAATGCGCGTTGGGCTGCGGACACGCGACCGCTCGACGAGGCTTGCGCGTGCTCGGTCTGCCGGAGGCACTCGCGCGCGTACCTGCGACACCTCTTTCTGGCGGGCGAGATGCTCGCGGCTGTCCACCTGTCGCACCACAACCTCGCGTTCTTCCTTGACACCATGCGGCGCGTGAGGCAAGCTATCCGGTCTGGCGAATTCACGCGATTTCGGCGGGAGTTTCTTGTAAGAGTCAACTCCGGCGTCGAGTGAGCCGGCGACCCGCGGCGAGCGTACTTCCCGAAAAAATGCTTCCGGTCGAAGGCCCACCGCGGTCGAGACGACGCCGCGGTTTTTCTTTGCGCGCGGTGGCAAAGCGCGGCGCACGGCGCGAATCCAAAGCGTCTGACGCTGTGGTCGCCGGGCTTAAAATTTCAAAGTTGAAAATTCAAACTCTTTAACTTCAAATGACCAATCTCGCTGTCATCTTACTTCAGGCGGGGGGCGGACTCTTCGGCGCGCTCCTGCCTTTCGTGCTCATCTTCGGCGTCTTCTACTTTCTCATCATCGTCCCGCAGCGCAAACGCCAGAAGGCTTTGCAGGACATGGTCGCGGCGCTCAAGGCCGGCGACAAGATCATCACGTCGGGCGGAGTGATCGCCACGGTCAAGCAGGTCAGGGAGAAGTCGCTCGTCGTGATGAGCGACAAGTCCATGCTCGAAATCACGCGCGCGTCGGTCGCCGGGATGCACGGCGAAGAGGAGAAGGGAAGCTGATAGTAAACAGTTCTCAGTCTTCAGTCTTCAGTCAAGTCCGCGCCGCTTTCTGAAGACTGAAAACTGAAAACCGAAAACCGGGGTTATGAAAAAGAGTCTTACTCAACGCATCATCGTCATCCTTATAGTCACGCTCGCGGGGCTTGCCATCGTCTTCTGGCCGCGCCACAAGCCGACGGCCAAAGACTTAACGCTCGCGGGCATCCAGAACAACCTGCGCGAGACGATTCACCTCGGGCTGGACCTGCGCGGCGGCTCGCACCTCGTCATGCAGGTGCAGGTTCCTGAGTACCTGAGCAACCTGACCAAGCAGACCGCGACCGGCGTGCAGCAGGCCGCGCAGCAGCTCGGCTACGACGTGAAGGAGGTGCGCCCGGAGGCCGACGAGAAGAACAACACCTACCGCGTCGTCCTCGTCGCGGGCGACCCGTCGAAGATTCCCGACCTGCGCGACCAACTGCCGCGCAAGGTCAACGACTTCGACCCGAACACTTGGTCTGAGACGACGAACGGCAACACCGTGACGTGGGAGTTGACCGACCGCGCGAAGGCAGACCTCGGCACGCGCGCGACGCAGGACGCGATGAAGATCATCGACTCGCGCATCAACTCCATCGGCGTCGCCGAGCCGACTCTTCAGGAGTACGGCACGGCGGCCTCGCACCAGATTCTCTTGCAGATGCCGGGCATGTCCGACCCCGAAGGCGTCAAGAGGCTGCTCGCCACCGAGTCGAAGCTTGAACTGATGAAGGTCGTCAGCCCGAACAACCCCGCGCCGATCCAGACCTACCCGACGAAGGAAGCGGCAATCGCCTCGCTCGGCGGCACGGTTCCGCCTAACCGCCGCGTGCTGCCTTACAAAGAGGGCAACGAGCCGACGCAGGCCGGGCAGAACCCTTCGTCGCCGAACCAGCCGCAGGCGTGGGTCGTCGTCGAAGACCCGCCGGTCGTTGACGGCAGCGAGTTGCGGAGCGCCGAGGCGGTCAACGCCGGGCCGACCGGCAGCAGCGACACCTACCACATCGCCTTCACACTGAAGCCTTCGGGCGCGCAGAAGTTCGGCGCGTGGACGGCGGCGAACGTCGGCGCGTACATGGCCGTCGTCCTCAACGACGAGGTTCAGTCCGCGCCCTTCATCAAGTCGCAGATCACCGACCAGGGGCAGATTGACGGCAACTTCACGAAGGCTTCCGCCGACGGCCTCGCGCTCACGCTGCGTTCGGGCGCGCTGCCGGCGAAGATCAGCTACATCGAAGAGCGCACGGTGGGGCCGAGCCTCGGCAACGACTCCATCAAGGCGGGCGTGACGGCCTGCATCGTCGGCCTCCTGCTCGTCGTCCTGACGATGGTGATTTACTACCGCTGGTCGGGGATCAACGCGGTCGTCGCGCTGATGCTCAACACCGTGCTGACGCTCGCCGCGCTCATCCTTTTCAACGCGACGCTGACGCTGCCCGGCATCGCCGGCATCATCCTCGGCATCGGCATGGCCGTTGACTCGAACGTGCTGATCTTCGAGCGCATCCGCGAAGAACTCCACAGCGGCAAGACCGTGCCGTCCGCGATTGAACTCGGTTTCGCGCGGGCCTTCGTGACCATCGTTGACACGCACGTGACGACGATCATCTCGTCGGCCTTCCTGTACGCCTTCGGCGGCGGGACGCCCATCCGCGGCTTCGCCGTCACGCTCGTCCTCGGCCTTCTGGCGAACCTGTTCACGGCGGTCTTCGTCTCGCGCACGATCTTCATGTGGGAGCTTTCGCGCAAGCAGGGGCGCGTCGAGACGCTCAGCATTTAAGGCGGTGATAAGTGATGAGTGATAAGTGATAAGCAAAACACTTACCGCTTCACTCATCACTTGTCACCCATCACTTATCACTACTGGGATTGATATGTTTCAGTTATTCCATAACGTAAACCTCGACTGGCTCAAGCTGAGGAAGGTTTTTATCCTCCTCTCGACGACCATCATGCTCGCGGGCCTCGCGTCCGCGCTCTTCCGGCAGGCGTATCATCCGGGCGGCACGGACGCCTTCAACCTCGGCATTGACTTCAAGGGCGGCACGGTCGTCACCGCGGAGTTCAAGCAGCGGCCCGCGCCCGAGACCATCCGCGACGCGCTCCACGCGCAGGGCATCTCCGACCCGATCATCCAGCCCGTCACCGACAAGCCCGGCGACGTGCTCATCCGCCTGCCCAAACTCGAAACCAACGAGAACGTGGCCGGGAAGACGCAGGTTGATGTCGGTCGCGCGGACGTGGCGAAAGCCTTGCAGACCTTCGGCACGCAGGTCGGCATCAACGACCCGTTCCCCGACCAGGGCAACGCCTTCAAGATCATTGGCACGGAGGCCGTCGGCGTGATCGCCGGCGACTCCTTCCGCATCCAGGCCGTGAAGGTGACGCTGCTCGCGCTCATCGGGATGCTCCTCTTCATCTCCTTCCGCTTCGAGTGGACTTACGGCGCGGCGGCGGTCATCGCGGTCTTCCACGACGTTCTCATCACGCTCGGCTTCTTCTCCATCTTTCAGTTCGAGGTCAACCTGACGGTCGTCGCCGCGCTCCTCACGCTCGTCGGCTTCTCGGTCAACGACACCATCGTCGTCTTCGACCGCATCCGCGAGAACCTGCGGATGCACCGGCGCTCGAACCTCTACGACGTGACGAACGACTCGATCAACCAGACGCTCTCGCGCACGATCATCACGTCGGGACTCGTCTTCCTCTCGGTGCTGGCGCTCGTCGTGTTCGGGGGCGAGGTCTTGCGCGGCTTCTCTCTGGCGCTCCTGATCGGCATCGTCTTCGGCACGTACTCCTCAATCGCCATCGCCAGCCCGATCATGGTCTGGTGGCAGCAGCGGCTTGAGGCGGGCAAGTCGCAAACGCTTCCGGCGGGCACGCGCGGCGGCGGGGGCGGCGGCCCGCGTCGTCAGCCCGCGCAGAGCGCGCGCAACACGAAGGCGAGCGCGGCGGCGCGTTAACGCTTCAACATCAAGGGGCCGCGCCCAGGACAACGAGTCGGGCGCGGCCCTTCGCCCGTGCATCCCTTACACGCACCGGCGTCAAAAAAATCGAACAAGCGGTAAGCACCGGCATCTATACAAACGAACGGCGGGATGCGTCGGCGAGGTCTGAGTTTATTTTGACTTGACTTGGCCGCGGATTGCGACATAGACTGAGCGCGTTGCTGGCCCAATAGAATATTTTACGAACGCGCCCGTCTCGCGAGGTTGTGTGAGACGGACGTTTGAGCCGTGAGCGTTCGTCTTTGCGGGGCCGGCGAATCCGTTTCATACCCTGTTTGGCGAGCGTGAAGAAGGATTGACCCCGCGTCTTCAGTTTTAGCGCGCGGGCGAGCGCTCCGGCCATGTCCCCCGTTCCTTTTGGCACAAAGAATCAACCCGGCGGGCGTTTTTGATTGAAAACGTTTTTGAATCACAACTCTACCGTAAGAGTCATGTGATTAAATAAGATCGAATTAAACCCTGATCCACCTGGCATTGGAAGAGGGAGGATAGAGAGATGTTCGACACGTTGGTTGAGTCCGGCTCGCACGCGGACGACCTCGCGCGAAAAGGTTCGTTTTTCCTCGGCACGGTCGTCATCTACGCCGTGGTGCTCGTCTCGGTCGCGGTCTTAGGCATTTACCTGTACAACGACTCGATACCCGACCCGAGTCTCGAACTTTTGACTCTGGTCGCGCCCGCGCCGATGCAGGCCGAAGAGCCGAAGCACCAGGACGAGCCGAAGCCCCAGAAGAACGAGCCGCAGGTCGCGATGCGGCAGGAGATTTCGGTCGTCGCGCCCGTCGTCCAGAGCCACGAGGTCGCGAAGGAGACGACCAAGGAGGTCGCGCGCGACGTTTCCAAGTTCGTCGTCCAGGGCAGCCACGACGCGGGCGACGTGAACCTTGCGGCGGCTTCGGGCGTCGTCCCCGGCGTCGGCACGGGCGGCGGCGGCACGGGCGGCCCAGTGGTCGGCGGCGGCGACGAGCCTCCTCCGCCCCCTGCGGCACCCAAGCCCACGCCCACGCCGGAGCCTAAGAAGACTGTGGTTTCGGGCGGCGTGCTGACAGGCAAGGCCATCAGCAAGCCGCCGCCGGTTTACCCGGCCATCGCGAAGGCCGCGCGCGCGCAAGGGACGGTCGTCGTGCAGATCACGGTTGACGAGTCGGGGCGCGTCATCTCGGCCTCGGCCATCAGCGGCAACCCGCTCTTGCAGCAGGCGGCGGTCTCGGCGGTGCGTAACTGGAGGTTCTCGCCGACGATGCTGACGGGGCAGCCCGTGAAGGTGACGGGCACAGTCACAGTCAATTTCACGCTTCAGTAGCGGCGCGCGAAACTTTTTAGCCGGACATGGGGCGGGCCTTCACCCGCGCGTGAGGCCCGCCCGCAACGTCCGCGGCACTTTCGACATCTCAAACGAAAACCTTTTGGAGGATTTTTACCGTGACCATTCTGATGAGCATTCTCGGAAGCAAGGCCCTCAGCTTCTTCGTCTTCCTGTTCCAGGCGCAGGCGGGCAACGACAAGGAGAGTCTGAAGTCGGCCTTCACCATCACCGAGATGGTTAAGAACTTGGGCTGGGTGGCGCTCACAGTCATCGTCATCCTGCTCATCATGTCCATGTACTCCATCGCGATCATGGTCGAGCGCTTCCTGACTTACTCGGCGGCCAAGAAGCAGTCGCGCGAGTTCGCGCCGCGCGTCGCCCAGGCCCTGAAGAACGACCGCATCGAAGAGGCCATCAACATCAGCGACAAGCACAAGAAGTCGCATCTCGCGATGGTCGTCAACGCGGGCCTTCAGGAGTTCCGCGCCCACGACGCGTCGAGCGACATCTCCGGCGACGAGATCGAGGCCAGCAAGCGCGCCCTGCAACGCGCCATCGCCATCAAGTCGGCGGAGTTCAAGCGCGGCCTTTCGGGACTCGCGACCATCGGCTCGACGGCCCCGTTCGTCGGACTCTTCGGCACGGTGTTCGGCATCATCAACGCGTTCACCGGCATGAAGGCCGCCGAGGGCGCGGGCATCGGCGCGGTCGCGGGCGGCATAGCCGAGGCGCTGCTGACGACCGCACTCGGACTCGCCGTGGCCGTCCCCGCCGTGTGGCTCTTCAACTACTTCACCGGCAAGGTTGACGGCTTCATCATCGAGATGGACAACTCGGCCTCCGAGCTGATTGATTACTTCCTGAAGAACCGCACGCGGCAACTCAGGTCGTAAGTTTTATTTTAAGAGTTCGGCGCGTCGCACTGCCGTGTCGCGCGGGCATCGGAGTCCGCGCGGCGACCGCAGTTTGCGGCGGCGCGCCCGGCCCGCGGGCGCTCAGGAGATAAAGCGATGGCAATGACAAGTGGCGGAGGCGGCGGCCTCCAATCCAACATTAACGTCACGCCGATGGTGGACATCATGCTGGTGCTGCTGATCATCTTCATGGTCATCACGCCGCTGCTTCAGTCGGGCGTCTCGGTCACGCTCCCGCACAACGACAACCCCGACCCCGACCAGAACATCATCAAGGACACGTCGGTCGTGATCGCGATTACGGAGAACGGCGACATCTACATCGGCAAGAAGAAGATTGATAAGGATCAGTTGAAGGCCGAGATAGACCAGAAGATGGCGACCAAGGAGGACAAGGATCGCATCGTCTATATACGCAGCGACATCAACGCCAACTATGGCGCGGTCGTCGATACGATCAACGTGATCCGCGATTCCGGGATCGACCAGATCGGCCTGGTCGCCGACAAGAATAAGGGCGCGGGCGGCCCCGCGACAGCCGCGCCGACGCCCGCCTCGTGAGGCGGCGGACTTCAGGCAGGACGGAGGAATAATCAGATGGGAATGACTTCAGGCGGTTCGGGGGCGGCCCCGAACATTAACGTCACGCCGCTCATAGACATTTTGCTGGTGCTGCTGATCATCTTCATGGTCATCTCCCCGCTGAAGCCCGCGCGCTTCAAGACGC
Organism: Pyrinomonadaceae bacterium; assembly: GCA_035652995.1. GTDB lineage: Bacteria > Acidobacteriota > Blastocatellia > Pyrinomonadales > Pyrinomonadaceae > QHXN01. The sequence goes on from DASRCS010000043.1 coordinate 8,672, forward strand.
TCGTGCCGGAGAACAGTAAGGAGATGAGCGCGCAGGCGAAGCAAAGCCCGCAGACGCTTGTCGTTGACATCCACAAGGACCTTACGGCGGACCTCCTTCGCGGCGGCAACAAGATCGCCGACGCCTCCGTCAACGACCCGAGCAAGATCGCCTCGGCTCTCGCCACAGAGTTCAAGACGCGCAAGGACGAGCAGCGCTGGAAGACCGGCTTCGAGAGCCGGGCCGACTTGTCGCCCGACGACCGTATCGAGAGAACGGTTTTCATCAAAGCGCCTGAGACTTTCCACTACGGCGACGTGGTGAAGGTCATTGATGCCGTCAAGGGCGCGGGGGCGGAACCCGTCGGCCTTCAGACGGAGGCGCTCGACCAGTAAGTTTTGACGGGCGCGCGCGCCGCGGACGCCCGCGGCCAGTCTTCGGGGACTGCGGCTGTCGGACGCGCGCGCCGTTCGCCCACACGCCCCTAAAGCTTCAGACCTTTTGCCCGGAGCAACCATCCAATGAAACTCTCTCGAATCAGCATCGCGGCCCTGCTCGCCGCGCTGGTCGTCACTTCCGGCGGGTGCGCTCTCGTCAACCGCGTCCGCGCCAAGAACGCTTTGAACGAGGGCGTGCGCGCCTACCGTGAGGGACAGTTCGCCGAGGCGGAGCAGAAGTTCCGCCAGGCATACGAATTCGACCCGACGGAGAAGAACGCGCCGCTCTTCATCGCGCGCTCCATCCAGCAGCAGTACAAGCCCGGCGTCAACACGCCCGAAAACATCGAGGTCGGCAACCGCGCGATAGCCGCCTACCAGGACATACTCAACAAAGACCCCGCCAACGAGGGCGCGTACAGCACCATCGTCTATCTCTACGGGCAGATGAAGAACGATGACAAGGTCACGCAGATGCTCACGCAGCGCGCGAGCATGACCTCGATCCCGCCGGAGAAGCGCGCCGAGGCGCTCGTCATCCTCGCGAGCAAGCAGTGGCAGTGCTCCTACGACATCACCGAGCAGAAGGAGAACAAGTCCACCGAGGAGAAGGGCGGGAAGGTTCTGATCCACTACAAGAAGCCGGCCAACCAAGCCGACTTCGACAAGGCCAACCAGTGCGCGACCCAGGGGCTGCAACTCGCCGAGCAGGCCGTCTCGCTCGACCCGAACAGCGCGAACGCCTGGACTCAGAAGGCCAACCTCCTGCGCGAGAAGTCGAAGCTGGCGGAGATGTCCGGCGACGCGAAGGCCAAGGAGGATTTGGACAATCAGGCCACGCAGGCCCGCGAGACGCAGGCCAAGCTCGCCGCCGCGGATCAGAAGAAGAAGGAGGCCGAGGCCGCCGCCTCGCCCACGCCTCCCGCCAGCTAGAAGCTTCTGACCACAGCGCCGCATCCCCCGCGAGTCGCCGGCGCGCAAAACAGACACGAACGTCCCCGGTGATGCCCGGCTTCCCGTCGGGCATCACCTGTTTTTATAATAGCGGTTAGCTATTAGCTGTTGGCTAAAACGCTGCCGAAGAGGTGCGGCAAAAGAAAATCGGCCCCCGTTCATCAAAGAAAAAGCTAAAAGCCGACGGCTAATAGCTAACCGCTTCGCCAATGATTCGCATCGAGGAAATCGTCGAGAAGGTCGGGCGCAACCACCCGCAGGCGGATTTGGACGTTCTGCGGCGCGCCTACTTCTTCTCCGCGCTCCACCACAAGGGGCAGACTCGCGCCAGCGGCGAGCCGTACCTCGTCCACCCGCTCGAAGTCGCGAACATCCTCGCCGACATGAAGCTCGACGAAGTCTCGGTCGCCACGGGGCTGCTGCACGACGTGGTCGAGGACACGCTCGTCGAGCCGGAAGTCATCCGCGACTCGTTCGGCGAAGAGATCGCGCACCTCGTTGACGGGCTGACGAAGATCGCGCAGATCAGCAACCAGTCGCGCGAGGAGCAGCAGGCCGAGAACGTCCGCAAGATGCTCCTCGCGATGGTTGACGACGTGCGCGTCGTGCTCGTCAAGCTCGCCGACCGCCTCCACAACATGCGGACGCTCCAGCACCTCAAGCCCGAAAAGCGCCGCCGCATCGCGCAGGAGACCCTCGACATCTTCGCGCCCATCGCGCACCGCCTCGGCATGGGCCGCCTGCGCGGCGAACTCGAAGACCTCGCGTTCAAACACCTGCACCCGGAAGAGTACCGCGAGCTGTCCGAACAGTTGGAGCGCCGCAGCAAAGAGCACGAGGCTTTTCTCTCTCAGGTCACTTCACGCATCGAGGAGAAGATGCGCGAGGCCGACGTTCCGCTCGTCCGCGTCGAGGGGCGCGTCAAGCGTCTCTACTCGATCTGGAAGAAATTGAAGCGGCAGAAGATTCAACTCGACCAGGTTTACGACCTCATCGCCGCGCGCATCATCACGCCCGACGAGACGCGCTTCTGCTACGCCGCGCTCGGCGTCGTCCACACGCTCTGGCAGCCCATTCCGGGCCGCTTCAAAGACTGGATCGCCACGCCCCGCGACAACCTTTATCAATCTCTGCACACCTCGGTCATCGGCACGAAGGGTCAGCCGTTCGAGATTCAGATTCGCACGGAGGAGATGCACCGCATCGCCGAGGAGGGCGTCGCCGCGCACTGGAAGTACAAGGAGGGGAAGCGCGGCGCGCACGACGACGACGAGGCGTTCCAGTGGCTGCGCTCGCTCGTCGAGTGGTCGCAAGAAGTGAAGGACTCGCGCGACTTCCTCGAATCCCTCAAGCTCGACCTCTACCCGAAGGACGTTTACGCCTTTACGCCGATGGGCAAGATCATCCAGCTCCCGCGCGGCGCGACGCCCGTTGACTTCGCGTACATGATTCACACAGAGGTCGGCAACACCTGCACGGGCGCGCGCATCAACGGGCGGATGGTTCCGCTTCGGACGACGATTCAGAACGGCGACGTGGTCGAGATTCTCACCAGCCCGAACTCGCACCCGTCGCGCGACTGGCTCAACTTCGTCACGACCACGCGCGCGCGCAACCGCGTCCGCCACTGGGTCTCCGAGCAGCAGCGCGCCGAATCAATCGAGATCGGGCGCAAGCTCTTCGAGAAGGAGGCCGTGCGCTTCCGCCTGTCGCCGAAGAAACTTTTGGGCGACGGCGACGGCGAGTTCAAGCGCATCGCGAACGAGTACGGCTACGGGCGCGTTGACGACCTGCTCGCGGCCATCGGCTACGGCAAGCTCGTCCCGCGCAACGTCATCGCCAAGTACGTCGGCCCCGAAAAGTTCGCCGAGATCGAGCAGAAGAAGGAGTCGCCGCTCCGAAGCAAAGTCAACGCGGGCGTGCAGGCCGTCAAGAAGTTCATCCGCCTCGGCGACGACGCGATAGTCGTGCGCGGCCTCGACGACCTGCTCGTCACGCGCGCGCGCTGCTGCAACCCCGTCCGCGGCGAGGAGATCGTCGGCTACATCACACGCGGCAAGGGCGTCACCGTCCACGCGCGCCGCTGCACGAACGTCCAGTCGCTGATGGTCAACCCCGAACGCGTCGTCGAGGTCGAGTGGGCCGGCGCGGACGACGGGCAGGCATCGTTCGCCGTCAAACTCCTCGCCGTCACCGAAAACCGGACGGGCATGATCGCCGACGTGACGAACGCCATCAAAGACATCAAGACCAACATCCGCGCCTCCAACGCCACGGTCGCGCCCGACGACCGCGGGCGCATCGAAGTCACGGTCGAAGTCTTCGACCTCAAGCACCTCGACAAGGTCATGTCCTCCATCCGCAAAGTCCCCGGCGTCCTCGATGTCGAGCGCATCCAGGGCGCGGCGTGAAGAAGCGATCAGTTTTCAGCTACAACCTTTCTTCACCCTGCCGAGTCATACATCCATCCGCCGCGAAAAGGTCATCAATGTGTAAGCATCTCGAATGGACTCGGCCCTGACGGCGGACGAAAGCTGAAAGCTAAATGCCGAAGGCTGGCGGCTTCTCCGTTTGCCGTGCGCCGGACGCTCTGTTAAAATCCGCACTTTGCTTGCAGACCTGCGAAAAGAGATTGCTCATACAGTGAAGCGAATCGTCAAAACTGAGGACGCGCCGCAGGCCATCGGGCCTTACTCGCAGGCCGTCGTCGCCGGCGGGCTGGTCTTCGCGTCGGGGCAGATTCCGATTGACCCGGCGACGGGGCAGTTCGTCGAGGGCGGCATCGCGGAGCAGACCGGGCAGGTCTTGCGAAACGTCTCGAAGGTTCTGGAAGCCGCGGGCACGGGACTCGACCGCGTCGTGAGGACGACAGTCTTTCTCGCCGACATGGGAGACTTCGCGGCGATGAACGAGGTTTATGGGAAGTTTTTCGGCGAGAACCCGCCGGCGCGCTCGACCGTGCAGGCCGCGCGACTGCCGCGCGACGCGCGCGTCGAGATTGACGTGATCGCGCTCGCGGGCGACGAGTGAATTTGGTTGTTCGGAATTCGAGCCTGCGGCGTACTTCGGCGGTGAAGCAGCCTTAAAGTCGCCGGCTCCGAGACGGCAAGCGAAAGGCGGCGAGCGCCTGCGAACCGGGAAGCGCCAGCCGCCCCTGTTGATTGAAAAGTTCTTTCTAGTTCAGGCCGCCTTCGCGACCTTGCCCGCCTTGATGCAGGACGTGCAGACCTTCATGCGGACGTTGCCGCCCTGCGGGCGCTGCACGCGGATGGACTGAAGGTTCGGGTCGAAGCGGCGGCGCGTGCGGTTGTTCGCGTGCGAGACGTTGTTGCCGAACTGCGGCCCCTTGCCGCAGACTTCGCATCTTTTAGCCATGACAGTTTAATTAACCTCCGAGCATTAAAAAGGCGCGTGCCGCTCGCCCTTGTGCCACACGGTCGGGACTTCGGCGCACGTCAGAAACGAAAACTTATAGCAAACGGATTTATGCAGCGTCAAGTTGAGGCCAGCCGCCTGTGGGCGTGTCCGAGGCGTCAACATCTGAGAGAAAGTTAAGGAGCGTAAGAGCCAAAGTGCCCAGAGTCTTCAGAAACATCGCCACACTCGCCTTCGTCACGACCGTCCTTCTCGCATTCGCCGCGTGCAACGGCAAAGGAAACGGCCAAGCCTGCAAGGATGTCGCCGCCACCGTCAACGGCAAAGACATCTGCCTAAGCGACGTTGACCGCATCATCAACCAGCAGACGCAGGGTCAGCAGTTGTCGCCGACGCAGCTCGCGGCGGCGCGGCTTCAGGCGCTCGACAGTCTGGTGCAGCGCGAGGCCGTAGTCCTGCGCGCCGAGAAGGAGAAGACCGTCCCGACCGAAGACGAGGTGACGACGGCCATCAACAACCAGAAGCAGCAGATGACCGCCGAGGAGTGGGAGAAGTTTCTGAAGGAGAACAACCTCACCGACCAGCTACTGCGCGACGAGGCGCGGAAAGACCTCGCCATCAACAAGCTTCAGGACAAGCTCTTCGGCAAGATCACCATCCGCGACCAGGAGGTCTCGGACTTCTACAGCCAGAACAAGGAACAGTTCGTCAACCCGCGCGGCGTCGCGCTCTCCGACATCGTCGCCGACCCGCGCGACAGCGGCGGCCTCTACGCGAACGACGCCAAGAGCGAGGCCGAGGCGACGGCCAAGATCAACGGCATCGAGGCGCAGCTCAAGACCGGCGCTGACTTCGCGACCGTGGCGCGCGCCAACAGCGAAGACCAGAGCGCCGCGCGCGGCGGCGACATCGGCTTCGCCAACGAAGACGATCTCAGGCAGAACGGCTTTCCGCCCGACCTCGTCAGCAAACTCTTCAGCACGATGAAGGTCGGCGACATCACCGAGCCGATTCATTTCCCCGACGGTCGCTGGATCATCTTCAAGCTGACGAACCGCCAGCTTGAGACGAAGCCGCTCAACCTCGACGACCCCGGCGTGCGCGACCAGATCAAGCAGGCGCTCATCAACCAGCGGCAGACGATCCTCAAGGCGGCGCTCATCAGCAACGCCATGAGCGACGTGACGGTCGTCAACAAGCTGGCCGAGAGTATGCTCAACGACCCGAACAACCTCGGCAACCAGCCAATCACGCCCGGCGGGCCGGGAGCGAACGCGAACGCCCCGTCCGCGTCGCCGACGGCGGCGACGACGCCCGCGGCGAGCAACTCGGCGCCGGCCACGACCGCCTCGCCCGCCGCGCCGAAGCCAACGCCGGCTGCGAGACCCGCGGCTGCCGCCACGCCGCACCCGCAGGCCACGCACCCGCCCGCGGCGGCGCCCGGCGCGACGCCGAAGAAGTAGGCCGTTTTAAAAGTCGCGGGCGTTACGATTCGCCCGCGCCGCTGGCCGCCGTTCGGCCAGTTCAGAAGTGACGGACGAAGCGGGCGAGGCCGCCGACTTTCAGCGAGCCGGACCCGCTTCATTCGCGTCTAATGTAGCGGAGTATTAATTGCGACTAGCTGAAGCTAGTGGCAACTGAAGCTTTCAGATCACCAAGAATGCTTTTTCGTCTGACCGACGTTCACAAATCTTACGGCGCGCAGGACGTTCTGCGCGGCGCTTCTTTGCAGGTCAACGTGGGCGAGCACGTCGGACTCGTCGGCAGAAACGGCGCGGGCAAGACGACTCTCTTCCGCCTCGTCACCGGCGAAGAGTCCGCCGACCGCGGCGACGTTGTGCGCGCGCGCGGACTCCGCCTCGGACTCCTCGAACAGCACGTTGACTTCGAGCCGGGCGCGACCGTCCACGAGGCCGCGCTCGCCGCCTTCGGCCAGCTTCAGGCAATCGAGCACGAGATGCACCAGCTCGAGCACCGCATGGCCGAAGCGCCCGAAGACCTCGACGCGGTGCTAGCGCGTTACAGCGACCTTCAGCAGGAGTTCGAGCACCAGGGCGGCTTCGAGTACGCCGCGCGCGCCGAATCAATCCTGCAAGGTCTCGGCTTCGACCGCGACTCGTGGGCGATGCCGACCGAGATTCTTTCGGGCGGGCAGAAGAACCGCCTCGGACTCGCGCGGCTTCTACTTGCCGAGCCGGACGTTCTGCTGCTCGACGAGCCGACGAACCACCTGGACGTGTCGGCGGTCGAATGGCTCGAAGAGTTCCTCACTGGCTACAAGTCGGCCTACGTCATCATCAGCCACGACCGGTACTTCCTCGACCGCGCCTGCACGCGCATCGTCGAGGTCGAGAACGGTCGCGCCGTAAGCTACGCGGGCAACTACTCGGCCTTCCTCGTCGAGCGCGAGGAGCGGCGCGAGATACAGATGCGCGCCTACGAGAACCAGCGACAGCTCATCGAGAAGACCGAGGAGTTCATCCGCCGCAACATCGCCGGCCAGAAGACGAAGCAGGCCAAGTCGCGCCGCAAGATGCTCGAAAAACTTGAGCGCGTTGATGTCGTCCGCCCCGACCAGTCTTCGGGCAACTTCCAACTGCAAAAAGTCGAGCGCGCGGGCACGTATGTTTTGACCGTGAAAGACGCCGCCATCGGCTACCCCGGCAAGATTCTCGCCGAAGGACTCAACTTCATCCTTCGGCGCGGCGAGGCTCTCGGCATCATCGGCCCGAACGGTTCGGGGAAGACGACATTCGTCAAGACCGTTCTCGGCAAGCTCCCGCAGCTCGCGGGCGAAATCAAACTCGGCGCGAACGTCTCGGTCGGCTACTACGCGCAGCAGCTCGACGACCTCGACCCGCGCAACGAGATCATCATGGAGCTGCGCCGCGTCGCGCCGCAGTCGGCGACGGCGGGCGAGCTTCGCAACTTCCTCGCGCGCTTCCTCTTCGTCGGCGACGACGTTTACAAACACGTCGCCGACCTTTCGGGCGGCGAGAAGGGAAGACTCGCGCTCGCGAAGCTGATCTACTCGCGCGTCAACCTCCTCGTCCTCGACGAGCCGACGAACCACCTCGACATCCCTTCGCGCGAGGCGCTGGAAGAAGCGCTCGACGCATACGACGGCACGATCATCACCATCAGCCACGACCGATACTTCCTCGACCGCGTCGCGACGCAGATGCTCGCGCTCGACGGTGAAGGGCGCGCCGAGCATTACGAGGGCGACTACACCGAGTACCACGACTGGAAGGCCGAGCGCCGCGCGGCAGAAGCGGCGAAGGCCGCGCAGGAGAAGCCGTCTTCGTCGAAAGCCGACCCGCCGAAGTCAGCCTCGACGAACGACGCAGCGCCGCGTGAAGAATCGCGAGACGGTCGTGCTTCTCAAGCCACGCCGAACGCAAAAGGTGCGGGCGCAAAATCGAAGGGCGGCAAGGAGTCGAAGAAGAAGGGCAGCGGGCGCGACCAGAAATCGGTCGAGGAAGAGATCGCCGCGGTCGAGAAGCGTCTCGCGGAGGTCGGCGAAGAGATGGCGACGCCTGAGGCTGCACGCGACCACGGCAGACTCGCTCGGCTTAACGAAGAATACAGGAACGCGGACGAGCGCCTGCGCCTGCTCTACGAAGAGTGGGAGCGCGTGGTCGCCGAAGCGGCGCGCGCCTGAGGCTAAAGCGATTTGCCCTTGAGTTTACCGCGCTCCCGGCAAACAGTTGTACAATCCGCTTTAGTTGCCGTCGGCGTTTGGGCTAAGCGCCATCGAAGTTGACGACGATTATTTAAGGCCGGAGGAAGTCGTAGTTGATCGTGCCCTTGACCGAGACGGGCTGGCCGTTGAGGAGCGCGGGCGTGAAGCGCGCGAGCCTCGCCGCGTTGACCGCCGACTGTTGAAGCCAGGGGTGGCCTGAGAGTGCGCGCGCCTGCGCGACCTTCCCGCGCTGGTCAATCAAAACTTCGACGACGACAGTCCCCCAGATGCCCGCGTTCCTCGCGGCGGGCGGATAGACGGGCGGCGGCAGGCTCAAAGCCTTGCCGTTCAGGACGCCGCCCGAAATGGTTTCGGGCGGCTTGGCCGCGTCGCCACCCTTCTCTTTTGAAGCTGACTGTTCGGGGGCCGGAGTCGGAGTCTGCGCGGGCCGCGTCGAAGGCTGCGGCTGTGCGGCGACTTCCTGCGCGGGCGTCGGAGAAGGCGTCGGCGTCGGCGTGGCAGCCGACGCGACCGTCGGCTCAGGCGTCGAAGAATCCTTCGGCTGCGTCGTGGACGCGACGGTCGTCACCGAGAAGGTCGGCGTGGAGTCGTCCGTGGCCGCGGCCTGCTTCGCGGCGCGTTCGTCGTCCGGCCCGTCGGGGCCGACCTTTCTTCCCGGCGCGTCGCCGCGCCTCGCGCTCGAAGAACGTGAGGCGGGGTCCGCGCGCCTCTGCGCCGAGGCCACGTCGCCCGCCGCGCCCGGAGAGTTGCCGGCGGCGCTTGAGCGCGAGAAGCCGCCCGTGAGTTGCGAGGCCGCGGCGGCGCTCGGCGGCACTTGCGCCGACGCAGGGTAGAAGCCTTTGCGCGCGCGCACGCGCGTGTTCGGTCGCGTCTTGACGCGGAGGTTGATGAAGCGGAAGAAGTTGTCTTTGCGCTCGTCGTTCGGGTAGTAGCTCAGCAGGTACTGCTGCGAGATGTCGAGCGAGATTTGGGTGAAGACGTTGTCGAGGTCGTCAACCGACTGCGGGACGAAGACGGCCCCGCCCGTCTGATCCGAGAGCTTCCACATCCGCTGTTCCGAGACCGTGTCGTGCAGGCTGGGGTCTTCGACCTGATGCGTCTGCACGACGTAAACCTGACACTCGGCGAGCAGCGCGCGGTTGACCGCGTCCTCGAAACTCGCGTCGCTGACCGTGTCCGTGCCGTCGGAGACGATGACCAGCACTTTGCGACCGTCGAGCCGCCGCATGTAGTCGGACGCCTGCGTGATGGCGTCGAAGAGCGCGGTCGCGCCGTCGGGCTTGCCGAAGTTCTGAATCGTTCGGACGAGGCGCGGCACGTCGTTCGTCAGGCCCTGCGCGAGCGTCGAGTTGGTCGAGATCGAATAGACGGCGGCGCGGTCAATCGGTCGGATGACCGACTGGAAGAAGCGCACGGCGGCCTGCTTCTCGAACTCGCGCGCGGTCGAGAGGCTGGCGCTGTTGTCGAAGAGCAGCGCGACGTTGACGGGCGTCTCGGCGCGGCTCAGGTCGCCGATGGCCTTGACCTCGCCGTCAACCTTCAGCTCGAAGTCGTCGGCCTTGAGGTCTGTGACGGCGCGACCGCGGCTGTCAACGACCGTCGCGGGAATGATGACGAGGTTCGACGTGACGCGCACGACCTCGTCCTCGTCAACCGCCTCCTGCGTCTGCTGCGAGCCTCCGGCGTTCGTCTGCGCGTTCGCGCCGCCGTCGGTCTGCGCGGCGGGAGGCGGCGCGTCGGTCTTCGCGCCGACAGTGCGCGGGCGCGTGTTCGGGGTCGGCGACTGCGCGGGCTGTTGGCTCGCATTCTGTCCCGCAGGCGCGGACGCGGCCCGCGACGACCGGGCGCACGATAGCGCGACGAGAAGCAACAGCAGGAAGCGAAGCGGGCGGAGTCTCGCGCGGAGACCGGAGCGGTCTTGTGCTTCGCGCCACGCGTCGCTCGCGTTTGAGAGGGGTTGTCGTCGAGGGGGGGTCGGGAACAAAGCTTTAAATTCTCCCGCAGGCTTGCTCGTGTCGGTCGGATAAAGAAAAGCGTCGCGGCTCAAACTCTCGTCGGGCCAAGGTTAAACTATTCGGCTGCGTCGGCGTCGCGCTTGTAGAGAAACGAAAGGAGTAATCATCCGTTTCTTCCGAACCCGCGCGGCTCGCACGGCGCGTCTATGCTAACACCACGCCCGCTTATTCCACTAGCTTCTCGCCACACTTTCCGCTCCCGACAGGGGCGCTTGACACGGGGCGAAACCGCTTGCTAACTTAACCTTCCCGCGAGCGGGGGCGTTTGAAAACGTAGTCTTGCAGGCACGTAGCTCAGCCCGGTAGAGCACTACCTTGACACGGTAGGGGTCTGCGGTTCAAATCCGCACGTGCCTATTTTTTTCTTTCCGAATCCACCCTTTCATCTACCTTTTCCGCAGTTTACTTGCGCTAAAGGTTTTCAAACTATGTCACGCTTTCCACTCTCCAACAGAGGAGTGTCGGCCCGCGCGTGACAGGCTCAACCCAACCTTTCGGCTTGACAAAGGCACGCGCCGGGGGCGTGCGCCGGAAAAATTCCCGACCGCTCTCCGCCGTGAGCGGGGAATTTAATAGCCCCGCCGCGGGCGCAAGAATTTCGAGACGGCAATCTAGCCGACTCGGATTTCTCTCGCCCCCGGCGGGGCTTTCCGTTTTTACCGCTCGGTCTTAGTTGTGCGTCGAGTCCATCATGCAGAGGTCGCCGCTCACGTTCTGCTGAAGGTTGCGCTGGATGAGGTAGTCGCGCGTGCCGAGGTGGACGTTGGCCCACGAGCCGTTCGCCACCTGGTACTGGTAGTGGCCGAACGTCCACGCGCACTTGTCGCCGTTCTCCGAGTTGTTAACGTCGGCCCAGCCCGAAACCGGGTCAGGGTCGGTCGTCGCCTCTTCGAGTTCGTGCGCCATGACGGAGATCGCGCCGTCAACGCCGGGGTTCGAGTTGGGGCTGGTGGTCTGCGCGGCGCAGGCCGAGAGGCAGCGGTTGGCGTTGCCGACGAACGAGTAGCGAATGCGCGCGCCGTTCGTGTTGTTCCCGGCTGTGTGCCAGCCGCAGTAGTAGGAGCAGAAGCCCGAAGACTCCGAGACGTTCGACGACGAGATGACGAAGTAAACGCCGTTCGCGTCGTAAGGGAGCTTGCCCGTGTTGATGGCGTTCGTGACGACGCTGAAGACGCGGGCGTCGGTCAGGCGCGTGCCCTGCGACCCGGTGTCGGTCGTCTCGCCGCCCCAGTTGACGTTGCCGGTGATGGTGTAACCGCCGGCGCTGTAGGTGGTGTTGAGGTTGAAGTAGGGCGAGCCGCCGATGTTGTGCGCGAAGTCGCGGACGATCTGCTGGCCGGCGGCGTTGTCGGAGCCGTTCGACTGGTTCCAGTTGCCGTACCAGATGATGTAGATGGCGGGCGTCTGGATGAGAGCGCCGCCGTGGTAAGTGATGGCGGGCGTGACCGTGCCGGTGCCGCCCGTCGTCAGCGACGCGCCGACGCGTCCCGACGGGTTGGTTTCGCCCGACGAGTCGGAGTCGTTCGAGTCGGCCCCGTCCGCGTTGATGCGGTGTTGGCTGATGCCGTGACCGCGCTGCCCGGTTTGAGCGTGTGCGGTGTTGAGCAGTTGCGAAGCGCGGAACAGGCAGGCGGCTGCGAGAACCGCGAGGGTGATGCTGAAAATTCTCTTCATCCTTGTCTCCTAGTATGAGGTCGTGCGGCTCAGGCAGGGAGTCGCCGAGCCGACTTACTCTTGGTTCTGCCCCTTGTTGAAGGTGGGCTGTTTCAGGTATAGACCTCCCCGCATGCGGGGAGACCCCGGCGAAAGATAGCTTCCGATAATCAAAGGAATCCGCCGGCGAAGCCCGATAGCGAGTGGCCTCGCGGCGCGTTCACGACCCGCCGCGAGGGGCGTGAACGACCTTGTGCCTGAAGGCAACTTTGATCGCTACGCGGGAGCGCGCGGCCGGCGCTCACACGCAAGACGTGGCATCCTCAAGACAACGCGCCAACGATTCGGCGAGGGCTTTAACGTGTGGGGCGCGCACCATCGTGAAGTGGTCGCCGGGCACGTCGAGCAGCTCCACGCCTTCGAGGGCGAAGTCATTCCAGTCGCCTTGCGTCTCGCCTCTCCCTTGCGCCCGCTCTTCGGCGCGGAAGAATGTGATCCGTCCGTGCAGGGGGCGCGGCTCGTAATCCAACATCGCCCGCACGTTCGTCTTAAAGACGTGATAGAGCCGCTCGATCTGCGACGGCTCCAGCTCAGGGGGCACGACGCCAGCCGCGGTGGCGAGTTCGAGGACGTGGGCGAGTAGCCGGTCGGGACTCATCCCGAGCAACTCGTCGCGCGAGAGCCGCAAGTGCTCCCATGACAGCCCCATGTCGAGCGCGAAGTTCGACATCAGGGAAAGCTCATCAGGCTCGGCCAGCCGGTGGGCGGACGCGGGAGCTATCGTATCTACGAGGGCGAGCAGCGAAACCTCCTGCCCAAGCGCCTGCAACTGCCTCGCCATCTCGAAGGCGACGAGGCCGCCCATAGACCACCCGCCGAGAAGATACGGCCCACGGGGCTGCGCCGCGCGCACGGCCTCGACGTAGCTTGTAGCCATCTCTTCAACTGTCGTCAGCACCGGCCCCACGCCGTCCAGCCCGCGGGCCTGTAGCCCGTAGAAGTGTCTGTCGGTGCCAAGGTGCTGCGCCAGCTCCGCGTAGCAGATGACGTTGCCGCCCGATGGGTGGACGAAGAAGAGCGCCGGGCCGCCGTCGCCGCGCTGAATCTCGACGAGGGGCGACGACTCATGCCGTGGCGCGAGGCCGGGCTGCCGCCGCACGTGCGCGGCCAGGTGTTCGACCGTGGGGTTCTGGAAGAGCACGGAGAGCGGGAGTGCGACGCCCGTCGCCCGCTGCACGCGCGCGAGCAGCCGCACGGCGAGCAGCGAGTGGCCGCCGCGCTCGAAGAAGTTGTCACGCACCCCGACGATGTGTACGCCGAGCACCTCCTTCCAAATCTGCGTCAGCCGCAACTCAAGCGCGTCGCGCGGGCCGACGAACTGAGTGCCCGCCGCCGTCTCGTACTCACCCGGCGCAGGCAGCGCTCGCCTGTCCAACTTGCCGTTCGGCGTCAGCGGCAGTCGGGCCAGCGGGACGAAAGCGGAAGGCACCATGTACTCGGGCAGCCTTTCGCGCAGGTGTCGCCGCACGTCAGCGATCAAAGCTTCGGCGCTGTGCCACTGTTGCTGTGCGCCCGCATCGTGCTGCTCCGGCGTCCCGTTCGGCGATTCGTAGAAGGAACTCTCCGTCAGCGGCCCGCCCTCCTCCGGCCTGAATGGTTGCCGCACGACCGGGGCGTGCTTCTGGTCGGGGACGAGGTAGGCGACCAGGCGCTGATCGGATGGCCCGTACTCTCTGACGAGGACGGTCGCCTCCTGCACCGCCGGGTGCGAGGCCAGGGCCAGTTCGATTTCGCCCGGCTCGATCCTCAGCCCCCGCACCTTCACCTGGTGGTCGAGCCTTCCGAGGTAGCGGACCTCCCCGCCAGCCCGCAGGCACGCCGCGTCCCCCGTCCGGTAGAGCCTCCCCCCGCCCTCCCCCGAGAACGGGTCGGGGACGAACCTCTCCGCCGTCAGCGAGGGGCGATTCAGGTACCCCCGCGCCAACTGCACCCCGCCGATGTACAACTCGCCCGCCACCCCCGCCGGCACCGGCCTCATCCCCCGGTCGAGGACGT
>DASRCS010000044.1:0-8958 GCA_035652995.1 Pyrinomonadaceae bacterium
TAGCCCATCACCGTGCAGACATGTCCTGCGGCGAGGAAGCCTTGCACCAAACTCGAAGGCGAGGAGAGCAAAGCCTCCATCGCGGGCGGGACGAGGACGTGGGAGACGAGAACCGAGAAGTTTTTGACCGACTGCCTGCGCGCCTGAAAGACGGCCATCGCGTTGGCGGGCGCGGTCGTCTCGAATCCGACGGCGAAGAAGACGACCTCGCGCGTGGGATTCGTCTGCGCGAGCTTGAGAGCGTCCATCGGCGAATAGACTATTCGCACGTCGCCGCCCGCGGCCTTCACCGACAAAAGGTCTCGGTCTGAGCCGGGCACACGCAGCATGTCGCCGAACGAGCAGAAGATGACGCCGGGGCGCGCGGCGACGTTGATGGCGCGGTCAATCATCTCAAGCGGCGTCACGCAGACGGGACAGCCGGGGCCGTGAATCAGCGTGATCTCTTTCGGGAGGAGTTCGTCCACGCCGTACTTGATGATCGAGTGCGTCTGCCCGCCGCAGACTTCCATGAGCTTCCACAGGCGAGTCGTCACGCGGGCGATCTCGCGTGCGAGGGCTTGCGCTGCGCGCCGGTCGCGGTACTCGTCTATGTATTTCAAAGCTCGCTCACCTCCAGCTCGCCCAGCTCGTCCTGCTCGCGCAGGAACTCGAAGACGCGCTCGGCCTCCTCCTCGTCAACGCGGCTGATGGCGAAGCCGACGTGGACGATGACGTAGTCGCCGACCTCGACGCCCGGCGTGTAGGCCAGGCTCGCCTCCTTCACGATGCCGCCGAAGTCAACCCTCGCGCGGCGCAACATCGGGTCGTCGCCCTCGACGCTCACGATCTTTCCCGGCACTGCCAGACACATCGCTTTCTTCCTTTCTCAAGCCCTCGTCTTCATTCAAACAGGCTCAGTCGTCTTCGCCTCAAACTCCTTCGACTCAGAATTCGCCTTCGCGCCGAACATCCGTCTTCGCGCGCGACGCCGCGACGACTTGACCGAGCGCGATGCCGCCGTCGTTCGGCGGGACGCGCTGGTGCCAGTACGGGCGGAAGCCTTCGGCGCGCAAACGTTCGATGGCGCGCTCCGTCAAATACTTGTTCTGAAAACACCCGCCCGACAGCACGACGCGCTCCTCGCCCACGGCGCGCGCGACCGAGACGATTGACTCGGCGAGCGCGTTGTGGAACTTCGCCGACACGAGGCCGTGAGCCAGGCCGCGGCGCGCGTCCTCGATCAACTCTTCGACCAACGTTGACCAATCGAGGAGGCGCGGCTCGGACAAGGCGCGCACGCACGGCGAGGGCAGTTCCAACTCGTAGCGCGCGTCCGTCTCGAAACCTTCGACCGCGAACTCAAGCTCCATCGCCGCCTGACCCTCGAAGCGCGAGCGCTGGCGGAGTCCGGTGATCGAAGCGACGGCGTCGAAGAGTCGGCCCGCGCTCGAAGTCGTGTGCGCGCCGACGCCGCGCGCGAGCGCGAGTTTGAGGAGCCGAAGCTCCTGCGCGTCGAAAGCGCCGAGCGTGGCGAGGTCGCGCATCTCGAACGCGGCGTCGCCGTAGAGTTCGTGGAGCAGGCCGAGCGCCGAGCGCCGAGGCTCGCGCGCGGCGCGGTCGCCGCCGGGGAGCGGGAATGTGCGAAGGTGCGCGGCGCGCACGAACGAGTCCGGCGTGACGTAGAGAAACTCGCCGCCCCAGACCGTGCCGTCCGCGCCAAGCCCCGTGCCGTCCCACGCGACGCCGAGCGCGGGCGCTTCGAGTTCGTTCTCGGCCATGCACGAAAGGACGTGCGCGTAGTGGTGCTGGACGGAGACGAGCGGGAGTTGAGTCGCGCGCGCGAAGCGCGTCGAACGATAATCAGGATGGTCGTCTGCCGCGACGACGCGCGGGCGTAGCTCGTACAACTCCGAAAAGTTTTCGACGACGCGGCGGAAGGCGTCGAAAGACTGCTCGGTGTTGAGGTCGCCGACGTGCTGGCTGATGAAGGCGTCGCGCCCTTTCGTCGCCGCGACCGCGTTCTTCATGTGCGCGCCGACGGCGAGCGTGGGCGGCACGTCTTCGCGCAGGCGGACGGGCAGAGGTGCGTAGCCGCGCGCGCGCCGCATGACGAGTTCGCGCCCCGCCATCACGCGGACGATTGAGTCGTCAACGTGGCGCGCGATTGCCCGGTCGTGGACGAGGAAGAGGTCTGCGATGCCGCCGAGTCGTTCGACGGCCTCGCGCTCGTCGGTGCAGATCGGCTCGTCCGAGAGGTTGCCGCTCGTCGCCACCACGGGGAAGCCGAGTTCGCGCATCAGCAGGTGATGCAGCGGCGTGTAAGGCAGCATCACTCCGAGGTACGGGTTGCCGGGCGCGACCGACGAAGCGATTGCGGATTGCGGATTGCGGATTGCGGATTGCCTGCTGTCTGCCTTTCTTCGCAGGAGAACGATGGGCGCTTCGGGCGAGAGGAGCAGGCGGCGTTCGAGCGGCGAGACCTCGCAGACTTCTTCGACGGAGGCGAGCGCGGGGAGCATGAGGGCGAAGGGTTTTTCCTCGCGGCGCTTGAGCTGGCGGAGGCGTTCGACCGCGCCGAAGTTGAGGGCGTCAGCGACGAGGTGAAAGCCGCCGAGACCTTTGACGGCGAGGATCGCGCCCTCGGTGACGGCCTTCGCCGCGCGGCGCAGAGCCTCGCCGCGCGCGGCCCACGAAGCGCCGCGCTTGTCCCAAAGCTCAAGGCGCGGGCCGCACGCGGGGCAGGCGTTTGGCTGCGCGTGGAAGCGGCGGTCGAGCGGGTCAACGTATTCGCGCCGGCAGTCGTCGCATATCTCGAAGGCGCGCATCGTCGTGTGCGGTCGGTCGTAAGGGAGCCGCTCGATGATCGAGTAGCGCGGGCCGCAGTTGGTGCAGTTGGCGAACGGGTAGAGGTGGCGGCGGTTCGACGGGTCGAGTATGTCGCGCAGGCAGTCGGGGCACGTGGCGATGTCGGGTAGGACGAGCGCGGTCTTCTCGCCCGCGTCGTCGCTCGCACGAATCTCGAAGCGCTCGAAGCCGACAGGGTCAAGGAATGATGATTCGAGCGACTGGATGAACGAGCGCGGCGGTCGCTCGCGTTCGAGGCGTAGGAGAAAGTCTTTCAGCTCGCGCTCGTCGCCTTCGACCTCGGCGAAGACGCCCTGCGAAGAGTTGACGACCCAGCCGCGCAGGTTCAACTCGGTCGCGAGACGGAAGACGAAGGGGCGGAAGCCGACGCCCTGCACGGCCCCGCGCGCGACGACGCGCAGGCGCTGCGCCGCGTTCGCCCTCTTCTTCTCCATGACTTTCGCGGCACGTGCCATCAGCCATCACCCCCGTCGCCTTTAGCGCGATGCGAACCTCTCGGCGTGAATCTTCAAGGCATCGTCGTAAGCCTTCAAAGCCCCTGAATGTTTTTTCTGACGTGGCGGACGACGCCGCGAATCTGCTCGTTCGTGAGCGAGGCGGCGAACGACGGCATGTCGCCGCTGCCGCGTTTGACCCACTGAACCATTCGGTCTTCCGTCATCGCCAGCGCGCTCTCGTTCTTCAGGCTCTGCGCGCGCATCTCGCCGACCTGACGCCCCAGACCGTCCTCGCCGTGGCAGACGGCGCAGCGCGACTTGAACAGCTCGCGCGACGCCGCCTCCACAGCGCCCGCGCCCTTGCCAACCGCGCACGCGCAGACGAAGAGGGCGCACGCCGCGACGAGCGCGGAGATTTTCACTTGAGCGCGTGACACACGCGTCCGGCTCCGACCGTCAACCTTTCAATTCATCGCGCCCGCGTCGCCCGGCCTGAGCGCGACGGGCACAGTTTTCATAAGCGCGGCGCGCGCGCGCGCGCCGGAGAGGACCGGGAATCTCTTGACGACGAAGATGTAGGCCACGATCTCCGCAGAGACGAGTCCGACCGTTATCAAAATCTCCGTGAGCGCCGGGAAGTAGTGCCAGCCGCCGATTGCCGGGCGGTAGGCGATCAGAAACGTCGAGAAGCGGTAAAGTGCGCCCGCCGTCACGATCAACATCGCCGTGCGGAAGAAATGTCCCGCGTCGCCGAGCTTCTCCTTCATGAGCAGCATCGCGATGGCCGCGATGAACAACAGCATTTCAAGAAGGAAGAGAAGGCTGTAACCGTCGCCCGCGAACACGAGCGACAGTTTCCCGCGCGCGACGATGTCAACGACGCGGACGACGACGTAGAGACACAGCACCGTCAGCATCGCGGTCGAAAGTTCGGCAAGCACCGGCGTCTCGTCGCGCAGGCGGAAGACGGATGTAGAGAGAGTTGACTCGATGACGACCGCCGAGTAGCCCATGCCGATGCACGAGAGGAGGAAGAGGAGCGGCAGCAGCGGCGTCTGCCAGAGCGGGTGCAGCTTCGGCCCCGAAAGGATCATCAGCGAGCCGAGCGAAGACTGGTGCATCGTCGGCAGAAGCAGTCCGAGCGCGAGCAGCCAGGGCATCGCGCGCTCGATTACCGGCAGCGCCTTGCGCGACACTTTGCGCAGGCGCTCGTTCTTCGCCTCGCTCCATCTTTCGAGGAAGACTGGCGAGAGTTCGATCCAGAGGACGAGCGTGTAGAGCGAGATGCAGAGCGCGACTTCGAGCAGGACGGAGTACAGGTTCCAGTTCCAGAACAGGGGGAGCTTGGTCGTGTTCCAGAAGCGACCGAGGTCGAGCATCACGCCGACGCCGCCGAGCGTGTAGCCGAGCGCGCTCGTCAGGATGGCCGAGCGGATGAGCGGGTGGTAGCGACCGCGGTTGAGTATGTAGATGAGTATCGCGACGGCGTAGCCGCCCGTGGCGAGGGCCGTCCCCACCACGACATCGAACGCGATCCAGAAGCCCCAGGGGTAGCCGTCGTTCATCGCCGTCGCCGCGCCGAGTCCCAACGCTTCGCGATAGACGATGAGCGCGAAGCCGAGCGCGGCCAGCGCGCCGAGGATTTTGACCGGCGTCGTCAAAACGGGGCCGCCGACCGGCTCCATTCTTTCCGCGTGTGCGCTCATGGTCGCTTCTCCTTCCCCTCGGCTTCATCGCCGTTTGCCTCGTCGCCCGCTGTCGCCGCGTGCGTCGCCTTCTCGCCGAGCCGCCGGTTGCGTCGGACGACTAAGGCGAGAATGCCGTAGAGCGCGACCGGCGCGGCGAAGCCGTAGTAGATCGTGTCCTGAACCTTTCGCACGGTCTCCGGCACGGGACGGTCGCCGAGCGCGGGCAGTCCGAGCTTGTCGAAGTCAACGTGCGAGATGTAGAGAACCTGCGTGCCGCCGCCGTCGTGTTCGCCGTAAACTTTCTGGACGTAGATGTCGGGCCGCTCCTTGATGCGCCGGTGCGCTTCGGCCAGAAGCTCTGCCCGCTTGCCGTAGATGACGGCCTTGCGCGGGCAGACCTCGACGCAGGCGGGGATGCCTCCCTTCGCGAGCCTGTGTCTGCACAGCTCGCACTTGACGATGCGCGGGTTGAGCGAGGCCCACTCGAACTGTGGTACGCCGTAAGGGCAGGCGACCTGGCAGTAGCGACAGCCGACGCAGCGGTCGCCCTCCCAATAGACGATGCCGCGCTCGTCCTTCTTGAGCGCGTGCATCATGCAGGCGGTCGTGCAGGCCGGGTCAACGCAGTGCATGCACTGAGCCTTCACGAACGACTGCTCCTCGCCCTTGCGGTAGAGCTTGATGACGTTCTTCGTCTTCGCGTTCAGGTTGGCCGGGGCTTGATAAAGTCCGCCTGACGCGCCCGTGTCGGGCGGCAACTCGTTCGCCTCGTTGCAGGCGACCATGCAGGTCTTGCAGCCGATGCAGAGCGTCGCGTCGTAGAGCATCCCGACGGCTTCGGGAAGCGGCTTCACCTCTTCCGAAGGAGAGGCCGCGACGCCGCCCGCGCAAGCGAGGCCCGCGGTCGTCGCCGCCGCGCCGCCTGCGAGTATCTTCAGCGCTCTTCGTCTGTCCATGATTTGACCTCCGCGGCTTCGGCGGTAGCTCCCGCCTTGCCGTTCGAGCCGCCCGGCGCTTCGAGCTTCTCCGCGCCCGCGGCCCCGTCGCCGCCGGCTGGCTTCACGTCGTTGTCAATGGCTGACGCTGCCTCTTTATTGCCGCCGAGCTTCTTCGAGGCCATGTAGCCAGCGCCCGCGAGCGCGCCGCCGACGAGTCCGGCGAGTCCGGTCGCGACGGGGCTGACGAACCCTTGCGCCGCGCCGACCGGCGTGTAGGTGTCGGGCGGCGTGACGCGTTTGATCTCGATGGTCTGGTGGAGCGGCAGGTTGAAGGCGATGCCCTGCTCGGTGCAGCCGAAGCACGGGTGGCCGATGCCGATGGGCCACGCGTCGGGCATCTCGCCGAAGTGCAGCACGGAACAACTCGCGTTCGTCGCGGGGCCTTTGCAGCCGAGCTTGTAGAGGCAGTAGCCCTGACGATGCCCCTCGTCGCCGAACTCTTCCGCGAAGCGGCCCGCGTCGAAGTGCGCGCGGCGCGGACAGTGTTCATGAATGGTTCGACCGTAGGCGAACAGCGGTCGGCCCTTGTCGTCGAGCGCGGGCAGCGTGCCGAGCGTCGCGTATTGAAGAACCGTGCCGAGCAGGATGTACGGATTGGCGGGGCAGCCCGGCAGGTTGACGACCGGCTTGTCACGGACGATCTCGTGGACGCCGACCGCGCCCGTCGGGTTCGGGTCGGACGAAGGGATGCCGCCCCACGAAGCGCACGAGCCGATGGCGATGATCGCCGCGGCCTGCGACGCGACATCCTTCGTGATGTCGAGCGCCGTGCGCCCGCCGACCATGCAATAGACGCCGTTGTCTTTGGTCGGTATCGCGCCCTCGACGACCATGACGTACTTGCCGCTGTTCGCGCTCATGGCCGAGTGCAACGCGTCTTCCGCCTGCTTGCCCGCGGCGGCGAAGAGCGACTCGTGGTAGTCGAGCGAGATGAGACTCAGAATCAACTCGTCGAGCGCCGGGTGCGTGGGCCGAAGGAGCGTCATCGTGCAGCCGGTGCACTCCTGAAAATGCAGCCAGATGACGGAGGGTTTCAGTCCTCCCTTTGTCGCCGCCGCAATGACGCGAGCCGCCTTCGAGCCTGTCAGGCCGACGGCGGCTGCGGCGACGGTCACGGTGCGTATGAAGTCGCGGCGGGTGACGATGAACGGAGAGCCTTCGCGCCTCCGCCGGGCGCGGTCGGAGTGATCGCTTAACATAACTTGCTTCTCCTTAAATAAAGAGCGTTCGCTTCGGAGCACGTGAAATTAAGAGCGTTCGCTTTGGCGCACGTGCGGCGCGCGGACTTTCTCAGCCCTTCAGACGAGCGCGGCCAGCGTGTCGTCGCGCGCGGACTGCGGCACCTCGACCGCGGCGGCGCGACGCGCTTCGAGCCACGCCGCCCACTCTTCCAACCCCTCGCCCGTGTGCGCCGAGACCTTGAACAAAAGCGGTTCGGGCAACACGCGCGCGAGCGAGTCTTCGATGGCCGCGACGCTGACTCTCAGGTGCGGCAGCAGGTCAACTTTCGTCAGCACGACGGCGTCGGCCTTGCGGAACATGAACGGGTACTTCAGAGGCTTGTCCTCGCCCTCCGTCACCGAGAGCGCGACGACGTTCAGCGACTGGCCCAGGTCATAGACCGCCGGGCAGACGAGGTTGCCGACGTTCTCGATGAAGAGGTAGTCGAGTCCCTCCAGCGGAAAGTGGTGGAGCGCGCGGTGAACCATCTCGGCGTCGAGGTGGCAGGCCGAGCCGGTGTTGATGGGCACGGCGACGATCCCTGCGTCGAGCAGACGACGGGCGTCGTTGTCGGTCGCGAGGTCTCCGGCGAGAGCGCCCAGACGACCGTGTCCGGTGAACGCGAACGCAGTCCCTTCGAGCAGCGCCGTCTTCCCCGCGCCGGGCGAACCCATGAGGTTGACGGACAGGAGCTTGTGCTCGTCGAAGTGCTCGCGGTTGTGCTGTGCCGTCCGGTTGTTGACGGCAAGTATCTCGTCGTGCAACTCGACCGAGACGATTTCGGTATCGCCGCAGCCGCAATCAACACACATCACGCCACCTCCAACTCGACTCTGTCCAAAATGATTTCGTCTCCCTCGACCAAACGCGCCGGGGAGCCGCACGCGGGGCACTCAAGCACCTCACCTTGCGCGACCTCGCGCCCGCACGCCCGGCACGCGTATCGCGCCGCGACCGAAGTGATCTCAAGCGGCGCGTGCTCGCAAACAGTCCCGCGGCGGCAGACTTCGTAGGCCGACGCAAACAGACTCTGCTCGACGCCCGCGAGCGTGCCGATGCGAACGCTCATGCCGTGAACCGCCGACGCGCCGTGCGACGCGGCCTCGGCCTCGACGCGCGCGAGCAGCGCCTGGACGAGCGAGAACTCGTGCATCAGCGCCTGGCCTCCGCGCCCGGCATCGCTCGCTCGCCCTCCCACCAGACCCGCGGCGGCTGCGGCCTGCGCCGTCGTCGGCCCGCCGCGCCCTGACGCCGCAGCTCGCGCAGGACTTCTTCGACCGCGCGCGGGATTGCCGCGCTCACCGCTTCGCTCAGGCCGACGGACGTTGACGTTTGTTCGGGGACGACGCCGACGAACAGCGCCTCGCGCGGCCCCCGCCCGCGGAACTCCGAGACGAGCAGGGCCTCCTTCAATCCAGGCTCGTGCGCGTTCGTGCGCGGCTCAAGCGGGCGGCGCAGAAGCTCGTCGCGGCGGTACGTGCGGACGCTTCCCGGAGGGCCGTCCGCGCCGACGCTGTCGAGGATGATGAGCACTTCGAGGTCTTCGATGTAGGTCGCGAGGTCGAGGCTCGGCGTGCCCAAATCCATCAGGGCGACGCGCTCCGGGAACTCGTACTCGGCTTCCAGGACTTGAATGACGTAAGGCCCGAATGCGTCGTCGCCCATCAGGACGTTGCCGAGTCCGATGACGCCGATCCAACCCTCTTTGCGCTCAACATTCTTCATGCTCATGCCTCGCTTTTGTCAGTCTCGCCGCCGCGTTCTTCG
>DASRCS010000045.1:0-6956 GCA_035652995.1 Pyrinomonadaceae bacterium
GGTCGCGCTCCTCATGCGCGCATACAAGCTGCACAAGAGCGGGCGCGCGGCGGACAAGCTCGACGCCGAACCGCGGCGCGTTCGACGGGACGAGTCGGCAAACGACGGCGGCGCGAGGCCGCGGGAGATTAAAGAATGAATCTCGACGAAGAGCGGGAGAGCGAGAACGTTGAAGACCGGCGCGGCATCGGCGGCGGCACCATCGCCATCGGCGGCGGCATCGGCACGCTCGTGATCGCACTCATCGCGCTGCTATTCGGAATCAACCCGCAGCAATTATTGAACGGCGGCGGCGCGAACAGTCCCGCACCGCAGACGCAGGGCGGTCGCGCGCCGAACGCGCAGCAGGAAGACGACATGACGCGCTTCGTCCGGCGCGTGCTCGCGAGCACCGAAGACGTTTGGGGCGACATCTTCAAACAGTCTGGCCGCACGTACCGCAGGCCGACGCTCGTGCTCTTCACGGGCCAGACCGGCACGGCCTGCGGCGCGGGCAACGCGGCGGTCGGCCCGTTCTACTGCCCCGGCGACGAGCGCGTCTATATTGACCTCTCCTTCTACGACGAGCTTCGCCAGCGCTTCCGCGCGCCCGGCGACTTCGCCCAAGCCTACGTCATCGCGCACGAGGTCGGCCACCACGTGCAGAAACTCGTCGGCACGTCCGACAAGGTCACGGCCTTGCAGCAGCGCGCGAGCGAGGCGCAGGCGAATCAGTTGTCGGTGCGGCTCGAACTTCAGGCCGACTGCTACGCGGGCGTCTGGGGCCACTACGCGCAGCAGCGCGGCCAGCTCGAACCCGGCGACGTTGACGAGGCCCTGCGCGCGGCCTCGGCCATCGGCGACGACAAGTTGCAGATGCAGTCGCAAGGCTACGTCGTCCCCGACTCCTTCACGCACGGCACCTCCGCGCAGCGCACGCGCTGGTTCCGGCAGGGCTTCGACTCCGGCGACATGCGCCGCTGCGATACCTTCGGCACTTCGGGCTTGTGAGAAATGATGAATGCGGAATGATGAGTGATGAATGAGAAGCGAGTTGTCTTTCACTCATCATTCATCATTCCGCATTCATCATTTAATGAAAAGCGACACACTCATCACGAGTCCGATGGCGATGACGGCGACGCGGACGAAGCGCCGTCCCAGCCTGTACGCGAGGCGCGCGCCCGCGTAGCCTCCGGCGACCGCCGCGAAGGTCATCACCAGCACGTCCGTCCAGATGACCGCGCCCGAAGCGATGAAGTAAACGGCGGCGACGCCGTTGATGCAGATGGCGAGAAGGTTCTTGAGCGCGTTCATGCGGTGAATGTCGGCGAAGCCGAGCAGGCCGAGCGCCGCGAGCATCAGGATGCCGATGCCCGCGCCGAAGTAGCCGCCGTACACGCCGACGAAGAACTGAAAGACCATTGCGCCCGCGAGCCACGAGCGCGACGCCGTCTTGACGCGCGAGTCCGGCGAGTCATCTTCGATCTGCCGCGCGTCCCCCACGTCTTCTTCGTCAATGCGCTTAGCTTCGACGCCGCGCGCGCGGCGCAGGCGGCGCGAGACCGGCTCCTGCACGGCGAGCAGGAGCGTCGCGAAGAGGATGAGGAAGGGGACGAGGCGCGCGAACGTCGCCGAGGGCGTCCGCAGCAGAAGCACCGCGCCGAGGACTCCGCCGAGCAGCGAAGGCACGCCGAAGAGGACGACGTTGCGTGCGCCGCCCTTCAGCTCGCGCCGGAATCCGAAGACGCCCGCGAGCGACGCGGGCCAGAGCGCGACCGTGCTCGTCGCATTCGCGAGCACCGCGTCGCGCCCAGTCCACAGCAGCGCCGGGAACGAGACGAGCGTGCCGCCGCCCGCAATCGAGTTGATGATCCCCGCGGCGAACGCCGCCGCGGCGATGACGAACTCCTGCCAGAGATTCACGCCGTCGAGACTAACACAACGCCCGGCGCACCGCGCAGATGCGTTGAAAGGATGAAGGCGGAAGGATGAAGGATGAAAGAAGAGCCGTCTTCACTTCATCCTTCCGCCTTCATCCTTCCCGTCGCGGCGAGCAGTTCGGCGTTGAGAATGGCCGCGCCCGCCGCGCCGCGCACGGTGTTGTGACTGAGCGCGACGAAGCGGTAGTCGAGTACGTTGTCGGGCCGGATGCGCCCGACGGTGACACTCATGCCGCCGCCGGCATCACGGTCGAGTTTCGGCTGCGGGCGGTCTTGCTCGTCGCGGACGATGACGGGTCTCTGCGGCGCGGTATGGAGTTTCAGTTCCTGCGGAAGGGAAGCGAACGAAGCGAACGCGTCGCGGACTTCGCCGATGTCGGCCTTGCGCGCGAGCTTGACGCGGACGGCGGCCAAGTGGCCGTCGGTGACGTTGACGCGGTGAACCTGCGCGCTCACGGCGAACGGCGCAGGCTCGATGCGCCCGTCGCCGAAGCGACCGAGAATCTTCTGCGTCTCGCTCTCGATCTTCTCCTCCTCGCCTGAGATGAAGGGCAGGACGTTGTCCGTGATGTCGAGCGAAGCGACGCCGGGGTAGCCCGCGCCCGACAGCGCCTGCAAGGTCGTCGCGGCCACCGACTCGATCCCGAAGCGCGCGTCGAGCGGCGCGAGCGCGAGCGCCAACATGATGGTCGAGCAGTTCGGGTTCGTCACGAGCATGCCGCGCTCAAAGCCGCGCGCGGTTCTCTGCGTGTCGAGCAGCGCCAAATGTTCGTGGTTGACTTCCGGGATGAGCAGCGGCACGTCGGCGTCCATCCTCAACGCCGAAGAGTTGCTGATGACCGCGTAGCCCGCGCGCGCGAAAGCCTCTTCCGTCTCGCGCGCGATCTCGCCGGGCAGACTCGAAAAGACAAGCTCGCAATCGAGCGGCGGCTCCGGCGGCTGAACCGGCATCGCGCGCACGCGCTCCGGCATCTCGCCCGGCAGACGCCACGCGCAAGCTTCCGAGTATGACTTGCCGCGCGAGCGGTCGGAGGCGGCCAGCGCCGTCACCGCGAACTGCGGATGATTTTCGAGTAGCTGAATGAAACGCTGCCCGACCGTCCCCGTCGCGCCCAGAATCCCGACCCGATACTTTCTGCCCATGCGAACCCTCAAAAATATTCGATAGCCGACGTGAAATAGAAAGCGCCGTCAGGCGCGATAGATTGTAGCCCACGGCGAGAGCCGTGGGAATCAGGTGGAAGAAAATTTAGAAGCCCCGGAGGGGCGAAAGAACCCAGGGAGCGGCCAAGCCCAAACCTTCTTTCGTCCCTCCGGGGCTTGAATTCTTTTTTGTGTGCGTCGGTTCCCACGGCTCTCGCCGTGGGCTACAATCTGTCTTCGCTGGCGCGGCTTCAAACCCTACACCTTCGACGGCGCGCCCAGCGCTTTCTTCATCCTCCGCACGCCTTCGCTGATGACGGATAGGTCGGCGCAGAACGAGACGCGCAAGTAGCCTTCGCCTTCCGGGCCGAAGGCCGCGCCGGGCACGGTGATGACGCCGTGCTCAAGCAACTTTTCCGCGACCGTCATCGAGTCGCCATGCGCGCTCACGTCAACCATCGCGTAGAAAGCGCCGTCGGGCGTGACGGCGCGCAGGCTCAGCTCGTCGGACAGGAGTTTGAGAAGATGGTCGCGCCGCTCGCGGAAAATCTGCCGGTGACGCTCGCGCGCCTCTGCCGCTTCATCTGTCCACGCGGCGAGCGCGGCCTTCTGCGAGACGGTCGAGGCGCAGGTCGTCGTGTAGCCGTGCAGCACGAGCGCGCTCCGCACAACTTCCGCGTCGCCCAGAAGCCAGCCCAGCCGCCAGCCCGTCATGCTCATTGACTTCGACAGGCCGCCGAGGACGACGACCCGCTCCCCGTAAAATTCGGAGACGGAAGCCGGACGCTCGCTCGTGAAATAGATGTCTCGATAAATCTCGTCGCTGATGACGAAGACGCCCGTGCCGTGCAGCGCCTCGGCCATCGCGGAGAGTTCTTCGCGCGTGAAGACCCTTCCCGTCGGGTTCGACGGGCTGACGCAGACGACGGCTTTGGTGCGCGGCGTGAGCGCGCGGCGGAACTCTTCCGCGTCGAAGGCGAAGCCGCGCGCGGCGGGCGTCCGGTAAAACTTCGGAGTGCCGCCGGCCATGCGGACGATTGTCGGGTAGGCGACGAAGCCGGGGTCGGGGATGAGAACCTCGTCACCTTCGTCAACGAGCGTCATCAAAACTAAGTAGAGAGCTTCCTGCGACCCGGCGGTGATGACGACCCGTTCGGGCGTGAGTTCGAGGCGCGGATAGTCTGAGGTGACGCGCTCGCGCAGAGACGGGAGACCGGCGTGAATCGTGTAACCGTTCTGCTCTTCTACACAGACGCGCGCGGCCTCGCGCCTGATGACATCGGGCGTCGGCAGGTCAGGCTCGCCCAGGCCGAAGTTGACGCTTCCGGGCCGAGCGCGGTCGAAGACCTGCCGGATCATGCTCTTCTGAATCCCGCGCAGGCGGCTCGCAGGCTCGAACTCTCTCAACGCAGATAGTCCTCCAACTGCACCGCGCGGTCGGTCTTCTCGTCGCGGTACTTGACGATGACCGGCGCGTAGAGCGACAGGCCCCACTCGCGCCCGCGCTCGCCCTCGACGCGGCGCGAGCCGGGCACGACGACCGCGCCCGCCGGAATCTCAAGCGGCGCGTCTTCGGCGCGGCGATAGACCTCGCCGCGCACGAGATCATAGACGGGCGTCGCGCCTGTCAGGATTGTGCCCGGCGCGAGCACCGCGCCCGCGCGCACGATTGTCCCTTCGTAAACTCCGCAGTTGCCGCCGACCAGCACATCGTCTTCGATGATGACGGGCACCGCCCCGACGGGTTCGAGCACGCCGCCGATCTGCGCGGCGGCGGACAGGTGGACGCGCTTGCCCACCTGCGCGCACGAGCCGACGAGCGCGTGGCTGTCAATCATCGTGCCCTCGTCAACGTATGCGCCCGCGTTGACGTACATCGGCGGCATGCAGACGACGCCCGCGGCGAGGTACGCGCCGTCGCGCACGGACGAGCCGCCGGGCACGATGCGGACGCCCTCCATGATCGTCGTCGGGCGGACGGGGTACGTGTCCTTGTCGAAGAAGCGAAGCGAGGCGTGTGCAGACATGTCCGAGAGCGCGCCCATGCGAAAGCCGGCGAGGATGCCGCGCTTGACCCACGAGTTGACCTGCCAGCGCCCCTCGTGGTCGCGCTCGGCGGCGCGCACCTCGCCGCGGTTGAGCGCCTGCTTGAACGACTCGAAGATTTCGCGGTCGGTGGAGTTGAACTCGCCGCCCTTCGCGAACAACTCCTCGACCTGCTCACGCAGCGACATTCGTCGCCTCCTTCAAAAGCCCCGACTCGACCAGCACCTCGCGCACACGCGCGCGCGTCTTCTCCGTCACAGGCACGAGCGGCAGGCGCAAATTCTCTTCTAACAAGCCCATCAAAGTCATCGCGGCCTTCACGGGGCCGGGACTCGATTCGATGAAGTTCACGTCCATGAGCGGCAGCAGACGGTAATGCTCGCGCCGCGCCTCGTCCCAGCGACCGGCGAGCGCCGCGTCAACCATGCGCGACATCTCGCCAGGCGCTTCGTTCGACGCGACGGAAATCAAACCGTCCGCGCCGAGCGCGATCATTGCGAACGTCATCGCGTCGTCGCCGGAGAGCACGAGAAAATCACGGGGACGCCCGCGCAGGATTTCCATGATCTGCGCGAGGTTGCCGGAAGCCTCTTTGACAGCGACGACGTTCTCGCAGTCGCGCGCTAGCCGGAGCGTCGTCTCCGCCGCGATGTTTGAAGACGTGCGGCCCGGCACGTTGTAGAGAACGACGGGCGTTTCGGGCACGGCCTCCGCGATTGTGCGGAAGTGTTGGTACAGGCCTTCCTGCGTCGGCTTGTTGTAGTAAGGCGCGACGACGAGCACCGCGTCCGCGCCCGCTTCGGCAGCCCAGCGCGAAGACTCGACGGCGTGCGCCGTGTTGTTGCTCCCCGTGCCCGCGATGACGCGAGCGCGCCCGTGCGCGACTTCAATCGTCGCGCGGATGACCTCCTCGCGCTCCTCGCCCGACATCGTCACGCTCTCGCCCGTCGTCCCGCACGGCACGAGCAGCCGCACGCCGCCCTCGATCTGCCGCCCGACGAGCGCGCGCATCCGCCCGATGTCAACACTCCCGTCCGACCCGAACGGCGTCACCAGCGCCGTCGCGCAACCGCGCATCCATTCAACGTTCATCCTGCACCTCCGGTGCGTGATAAGTGATGAGTGATGAGTGATGAGAAAGAAAAGAAGCCGTCCTTTTTCTTATCACTTTTCACTCATCACTTATCACCGTCTTTAAGTATCTCGTCAATCACTTCTGAAAATTCAAACACGCCCTGCCGCCCTTGAATCCAGCGCGCGGCGACGAGCGCGCCGGCGGCGAAGCCTTCGCGCGAGCGCGCCGCGTGCGTGAGGAGAATCTGGTCGGCCTGCGAGTCGAAGCCGACGCGGTGCGTGCCCGGAATGTGTCCGGCGCGCGTCGAGGCGACGGGGATTTCCGAATCGTAACTCGCGGCGAGGATGTCGCGCAGCCGGAGCGCCGTGCCCGAAGGCGCGTCGCGCTTGCGCGAGTGGTGCGCCTCTTCGACGAAGGGCGCGTAAGCGTCGAAGCCGCGGAAGAGTTCCGCCGCGCGCGCGACGATCCGGTAGAAGAGGTTGACGCCGACCGAGAAGTTCGCGCCGTAGATGAGCGCGCCGCCCGCGCGCTCGAACGTGCGGCGCACGTCTTCTGCTTGCGCCTGCCACCCCGTCGTGCCTTCGACGAGCGGGACGCGCGCGAGCGCGCAAGCCTCGGCGTGGCGCGGCACGGCCTCGGCGACGGTAAAGTCAATCGCGGCGTCGTGGCCGCCGAGTATCTCGGCCAACTCTTCGACGCTGAACGCCGCTTCGCGCCGGGCCAGAACGGTCGCAACGTCGTGCCCGTCTTCGCGCGCGAGCCGCTCGACG
>DASRCS010000046.1:0-3907 GCA_035652995.1 Pyrinomonadaceae bacterium
TTCTGGCGTCGCTGGCGTCGCCGTCTGATTCGCCCCGCGACCGTCATCCCCGCCGTCGTCCTCACGGCGGTCGTCGTCGCCGTCCTCGGCTACTACTACCACGTCTTCTCCGAGCGCATAGACAAACTTCTGCGCGGCGAGGTCTTCACGCGCAGCGCCGGAATCTACGCCGCGCCGAAGCAGATTCGCGCGGGCAGCGGCGCGACGCTCGACGACGTTCTCACGCAGTTGAAGCGCGCCGGCTACGTCGAGCGAACGCAGCAGGCCGACAACGCGCGCGGGCGCTACGGCGTTGACGGCGCGGCGTTAGAGATCGAGCCGAGCAAGGATTCGACGATTGACGGCAAGGCGCAGTTCCCGCACGTCCGCGTGCAGTTCGGGCGCGGTGGCAAAGGCATCGCGCAAATCAACGACCTCGACGCGGGCGGCGCGAAGTTGCAGGGCGCTTGGCTTGAGCCGGAGTTGATCAGTTCCGTCTCCGGCCCGCAGCGCGAGCGGCGGAAGGTGATCGGCTACAACGACCTGCCCGACCCGCTGGTGAAGGCCAT
Organism: Pyrinomonadaceae bacterium; assembly: GCA_035652995.1. Lineage (GTDB taxonomy): Bacteria > Acidobacteriota > Blastocatellia > Pyrinomonadales > Pyrinomonadaceae > QHXN01. The sequence continues at coordinate 549 of DASRCS010000046.1, forward strand.
CGTCGTCACCGAAGACCGAGACTTCTTCAATCACTACGGCATCAACTTGCGCGGCATCCTGCGCGCGCTCGTCCGCCGCTACGACGCCGACCCGAACTCGCCGATTGCGCGCCAGGGCGGCTCATCAATCACGCAGCAGCTAGTCAAAAATCTCTTCCTCTCGCCCGAATACTCGCTCAAGCGCAAGGTGGCGGAAGCCTACATGTCCGTCATCCTCGAGACGCGCCTGTCGAAACAGCAGATATTCGCGCTCTACTGCAACGAGGTCTATCTCGGCCAGCGCGCGGGTTTCTCGATCAAGGGCGTCGGCGAGGCGAGCGAGGCGTACTTCAACAAGGACGTGACGCAGTTGACGCTCCCCGAATCCGCGCTGCTCGCCGGGATGATTCGCAGCCCGAACCGCTACAATCCTTACAAGTACCCCGATGTCGCGTTCGAGCGTCGCAACCAGGTTCTGGAATCAATGAAGGAGGCGGGCGTTCTCTCCGAAGTTGACGCGGCGCAGGCGATGGCGACCGAGGTGAAGCTCGCGCCGCAAAAAGGGCGCATTGACGTTTCCGAAGCGCCGTACTTTGTTGACTACGCGCAGAACCAGCTCTCCGAAATCATCAACGACACTTCGGCAGCCGACCGCCTGCGAATCTACACGACGATTGACATGGACTTGCAGCGCGCGGCCTACGCCGCTCTCACGAAGCAACTCGCCGCGCTCGACAAAGTTCAGTCAAGACGCTTCCCGCCCGGCACTCTTCAGGCCGCGCTCGTCGCCATGAAGGCCGACACGGGCGAGATCGTCGCGATGGTCGGAGGGCGCGACTACGAGAAGAGCCAATTGAATCGCGCGACCGACGCGATGCGGCAGCCCGGCTCGGTCTTCAAGCCGTTCGTCTATGCGACCGCGCTCAACACGGCCTATGACCCCGTGCCGCGCGTCATCACCGCCGCGACGACCTACATGGACGAGCCGAAGACTTTTACCTTCGGCAACCAGCAATACTCGCCCGGCAACTTCGGCGAGCAGTATTCTCACCAGCCCGTCACGGTGCGCGACGCGCTGACGCACAGCCTCAACGTCGTCACCGTCGAGATCGCGCAGGAAGTCACCATCGGTCGCGTGATGAACCTCGCGGCGAAGGCGGGACTGCCGAAGCCGAAGCAGAACTACCTCGCCTTTGCGCTCGGCGCGAACGAGGCGACGCCGCTGCAAGTCGCCTCGGCTTACACCGGCTTCGCGCAACTCGGCACGCGCGTCACGCCCATCGGCATCAGCCGCGTGACGACGGGCAGCGGCATGACCATCGCCGCGCCGCAGGGTCAGAGGAACGAGGTCATGCGCCCGCAGATCGCGTACATCATGGACTCGATCATGAAGGACGTGGTGAACCGCGGCACGGCGGCGAAGGTTCGCGCGCGCGGCTTCAAGGCGAACGTCGCGGGCAAGACGGGCACGTCGCGCGACGGCTGGTTCGCGGGCTTCACGCCGAACCTCGTCTGCGTCGTTTACGTCGGCTTCGACGACGGCTCGGAACTCGGCATGACCGGCGCGGACTCGGCGCTCCCGATCTGGGCCGACTTCATGACCGCGGCGCTCCAAGTTCATCCTGAGTGGGGCGGCGACTGGCAGATGCCACCCGACATCGAGCAGGCCGACATTGACCCGCGCACGGGGATGCTCGCCGCCGCGGACACGCCGAACAAGCGCACGGAGCTTTTCGTCCGCGGCACGGCCCCGCAGCAGCCGACCACAGAGGCCACGCCCGACGAGAGCGCCACGCCGCAACAGATCGAGCCGGTTCCGCCCGAACCCGGCGCGCTCCCGACGCCTGACACGCTCGACGTGTCTCCCTTGCCGGACGAGACTCCGCCGCCCGGCAGGCGCAGGACACAAGGGACAGGCACGGGCGACCCCGACAACCCGTCCTCGCATCTGACGGGCACGGTCACGCTCGACATTGACCCGACCACGGGACTCATCGCCGCGCCGACCTGCCCCGTCATACGCACAAAGACCTTCGTCATCGGCACGGAGCCGCACCGCCACTGCGGCCCGCAGTACCACCAGAACCAGACGATCATCCCGTCAGAGACGCGGCCTCGCCGCGTCACGCCCTGACGAGAAAAAATATCCGCGAACTCACACAAAAATAATAAGGCGAAGGGGCATGAAGGCTCGCGCGTCTTCTTCGTGCCCCTTCGTGTGCCTTCGTGGATAAATCCTGTTTGGTTTATTGGTTTGTCTTTGCGTTATTTCTTGAGTGCGATTGGAAAATCGGGGACGGTGTTCGGCTTCGCGGTCGTCGGCGTCTGCTGCCCGCCGGTGAGTTCCTTGACGCGCTCCGAGATGTAGAGGTCGAGCATGTTGATGGTGATGCGACCCTTGCCCGTGTAGTCGGCCTTGCCGTTAAAGCCCTCGACGACGGCGAGCGTGAACGCGCCGTTGTTCCACTTCGGGTTTTCGAGCGAGTACTGGTTCCCCGTAGAGGCGGCGAAGACCACCGCGCCGTTCTCCGCGCTCGAAAGCTCGTTGACCACGCCGATCATGTCGAGGTTTAAGCCGCGCCTCCCGCCGAGCACGTTCCCCGAATGGCAGGTGTCAATGAAGAAGAGCGTCTTGCCCGCGAGCGCCGAGATCGTGTTCTTGATGTCCTCGAAGGAGACTCCGGTGCGGAGCAGCTTTTCGATGTCGGTGTTGTAGGGGAGATAAAAGTATCGCCCGTTCTGGTCGTTGACGCCGTGCCCGGCGAACAAGACCATCGCCACGTCCTTGCTCGTCGTCTGCTTCCTGATCCAGTCCAGCCCGTCGAGGATTTCGTCCTTCGTGGCGTGCTCGTCCGTCAACAGCTTCACTTCGACATCGCGGTACAGCCCGCCTTTCTGCCGCTGAAGCGCCGCCGCGAAATCGCTCGCATCCTTGGCCGGGAACCCGAGCCTCAATCTCGCGTCGGCGTAGTTGCTCACGCCGATGGCGAGGACATACAGCTTCGGCTTGATCTCAAACGTCTCGTCCGACGAGACGTTTCCGGCGGCGTTGCCCGCAGTGCTGACAGGAGAACTCGCGACCACAGACACCGTCGGCTTCGCATTGTTGTTCGTGCTGTTGGCGGTGCCGACGGGCGGACTCGCAACCGCCTTGCGAAATCGCACGCGCACGGTCGCGGGCACACTCGTCGTGAAGCGGTTCGACGCGATGACGGAGACCTGGCTCTCGCCTTCCGGCACACTGACCCTCAACTCGCGCGCGTTCGTCGAGGCCGTGTCTGCCGCTTTGAGCGCCAGCCCGCGCTCCGCATTCGCCGGACGACCGTCAACCAGCGCCCGCACCTCCGTCACCGGCTCGCCCGACGGCGTCCGCAGGCTGT
>DASRCS010000047.1:0-35094 GCA_035652995.1 Pyrinomonadaceae bacterium
GCGCGTTCACCGAGACGCTTCTCGAATCCGAACTCTTCGGCTACGTCCGCGGCGCTTTCACCGGCGCGGCGTCCGACCGGAAGGGTTTGTGGGAAGAGGCCGAGGGCGGCACGCTCTTCCTCGACGAAGTCGGCGAGACGAGCGCGGCGATGCAGGTGAAACTTTTGCGCGCGCTTCAGGAGGGAGAGATTCGCCGCGTCGGCTCGACCCGGCCCGTCATGACGGACGCGCGCGTGGTGGCCGCGACGAACCGCGACCTTGAAAAGGAGGTGAAGGCGGGTCGCTTCCGCGAAGACCTCTTTTATCGTTTAAGTGTCGTGACGCTTCGCGTGCCGCCCTTGCGCGAGCGGCGAAGCGACATCCCGCTGCTGGCCGAGCGTTTCCTGCGCGCGGCCTCGGAGAACGCCGGTCGTGCGCGGTTGCGACTTTCGGAAGGCGCGCTCAACCGTCTCGTCGCATACGACTGGCCGGGGAACGTGCGCGAGCTTGAGTCGGCGGTCGAGTACGCGGCGCTGCACGCGCGCGGCGCGGAGGTCGCGGCGGAAGATTTGCCGCCGAAGCTTCAGACCGCGGAGGTTCGTCAGGCCGCGTCGCGCTCGCCGCTCGCCGCACTCTACGAAGACCTGCCCTCGCTCGACGAACTCGAACGACGATACCTGCAACACGTCCTCGAAGCGACGGGCGGCAACCGCACGCGCACCGCCGAAGTCCTCGGCATAGACCGCCGCACGCTCTACCGAATGGCCGAGCGCTTCCAGCTCAAACTTGACGAAGAGTGAGGAAGTGATGAATGCGGGATGATGAGTGATGAATGAAAGGCAACTGGCCTTTCATTCATCACTCATCATCCCGCATTCCGAATCTCAGTAGTCGAGTCGGTCGAGGCCCTTGTTGAGCGCTTCGAGTTGGCGGTGGGCGTCGTCGAGCTGCCCGCGCTGGATCGCGCGCTCGACGGAGTCGAGTCCCTTGAGCGTGGAGGCGAGTTCGTCAACACGCGAGCCTCTGCGCTGGCGCGACTCGATGGCGTGGGTCGTGGCGCGGCGCGCGCGCTTGAGCGCGTCGAGTGCCTGCGCGCTCTGCCGCTTCCTGAGATAGACTTCGACCTCGGCGATGCGGTCGCCCGCGACCTCCACCTCAGGCTCGACGGGGGGGAGCTTCGGCTCGTTGACGTAAGGGGTTGAAGTCGGCGCGGGCGAGCGCGCGGGCGTCGTGACGGTCTCGACCTGCGCGGGGCGTCTGGCGGTGGCGGCGTAAACCAGAAGCACGCACGCGGCGGCGGCGAGCGCGTACAAAGCTAACGCGAGCCGACTGCCCAACGCCGTGATCTTGACCGACTGCCGCATGAACATACCGCCCGCAGGTTCGGAAGCCCGCGGCGGCGCTGTGGCGTACAGCGCCGCCGCGGAAAAAAGAAAGGGATGCTCGACGAGCGGCTGCCTCCCCACTTGCGTCGCATCCCCTTCCACTCGGCGCGGGCGGGCCGCCCTGCCTACTGTGCTGCCCGCCCCCGCCTCGCACGCCGCACAGGGCACTCATCGCCCCATGAGTGCCGCCCCGCCCACACCGGGGCAACTGTGCGGATTCTATCTCTGCTTTATCAAAGAAGGAACGGCGGCGCGCCGAAGTCCGTCCGGCGCGCCGCCGGGGAACTACGAGTTGGTGTTGCCGGTCGTCTTCGACCTGCGGTGGTGACGGCGGTGACGGCGGTGATGACGGCGGTGGTGACGACGGCCATGATGCGTCGTGCCGGTGTTGGCGCTCGTGCCGCCGCTGTTCGCGTTCTGCGCGAAGACCGAGCCGGCGCCGAAGACGAGCGACAGGACGAGAACGGTCGCGAATCCGAGTTTCTTCATTGGTTTTCAGGTTCTCCTTTAAAGGAAATTGGGTCAGACTTGAAGCGTTGTTTCTCCGAGGCGGCGTCGCAGGCAAGCGTCCTTGTGCGGCCCGCCTTCTTTGATACTCGACCGGCGAAGGCGGCAACGTCCGTGCCAGCGCGCGCCGCTTCGCGCCGTTCAATTTCCGCGTCTTTTTGAAGAGTGGGCGCGCGCGAGGGCGCGCGCGGCTGTGGCATTTGTGCGCGGCGACTCAAAACCGCCACACACTCGATTTCGGATTTCAGATTTTGGGTTTTGGATTGGCTCGCCGCCGAAGCTCGACGAAGGATTCGGAAAGCTCAGCCCACGCCACGCGCCCAATCCAAAATCTAAAATCCGAAATCCGAAATCGCCTTCAGGCGTGCGCGACGGCGACGATTGAGATGCGGTGTCGGTCGGCGAGGGCGAACATCTCTTCGCGGTCGAAGACGAGCGTCTTCGCGGCGGTGACGCAGAGGCAGGTCGCGCCGGCTTCCGCCATCGTCTCGACGGTGGGGACGCCGACGACGGGCACGTCGAAGCGCATGTCCTGGTCGGGCTTCGCGACCTTGACGACGGTGAGGCGCCCCTTGGCGAGTTGGCCGGCGCGGCGCACGGTCGCGTCCGTCCCCTCCATCGCCTCGACGGCGACGCAGGCGCGCGCGCGCACGACGATTGTCTGGCCGAGGTCGAGGCGGGCTATCTCGCGCGCGACTTCCAGCCCGTACTCGATGTCGCCGCGCTCGCGCTCGTCGGGCGCGCGGCGTGTGAGCGTGCCTTCGCGCGCGAGCTGGTCTTGCAGGAAAAAGGTCGAGTCAATCAGCTCGATGCCTTCGCGCGCGAGTTCCGCGGCGACGCCGCCGATGAGCGCGTCGGTGTTGCGGCGCGGCAGGCTCAAGAGCATCCTCAGCATCCGCACGTCGGGGAGCGCGCCGCTGAAAATCTGCACGTGCCTGACCTGCCCCGCCATGATCGCCTTCTCCACGCCCTCGCGCTTGAAGAAGCGGATCATCTTGCCCAACTGCCCGATGCCGACCCACGTCAGCTTGTCGGCTATCTTCTCGATGGCCGGGTCTGTCTCTTCCTTTATCGCCGCGACGGCCAACTCCGCGCCCGCGCGCCGCGCGCCCTCGACGACGAGGAATGGAAACTTGCCGTTGCCCGCGATGAGTCCGTAGCGCATAACAGAAGTGGCGAGTGACAAGTGACGAGTGACGAGCAGGAAGAATTTAACCCGTCACTCGTCACTTGTCACTCGCCACTGCTTTCGTCACTTCACTACGCCGCGCTTCGAGGTCTGGATGAAGCGGACGAGTTCTTCGACTTCCGAAGAGTCCTTGATCTCTTCGCGGATTGCCGCGAGCGCCTGCGTGGTGTTGAGCCTGGAGGCGAGGAGGAGGCGGAAGGCGTGGTGGAGCGCCTCGGTCGTCTCGTGCGGGTAGCCGCGGCGCTTCATGCCGACGGTGTTCAGGCCGTAGCACTTCGCGTGGTTGCCGACGGTGAGCGCGAACGGGAGCGCGTCCTTGACGACGACCGAGTAGCCGCCGACGTAAGCCTCGCGACCGACCCGGCAGAACTGGTGCACGCCGGAGTACGCGCCGACGTTCGCGCCGTCGGCGATCTCGACGTGGCCGGCGAGCGTCGCGGCGTTCGCCATGATGACCCGGTCGCCGATCAGGCAGTCGTGCGCGACGTGCGCCTGCGCCATGATGAGGCAGTCGTCGCCGATTGCGGTGAGCATCCCTCCGCCCTCCGTGCCGCGGTGGACGGTGACGAACTCGCGCAGCGAGCAGCGGCGACCGACGCGCGTCTCGGAAGGCTCGCCGCGGTACTTCAAATCCTGCGGCGCGAGTCCGACGGACGCGAAGGGGAAGACGTGAGTGTCGTCGCCGATCTCCGTTCGCCCGTCAACGACGACGTGCGATTCGAGGCGGACGCGCGCGCCCAGTCGCACTTCGTCGCCGACCGTGCAGAACGGGCCGACGTAAGAGCCTTCGCCGACCTCAGCGCGCGGGCTGACGACCGCTGACGGGTGAATCTCTGCGGACATGGGTTCAAGTAAAAGGCAAAAGGTAAAAGGCAAAAGATGAAGCAGAGACGGCTTTCTCTTTTGCCCTTTACCTTTTTACTTTTGCCTTCATTTCACCGCGTCGCGGTCGGCGACGACGCTCATGATGTCGGCCTCGGCGGCGAGCTGGCCTTCGACGTGCGCCTCGCCGTGCATCTTCTGGACGCGGCCCCCGACCCGGAGCGGCGTGACCGTGATAACGAGCGTGTCGCCGGGCGTGACGGGGCGGCGGAAGCGGCAGTTGTCGAGGCCGCTGAAGAGGACGAGCTTGCGGTCGCGGTTCTCGATCTGTTGGAGCGCGTAGATCGCGCCGACCTGCGCCATCGCCTCGACGATGAGGACGCCGGGCATGACGGGCGCGCCGGGGAAGTGGCCCTGAAAAAAATGCTCGCCGATGGTGACCTGCTTGACGCCGACGATTCGGACTCCCTCGGTCAGCTCGACGATGCGGTCAACGAGCAGGAACGGGTAGCGGTGCGGCAGTATCTCCTGAATGGCGCGCGTGTCGAGAAGCGTTTCCATAAGCTATGACAGCAGTGACGAGTGACGAGTGACGAGCTAAGGCAACCTCTTGCTCGGCACTCGTCACTCGTCACTGCTTTTGTCTTACTTGTTTTAGGGCGCGGTCGTCGAGGCCGTCGTGGCCGGGTTGCGCTGGTTGTACTCGGCGATGAAGGCGTCGGTGATGTCAACCGAGTTGTTGACGACCATGACGACGCCCTGCATCTTGCTGATGTCGAAGACGACGGAGAGTCCGCGCTGCTTGGCGAAGGCCTGGAGCGCGTTGCCGATGTCCTGATAGATCGGCTGCGTCAGCGTCTGGACGCGCTTCTCCAAGTCCTTCTGGCCGTCCTCCTGCTTGCGCTTGATCTCGGTCTCAAGCTGCGTGGCCTGGTCGGCCTTCGCGGCGAGCGCCTTCTGGTCGGCGACGTTCTTCGTGTCGTTGATTTCCTTGGCGAGCGCGTCGTAGCGCGCCTGAAGCGCCTGGACTTCGTCGCGGCGCGGCTTGAACTCGCGCTCGACCGTCTGGAACGCGACCACGAGCCGCTTGATCCCGTTCTGCGGGTCGCTGAAGGCGTCGGTGTCGATGATGGCGAACTTGCCCTCGGCGATGGCCGCTCCCTGTGCGGGCGCGGGCGCGGGGGCCGCGGTCTGTCGGGCGGGCTGAGTCTGCGCGCTCGCCGTGAGCGCGGCGAAGGCCGCGACGGCGGCGGCGGCGATTATGTTGCGGATGGCTTTCATGGTCTTTCCTGTACTGCTCCTTAACTTTTTTAAGTCAGAGGGCGAACGGCTCTCCCGCGTGTGCTGGCCCGAAGAGCGCGCGCTCCCCCGTAGTTTAATCCTAAACGTCTAGAAAGTTCGACCGATGCTGAACCGGAAGACGCTCTTCTTCTCCAAGAAAAATGTTGACTGCGCGTTCGGGTTGTACGCGTAGATCAGGCGGAACGGCACGTTCACGACGGGCAGTTGGATGCGCAACTCAAGCCCGAGGCTGGATCGGTAGTCGCCGATTTTTGAGAAAAGGCTCTGCGAGATTTTGGCGACCGTGTTCTCCTGCGCCTCGCCGCGGAGGTAAACGGGCTGCACGCCGAACGGGAGGTTCGTCAGCGGGTCTGTCGGGCCGACGCGGGTCAACTGCGCGAACTCCTCCTTCGTGAGCAGGCGGTCGCCCTGCACGAGCAGGCCGCGCAGCGGCAGCCCCGACGAGTCAACGAAGTTGCTCGTCGGCTGGATGGCGAGCTGCGGGTTGCGGCGCACGACCAGCTCCGAGAGTCCGCCGACGCCGAGCGAGCCGAGGAACGGCTGGTCGCGCAGGAATTGCGTCGAGAAAATCTGGTCGTCCTTCGTCGTCAGGTTGAACGACGAGCCGATGTCGGCGTAGGCCGCGAGCGAGACGGTCTGGCCGACGATGGGGATGCGATACTCGAAGTTGCCGAGCAGTTGCGTGTCGCCGCCGATGAACCGGAAGTCCTGCCCGATCAGAACCGAGTTCGCGCCCGACGCGCCGGTGAACGTGCCGAGCGAGACGAGTTGCTGCCGCAGGCGGTCGGAGACCGGCACGGGCGCGAGGTCGCCCGTCGGCGTCGAGGAGACCGAGACGTTGCGCGAGGTGACGAACACCTCAAGCGGCGCGACGGGGCTGATCGAGCGGACGTTGTAGCCGCGGATCGTCGTCTCGTCGCCGAGGAAGAAGCGCTCGTACACGGGCACGCCCGCGATGAACGAGAGCGAACTCTGCTGCGCCGCCGAGATGTTCGACGAAAGCCCGAAGCTCCCGACGTGCCCGGCCATCAGGCGGAAGCCGAAGACTTCCGGGTTGCGCGAGCGCTTGCGGCGCACCGGCATGAAGTGGATGTAGGAGGCCGACGGCTCGTAGGTGCGCACGTCGCCGCCGAGTCCCGCGAGCGCGAGCTGGACGGCGACCTGCGTGCCCTGCGTCGGGTCAATCGTGCCGTTGCGCGTGTCATAGACGAACGAGGGCGTCACCCGGCTCGTGATGATGTTCGGCTGCGAGAAGACGACGGGGATGAGCGTCTGCGCGTTGCCCTGCGCGTTGACCGCCGGCTCCTCGACCGACGAGCGCGAGAGCGCGTAGGAGAAGCCGACGCGCGAGGCGCGCGCGATCTGCACGTAGCGGCGGCTGCGCGGGCGCCAGAACTCCGAGAGCGGAGAGGTGGCGAAGATCGAGCCGCCGGTCGTCTTCTGCGTGAACAGGTTCTCCTCGCCGACCGTCAGCAGGCTCGTCGTGTCGCCGAGTTCGGCGTTGACGAGGCTGTTGACCGCCGACGCGTTCTGCGATAGCAGCGTCCCCTCGCCGAAGAACTGCAAGGACTGCGTGTAGAGCGAGAAGCCGACCGAGATGGGCCTGTCCCTGAAGTAAGGCTCGGTGAACGAGAAGAGGATTGACTTCTGGCGGTTGCCGAAGGCGACGTTGAAGGAGAGCGACTCGCCGCGGCCCAGAAGGTTGTTCGTCGAGTAGTCGAGGCCGAAGAACGAGCCGCCGATGCCGGAGACGCCGCCGTTGAAACTGATCTGGTTGCGCCCGCGCTCCTCGACCCGCAGGTCAACGTCAACCTCGCCGGTCTCCTCGTTGGTGCGGAACTCGGCGTCCTTGTCCTTGTCAATCGGGTTGAAGAAGCCGAGCTGGTTCAGCTTCAGCACCGAGAACTCCCACAGCGACTTGTCGAAGATGTCGCCCTCGTTGACGGCCACCTCGCGGCGCAGGACGTTGTCGCGCGTGTAGGTGTTGCCGTGGAACTCAAGGCGGCGGAGCGTGAACTGCTTGCCCTCGGTGATCGTGATCGTGAAGTCCGCGATGCCCTGGTCGGGGTGCTGCGGGTCGGGCTTGAACTCCGGCGTGATCTCCGGGTCGTACTGGAGGAAGCCCGCGCGCCCGTAGAGGTTCTTCAGGTCTTCGTAGAGCGCCTTGCGGATGCGCTCGCCGTTGGCGATGTCGCCGGTCTTCAGGCCGATGACCTGGCGGATGACCTCCTCGGAGTAGATCGAGTTGCCCTCGATCTTGATCTGGCCGAGGTGGTAGAGCTTGCCCTCGTTGACCGGGATGGTGACGCGCAGGCCCTCGTCAACGGACGAGATGATCGGCAGCGGGAGGACGGGGAAGCCCGTGCGCTTCTCGCCGAGGCTCTCGACCTTCGGCTCGCCGAAGCGCGCCTCCAGGTAGCCCTTCGAGGTCATGTAGTCGCGGACGTTCTTGTTGAGGTCGTAGTCGAGCTTGTCGAGGTGCAGGATGTCCTCGCCGCGGAAGCGCGAGATGAGTCCCGCCTCCTTGACGAGCTTCATCGCGCCGCGCAGTTCGCCGTTCGAGAAGTGCTGGTTGCCCGTGAACTCGATGTCCACGACGCGGACGCGCTCGCCCTCGTTGATGTTAAAGGTCAGCCCGATGGAGGTCGCGGAGATGTCCTCCTTGTTCACGTCAATGGTCGCGTTCGGGTGGCCGTGCTCGGCGAGCAGTTCCTTGATGACGCGGACGGCGTTGTTGACCTTGACGGGGTCGTAGGTTGACTCCTTGTAAACGCCGATGTTCTTCTCGCGGAATTCTTTAAGAACGTCGGCCTCGCCCACGCTGCTCAGGCCCTTGAAGGTCAGGTCGCGGATGACCGGAAGCTCTTTGACGTGGAAGATGACGACGACCCCGCCCTTCGGGCCTGGGTCTTGGATGATGACGCGCGTGTCGGTCTTGTCGAAGAAGGAGAGGTTGAGCAGGGCCTGAAGGTCGCGACTCACCTGCTCCTTGTTGTAAACGTCGCCGGGTCGGGTCTGGACGTGGTAGAGCACGTCCTCCACGCGGAGGCGTCGGTTGCCCTCGACCTGTACGTCTTCGACCAGCTTCTGTCTCTGCGGGGAGGCCTGCTGCTCCTGTGCGCTGACGCTTAAGGTCGGGAGCGCCATGTCGAGGAGCATGAGGCAGCCCACGAGGGCGGCCACGAGGTAAATCCAAGGCGCGCGAATTCGCATAGAGTTAGTTTTTCGCCTCAAGAATTGCGGTCGCAATGAATCCGGGAGACTCTGCTTTTTAAGAGAACTTTCGAGATTTTCAGCCGGGGCGGCGCGGTTCGCCTGAACGCCACTCCCAAGACGGACGCCGGATTTTGGAACGGGCGAAACTTGGATTCACCCCGCACGCCCTATCGTTGCCAGCCGCACCAGTCCCGCAAAGGGGCGCATTATAGCAAGGCAAAAGGCAAAAGGAAAAAGGCAAAAGAGACTGATCCGACTCTCTTTTGCCTTTTGCCTTTTTACTTTTGCCTTCCTCATTCACTGAAAATCAGTGAATGAGGAGCGCGTCGCCGGCCTCTTCGGCCACGACGGGACGGTAGTTCAACTCGTCGCCGTCGCGGAAGACTTCGACGAGCGACGCGCCCGCGAGCGCGCCCTGGATGAGCGCCTCGGAGAGCGGGTCTTCGACATGCTTCTGGAGCGCGCGGCGCAAAGGCCTCGCGCCGTAAGAGCGGTCGCCGCAGGTCTTCTCGACGATCCAGCGCTTCGCCTCGTCGGTCAGGCGGACTTCGAGGCCGCGGCGCGAGAGCGTCTTGTTCAACTGCTCGACCTGAAGGCCGACGATCTCCAGCAACTCCTCGTCCTGCAACTGGTCGAAGATGATGATCTCGTCGAGGCGGTTGATGAATTCGGGGTTGAAGGTGTGGCGGACGGCGTTCATCACCATCTCTTCCATCTTCTCGCGCGAGGCGTCGGGGCTTGCCTGGAAGCCCATCGCGCCCTTCTTCTGGATGAAGCGCGCGCCGATGTTCGAGGTCATGATGATGATCGTGTTCTTGAAGTCAACGGTGTTGCCGAGCGCGTCGGTCAGGATGCCGTCCTCGAAGACTTGGAGCAGGACGTTGAAGATGTCGGGGTGCGCCTTCTCGATCTCGTCGAAGAGGAGCACCGAGTAGGGCGAGCGCTTGATGCGCTCCGTCAACTGCCCGCCCTCTTCGTGGCCGACGTAACCCGGAGGCGAGCCGATGAGCTTCGAGACCGAATGCTTCTCCATGAACTCGCTCATGTCGAAGCGAATCATCGAGCGCTCGGAGCCAAACAGAAACTCGGCGAGCGAGCGCGCGACCTCTGTCTTTCCGACGCCGGTCGGGCCGAGGAAAAGGAACGAGCCGACGGGGCGGTGCGGGTTCTTCAGCCCCGCGCGCGAGCGGCGGATTGAGCGCGCGAGCGCGGAGATGGCCGGGCGCTGCGCGATGACGCGGTTGCGTATCTCGTCTTCGATGCGGAGGAGTTTCTGCGTCTCCTCTTCCTTCAAAGACGTGACCGGAATTCCCGTCCAGCGCGCGATGACTTCCTCGATGTCGTCCTTCGTCACCTCGACCGACATCAACATCTCTTCGTCGTCAATCAGCGCCGAGGTGAACGAGCCGCGAGTGTACGGCGCGCGGCCTTCGTAAACGTCTTCGCGCAGGACGTTGCCGCCCGAAGGCGCGTCGCGCCGCGCGCGCAGCTTCACGCGCGCGCCGGCCTCGTCAATCACGTCAATCGCCTTGTCTGGGAGGAAGCGGTCGGGGATGTATCGGTTCGACTGATAGACGGCGGCCTCGATTGCGTCCTCTGTGTAGCGAACCTGGTGGAAAGCTTCGTAGCGCTCGCGCACGCCGTCGAGAATCGAGATGGCCTCCTCTTCGGACGGCGGCGGGACTTTGACGGCCTGGAAGCGGCGCTCCAACGAGCGGTCTTTCTCGATTGACTTGCGGAACTCCGCCGGAGTTGTCGCGCCGATGCACTGAATCTCGCCGCGCGAAAGAGCCGGCTTCAAAATGTTCGCCGCGTCGAGCGAGCCTTCCGCGCTGCCCGCGCCGACGAGCGTGTGCAGCTCGTCGATGAAGACGATGTACTGCGGGTTCTCGACCAGCTCGCGCATGATCTGCTTCAGGCGCTCCTCGAACTGCCCGCGGTACTTCGTGCCCGCGACGATGAGCGAAAGGTCGAGCGAGAGAATCCGCTTGTTCTCAAGAAACGTCGGCACTTCGCCGCGGACGATTCTCTGCGCGAGTCCTTCGACGATGGCGGTCTTCCCGACGCCCGGCTCGCCGATGAGCACGGGGTTGTTCTTCGTCCGGCGGCAGAGTATCTGCACGACGCGCTCGATCTCGCCCTCTCGGCCCACGAGCGGGTCGAGCTTGTCGTTCGAGGCGTCGTCGGTCAGGTCGCGCGAGAACTCCGCGAGGTGCGGCGTCTCCTTCTTCTGCGCCGCGCGCGGGTCGCCGCCAGCCTGACGCGAAATCTCTTCGCGCACCGCGTGCAGCTTCAGCCCGCGCTCGTACAAAATCTCCGCGGCCATCGAGCGCTCTTCGCGAAGGAGTCCGAGCAGCAGGTGCTCCGTTCCGATGTGCCGGTGCTGAAGTCTGTCGGACTCCTCGTGCGCGTAGGCGAGCACGCGCTTGGTCTCCGGCGCGAGCGGGAGTTCGACCGAGGTCGAAATCTTTTCGCGAAGCGGCGCGCGGCCTTCGATCTCTTTGCGGATGGCTTCGAGCGAGGTCTGCGCGCGCGCGAGGAAGCGCGCCGTCAGGGACTTGTCCTCGCGCATGAGTCCCAGAAGGAGGTGTTCCGGCTCGATTGCCGGCGCGCCGAACTGCGAGGCTTCGTACCGCGCGAAGAAGATGACCCTCCGCGCCTTCTCCGTGTATCGCTCAAACATAAATAAAATTACCGACCGATAAGGACGTTGCTGCGAAAGCGTCGGCGCGACCGTCGGCGGTCAGGAGAACCGCGAACCGCGTCCGCCTCGCATTATAACTGAAACGGCGAGCGTCTGTCAGATTTTAAGTGGAGAGGCCAGAGGTCGGAGGTCAGAGGCCAGTTTTTTTGTTCACCACTGCGGCGCGCGGTTTCATGGCGCGGGCCGTCGCCGGCACGGGGCTTTTTAACTGACCTCCGACCTCTGACCTCTGACCTCTTCGACTTGTCCGTCGCGCAATTGAAGCACGCGGTCGCACAGGCGCGCGAGCCGCTCGTTGTGCGTCGCGACGAGGACGCAGGCGCGCGCATCGCGACACAGGCCGAGGAGCAGCGCGCCGACCTCGTCGCCGGTGCGCGCGTCGAGGTTCCCCGTCGGCTCGTCCGTCAGCACGAGCCGCGGGCGCGTGACGAGCGCGCGCGCGACCGCGACCCGTTGCTGTTCGCCGCCGGAAAGCTCGCCCGCCGCGTGACGCGCGCGCGCGCCGAGTCCGACCCCCTCTAACATCTCGCGCGCCGACGCGAGCGCCCCGCGCCTGTTGCGGCGCGCGACGAGCAGGGGCAGCGCGACGTTCTCCTCCGCCGAGAGGTCGAGGAGCAGACGGTGCGACTGGAAGACGAACCCGACCTCGCGCCCGCGCCAGCGCGCGAGCCGCGCCGCGCCGGCCCGCGTCACGTCGAAGTCGCCGAGCCTCACGCTTCCGGCGTCCGCCGCTTCGAGTCCGCCGACGACGTGCAGCAGAGTCGTTTTCCCGGCGCCCGACGCGCCCACGACCGCGACCATCTCGCCCGGCCTCAAGCCGAACGTCACGCCGCGCAGGACTTCGAGCACGCCGCCCGAAGGGTCGCGGAAGGACTTGAGCACGCCCGCGACAACGAGTCTGGAGTCTGGAGTCTGGAGTCTGGAGTCTGAGACCTTCTCGGAGGTTGAGTCAGACCTGGAGCTTGAGTCTGAAATCATAGCGGAGTCCGAAGGCTGTTCGCTGTGTGAAGACTGTCGAGCGTCGGAAGAATGTTCGACGCCCGCGCGGTCAGGCTCGGAACGGCGAGCGCGTTCCCGTCGTCCTGACTCCAGACTCCAGACTCCAGACTCTCTTTCATTCGTACCTCAGAGCCTCCGCGGGCCGCACGCGCGCCGCCTGAAGCGCGGGATAAATCGTCGCGAGCAGGCTCACGGCGAAGGCCGCGAGCGCGGCGAGCAGAACATCCCCCGCGTGCGGGTGGAGCGGCACGGACGCGATGGAGTAAACGTCTGGCGGAAGTCGGACGAGGTGGAAACGTTCCGCCGCGGCGCAGGCGGCGAGTCCTAGGGCGACGCCCGCGAGCGCGCCGACCGCGCCGACGATTGCGCCCTCGATGACGAAGACGAGCGTGACGCCGAGGGGCCGCGCGCCGAGCGCCGCCAAGACCGCGATGTCCGCGCGCCGCTCGACGACGACGAGCGCGAGCGTCGTCGTGATGTTGAGCGCCGCGACGACGGTGACGAGCATGATGATGAGCGCGACCGTCCGGCGTTCGAGCGCGAGCGCGTCGAAGAGCGCGCGGTTGGCCTCGCGCCAGTCCAAGGTCGTCCACCCCGCGCCCAACGCCGCGCGCACGTGCCGCGCCACTTCGTCCGAGGCGTAGATGTCGCGGGCCTCGATGCCGACGACCGCCGTCGAAGGCCGCGCGCCGACGACTCCGGCGACCGCGTCGAGCGAGAGGTAAGTCCAAGCCGAGTCGTATTCGTAGAGGCCGGAGCGGAACACTCCGACGACACGCACGCGCCGCGCGCGAGGCTCGAACCCTCCCGCGCCGTTCAACGCCGCGCCCGTCAACACCCAGCCCTCGCCGCCGACTTCGTTCAGTCCCGTCCGCGACGCCAACTCTTCGCCGACGACGACCGGCACGGGCGAGTCTGCTTGAGATTCACTCGGCGAGTTCGTTTGCGATTTGCTCGCCGTAAGGTTCTGACTTCGGCCCGGCGCGTTTTGAAAAATCGCGTCGAGCTTCCCTTTCGTCAGCGTGCTTTGAACGTCCGAGACGGCGCGCGCCGAATGCTCGTCGAGTCCGCGCAGGAGCGTGTAGGCCGCGCCGTTCGGCCCCGAGAGGAGTGCGCCTTCGTAGGTCGTCGGCTGAGCGTCGAGCACGCCTTCGATGCCGCGCACGCGCCCGGCCACGGCGCGCGGGTCTTCCACCGCGCCGCCCTCGCGCGCGAGCGTGACGTGCGCCGTGCCGCGCAGGATTTTGTCGCGCAGTTCGTCGCGGAACCCGTTGGCGAGCGCCGTCGCGACCGTCAGCGCCGCCACGCCGCACGCAATGCCTGCGACCGCGGCGAGCGCAGTCCAGCGCGCCACGCGACGACCGCGCCGCGCGCGCAGGTAACGGAGCGCGAGAAAGAGTTCGTAGGGCATAGAGAGCGAAGCGCGGCGCGGCCCTCCGGCCCGGCGCAGCTTACGCCGACGGGGTGAGGCACGTCGGGCGGCTACTTCTTCGGATACATCTGCGCGATGAACTGCTTGTCGAGTTGCGAGAGGTGTGTGTTGAGCGGAGTGCCCTTCCCGTCCTTGAAGAGCTTGCCGTCGAACTGGTAGAGCATGATTGAAGCCTTGTCGAAGATAGTGTCGCCGATCCCCTTCGGGCTGTAGGTTTCGAGCACGTTCGAGTCTATGTCTTGCTTGCTCCAGTAATTCGGAGGGCCGGAGAAGTATTGATAGACGGCTGCCGTGTTCCAGTCGAGCTTGGCGTTGGGCGACTGGTGCTCGTGGATGCAGCCCAGCGCGTGGCCGAACTCGTGGACGACGACGCGCTCGTACTCCTCGTCGTCGGTGTTGTCGCGCAGCCAGCCGAAGTTCATCGTCGGCTGGTACTTCGGGAAGTAGGACTGGACAAGCGCGTCGGTGCCGATGGCCGACCAGGAGCCGGCGTCGGCGTAGAAGGAGATGCGGACCTGAGCGTCGCCGGAGGTCACGAACTTGAGCTTAATGTTAGCGTAGCTCTCCCAAATCTGCGCCTTCTGCTGCGCCTTCTTCTTCATGAAGGAGCTGCCGTCGAGGAAGCGGCACTTAAGCGTCGAGCCGCTCGGCCATTTCTTACTGAGCACGACGGCCATGTGCGCGGGCGCAAGCACGACCCCGCCGGCCTCAAGGTGCGCGCCCGGCCCGCCGCTCGTGGCGCTCTTGATGGCGGCCATGAGCGAGGTCGTGCGCGCGGGCGCGTACTCGTGCGGGATGACGCGGTCGAAGCAGATGCGGACGGGCGAGTCGGGCGAGTCCGCGCTTCCCTCACTCTTTTTTTTGCCGGCGGGTTTCTTACCGGAGGTCTTTCTTGAAGGCATAGGGATTTTCTCCTTAGAGTCTGGGGTCAGGGGCCGGAAGGTAAAGAGCGGCCCGAGGCAAGGTTGTGGAACACGGAACCGTAGGACAGGCGCAAACTATATCAGGTTCTGGCGGCGCGTCAATCAGAATCGTGTCCGAGACACGTCAACCCCCGCTTCCGAAAACCACGGCGGCGACCCACTGGCCTTTGCGCTCCTCGCGGAAGACGACGCGCCCGCCGAGCGTCTGAAGCGCCTCGTCGAGCGTGGGGCCGCCGTGCGTCGAGAAGAGGAGCGCGGCGTCGTAGTCGGACTTGCGCGCGGCGGCCTTGGTGAGAGATTCGCGTTTGAAGTCCTCGACGGGGAAGACTCGGAGCGGGCGCGTGAGGTAGCCGAAGTAAGGGTTCTTCAGCTCGTCGGTCGCGGGCCAGGTCGTCAGCACGCGCGCTTGCGGGTAGTTGGTTTCGAGGAAGTGCGCGGCGTCGCGGTGCAGGAGTATGAAGTCGCGGTAGGCGAGGTTCTCTTCCCAGGGGAACGCGTCGGGCGGGTTGACCTCCGTGCGATAGACGAACGCGGCGCAGACGAGCGCGACGACGAGCGGCCAGAGCGGGACACGACGCCAGAGCGTAGAGACCCACACGAGCACGACGAGCGGCAGCACCGGCAGGAGGTAGCGCGCGAGCACCGCGCCGCCGACGAACGAGAGCGCGACGACGTGCGCGAAGACGAGCGCCGCGAAGAGGAGTTGCACGGGTGCGGCGATGCGCGGGCGCTCGTCTTCGCCGTCGCGCCGCGGCTTCAGCAACATCGCGGCGATTCCGGCGAGCGTGAGCGCCCAGAGATTCATGTAGGTCGTGACCTGGTCGAAGCGGCGGCGGAGAGTTTCGGCCACGCGCGTGAGGTCGAGCGTCGAGCCGACGTTGTAGCGGAAGTATTCCGGGTTGCCGAACGTGTAGCCCGTGCGCGCGCGGTGGTACGCGAACCACGACGCGAGCGGCACGAGCGCGACGAGAAGCACGAGCGACGAGAGCGGGCGGCGGCGCTCGACGCAGACGAGCGCCGCGAGCCTTTCGTTCCTGCCCGCGGCCCAACACAGAATCTCCCAACCGAACAGCGCGACCGGCACGAGCGCCGCCGTCTCCTTCGCCAGCGCCGCCAGCGCGAAGACCGCGACGCACAGCGCACGCCGAACGCCGCGCCTTTCAAACACGCCCGCGCCCGCTCCGACTTCATTCCGCGTCGCCGTTGAGTCGCTTTCGATTGACCCGCTCTCAATTTTCCGCGACGCCGTCGGCGGAAGATAAAGGAAGAGTCCCCACATCGTCAGCGCCGCGACCATCATGTCGAGGTGCGCGAGCGAGCTTTGCGCGAAGAAGACCGGGTAGAGCGCCGCGCAGACGACGGTCGCGGCGGCGACGCGTGTGTTCGCGACGCGCTCGGCGAGGCGGAAGAGTCCGGTGAGCGCGAACGCGGAGACGAGCAGCATGGCCGTCCGCGCGACCTCGATGCGGAAGCCGAAGAGTTTCCACGCGATGGCGAGGTACGCCATCACGAGCGGCGGGTGCGCGTTCGAGAGCGTCGAGTGCGGGATGAAACTTCCGTCGGCGTAGATGTCGCGCGCGGCGGGGATGAAGTAGCCGGCCTCGTCCCAGTAGTACGGGAGATTCAGCAGCGAGAGGTGGAACAGGAAGAGCGCGGCGAAGATGAAGAGGAAGACGAGCGGCCTGCGAAGCCTGAAAGCGATTGACGCTGGCTTTTGAGTGCCGGAGTTTGTCGAGTGCGCGGGCGTGTGAGCGTCTTCCGCGGGCCGCTCGTCGTCACTTCTTTTTGGCGGGGTCGTCATCCGGCGTCAGCGCCTTTATCACCTCGGATTCGAGCGAGCCTTCGGGCCGCTTGACCATCGTCAGGCGGTTGCCGCGCTCATTGTACGCGACCTCGTCCATGATGTTGTAAATCAGTAGCACGCCGCGGCCCGAAGTCTTGAAGAGGTTTGAGGGGTCGCGCGGGTCGGGAATCTCCGTGACGTTGAAGCCCTGGCCCTCGTCCTCGACGGTGAAGCGCGCCTCCTTCGGCGAGAGGTCGGCGGTGATGCGGACGAGCTTCGAGTGGTCGAGCTTATTGCCGTGCTTGACGGCGTTGACGAACGCCTCGTCGAGCGCGATGAAGAGGTTCGAGGTGTCGGGCTTGATGACACCGAGGGCGGCGACGCGCTCGATGAGGTAGTGGAGCACGCCGTTCATTAAACTTATGTCGCTCGGCAACTCGAACTCGATGTGTTCGCGGACGTAAGGCAGAACTTTGAGGTCTTCGACGAAGCGGAGCTTGTAGCCCAGAGTCTTCTCGACGATGTTGCGCAGCTCGTCGTGGTCGTAGGGCTTGCGGAGGTAGTTGGCCGCGCCGAGCTTGAAAGCCTTGACGATGCCTTCGTGCCCCGCTTCTTCCGAAGAGACGACGATGGGGACGAAGAGGCGCTGGCGTTTGAGTTCGGAGACGATCTGCGTGGCGCTGTCGGCGTACTCGGCGAGGTCGGAGATGATGAGGTCGAAGTCTTCGAGGTCTTCGCGGGCGACGGCCTCGGCGCGGTCGCCCGCGGTGACTACTTCGTGGCCCAGCTCGCGCAGCGCGTCCGAGAGAACCGTGCGGAGTTCGGCGTTGCCTTCAACGATGAGTATCCGTCGCCTGTCCATCCGAAACGAATTTTTCCGTAAGCCTTGAAAACAGGGAGGGCGCGAAAAGCTTTCAGTCCCGCGAGATTCCAAACGCTTTCCGCCAACGCTGTACGACGGCGGGCGAAGAGCCGTTTCAAAATATATCACAACGCGCGGCGAAGAGCCGTCCTCATCGGGAACGCCGCCTTCGCGCCGGGAGCGCGGGCATCGCGGCCCGCATTGCCTGCGTGAGCAGGCACACAGACCGCCTCTTCTTTGAAGATTCATCTTGAGCGAGTCTTCTTCGCGCTGACGCGTTCAAGGCGGGCCGTGTGCCCGCGCTCCCGGCATAGGAGGCCAGTGCAAACTCACTGGTTGTTGTAATCAACGTCCTCGATGAAGCGCCGCGTCGCGTGCACGTTGCGCGACGTGCTGGAGATGACCGAGTCGTTGCCGTTGCGCGTCGCCTTCGTCTTCTTCGTGATCTGCACGCCGGTCAGGTAGTTGGTGCTGGTGCTCGTGCCGCCGCCTTCGGCGCGGTCGTACTCGTTCACGTCCTGGCCGATGAGCAGGAAGCGGCCCGAAGCTGCGTCGTAGCGGAAGCGCTGCGTGAGGTCGGTCGCCTCGCGCGAGCCGCTGAGCTGGTTGACGTTGAGCACGCCGTTCTTGATCTCGACCGTGATGTTGCCGCCTTCGGGGTCGCCGAGCACGCCCGCGCACATCGAGCAGCCGAGCAGCTTCGTCGCCACCGCCGCGCGCTTGAACCCGCCGCCCGCCTGGCCGAAGAGGATGACGAGCGCGCGGTAGCGGTTGTTGTACGTGCCGTCCTTGCCTTCGATTGGAATGTCCTCGACGAGCCGCAGAACCTTGTCGGGCACGCCGTCCTTGTTCAAGTCGCCGTTCGTCTCGGCCTCGTCGCCTTCGAGCTTCCAGCCCTTCGGCACGAAGTCCGACGCGGAGCGACCCTGTGCAGGGACGAGATTCACGTCGAGATAGCGCGGCGTCTCGTCCTGCCGCGCCGACGTGTTTGCGAAGACCGTTGCCGAGAGAAACAAAATTAAAGACGCGAGAATTAAAATCAAGGACAGGGGGAACGCTCTTTTCATCTTCAATCCTTTCGTCGGCGAGTCGCCGTCCGGCGCGGGAGAATAACGCCTTTCTTCGGATGCTTCAAGAAAAGCTTTCGCCGCCCGCGACTTCACGGAGACAGGCTTTCCTCGCTTACGGCTTCACGACTTCGTCACTCGCGACTTCACGACTGATGACTTTTATCGGCGGCGACCATCAAGAAGTCTCGCCCTCGCCCGTGAGCAGGCGTTCGAGTTCGAGCGCCGAAGGGAGCGCGGTGCGTGCGCCGAGGGCGCGGCACTTGAGCGCGGCGACGGCGCAGCCCAAAGTCAGACAGCCTTCGATCTCTTCGCCGCCGAGCAGGCCGTAGATGAAGCCGGTGTGGAACGCGTCGCCCGCGCCCGTCGTGTCGCGGCAGCCGCCGGGAACGGCGAAGGCGCGCGATTCGATGAACCGTCCTTCGTGGAAGACGACCGCGCCGCGCTCACCGAGCGTCATGCCGACGACCGTGTCAGCGCGTAAGTTCGACTTCACGGCGACGAGCGCCTCGCGTTCATCTTCGATTCCGGTGAGCCTGCGCGGGAACTCCTTTGACGAGACGAGCACGTCAACGTGCGGCAGGAGTTCGTCGAACCCTTCGTAGATGTTGTCAACGTCCGCCGTGACGACCGTCCCGGCGGCGCGGGCCTCGCGCGCCAGGCGCGCGCAGGCCCGCGGGTCGTGCGCGTCCATGTGCAGAACTCGACCGCGCGTCGCGAAATTCTCTGGCGCTTCCTCTTCTTCGTATGCGAGGCGCTCGTCCCTGTCCCACATGATCGTCCGCTCGCCCGTGCGCGCGTCAATGAGGATGAAGGCGACCTGGTTGCGCGCGCCCTCGACCACTTCGGCGAACTCGACGTTGACGCCCTCGGCACGCAGTTCTTCAAACCCGAAGCGACCGGCGTCGTCCGAGCCGAAGCGGCCCGCGTAGGCAGTCTTCAGGCCGAGCCTCCGCAAGCCCGCCATCGTCGAGGCCGTCTGCCCGCCGGCGGAGCGCGTGTGCTCGACGAGCCGCGTCTTCGTGTCGAAGTCGGGGTAGCGCGGCATGACGATGAGGTGGTCAACGGCGTTGAGGCCGAAGCCCACGGCGTCGAACTCTCTCTCTCCCGGCGGCTCGAAGGGGAATCGCACGTGTCGCGTTTGAAAGTCGAATTAAGAATCTTGTTTGAAAGCCCGGCGCGGCGCGCGCGCACGCCGCGACGCGGCCCGACGTGCAGCCGCTCGCGCGCAGAATGTAGCAACTCCGCGGCGAAAGGTGAAACCGAATCGGCGCGGCGGGAGGAAGCGTTTGCGCCGCGCGGCGCGCTCGGCTAAGATGGCCGCCCGGCACGCTTCACGCGGACGCCCTGCTCGCCGACAAGTCTCAAAGAGCCGTAACGACGAACACGCTCCCGCGTCGCTTTTGAACTGCACTTCATCGCAGCACACTTCGCTCCGAAGCAAAGGATCACATTTCACATGAGAACAGCCCCGCGCCTCCGCCCGCACCTTTTAATCAGCCTGCTCCTGCTCGTCCCCGCCTCGCCGCGCGCGCAGCAGCCGCAGCGCTGCTCGCCCACTTCGGTCGCGCAGGCGCACGCCGCGAGCATCTTCACGCCGAAGCAGGAGATGGACTTGGGCGACGTGATCGCCGAGCAGGCGCAGCGCGATTACCGCATCATCGAGGACGACGAGGTGACGGGCTACCTGCGCCGCGTCGGCGCGCGCCTCGTCGAGCAGTTGCCGCAGACCGAGATGCGCTACCAGTTCTTCGTCGTTGACCTGCCGGACGCCAACGCCTTCACGATGCCCGGCGGGCGAATCTACGTCACGCGCAAGCTGATCGCGTTCGCCGCAAGCGAGGACGAACTGGCGGGCGTGCTCGCGCACGAGTTGGGGCACGCGGCGTCGGGGCAGATCGGCGCGGACATGACGCAGCTCTTCCAGAAGGTTCTCGGCGTGACGAGCGTCGGCGACCGCCGCGACATCTTCGAGAAGTACAACCAACTCCTCGACAACGCCGCGCGCAAGCCCGGCGCGTGGAACCGCGACCGCGAGGAAGAGGGGCAGCAGTTCGAGGCCGACCGCATCGGCATCTACGCGATGGCGTCCGCCGGCTACGACCCGCAGGCCTTCGCCTCGCTCTGGGACAGGCTCGCCGAGACGAAGGGCAAGACGGGCGGCTGGCTCTCAGACCTCTTCGGCACGACGAAGCCCGACGAGAAGCGGCTCCGTCTGATACGCAAGGAGCTTCAGTCGCTCCCCGCCGAGTGCGCGTCGAAGCGCGCCGCGTCGTCACCCGAAGATTTCAGGAAGTGGCAGGCGGCGGTCGTTTCCTACGGCGCGGGCGCGGCGCGCAAAGAGTCGCTGCACGCCGTCCTGTCGAAGACGGTGTTGGAGCCGCCGCTGCGCGCCGACATCAGCCACCTGCGCTTCAGCCCCGACGGTCGCTACCTGCTCGCGCAGGACGACTCCGGCATCACGGTTCTCTCGCGCGAGCCGCTCGCGCCGCTCTTCCGCATTGACGCGCCCGAAGCGCGCCCCGCGCACTTCACGCCCGACTCGCGCGCGGTCGTCTTCCACAACGCAGACCTGAGAGTCGAGGCGTGGGACGTGGAGTCGAAGAAGCAGACCGCCGCGCGCGAGATGTACGTGCACGACGGCTGCATCCAGACAGAGCTTTCTCCCGACGGGCGGACGCTCGCCTGTCTTGAGACGAACTTCGCGCTCACGCTCTACGACGTGGAGTCGGGCGCGCTGGTGTTTCAGAAGAAGGAGTTTTACAAGCCCGACATCACAGACCTCTTCCAGATGATCCTGCTCGCGCTCGTCCGCGAGGGCGACGCTGACATCGAAGACTTCGGCGAGCGCGCGCGCTGGGTGAGCATGGGCTTCTCGCCCGACGGCCACTACTTCGCCGCGGGCCAGCGGTCAATCAGCTTCACCGCGACCGAGATGTCTGTGATGGTCAACGCCGACAACTCGGCGCTCATCTACGACCTCACGGCGAAGAGCGCACTCCCCGCCAAAGGTCTTCTGAAGAAACTCCTCGCGGGCCGGTTCGCCTTCGTCGCGAACGACCGCGTCGTGGGCGTCAACCCCGAAGACTTCAAGAAGTCGGCGACGGTCACGTTTCCCGCGGGCGACGTGGTCGAGCAGTACCCGCTCGCCGGCACGCCCTACTCGGCGACGAAGGGCAACTACATCCTGCTTCGCCCCATCGCGAACTTCCCCGTGGGCGTGATGGACTTGTCGTCGAAGAAGATTTTTCTCGCGAACAGGCAGGACGCCTTCGACATCTTCGACGACATGTACGTCTCGGAGCGCGTCAACGGCGAGCTCGGTCTTTATCACTTCGGCTCGCCGGAGCCGTTCGCGAAGGTTCTGATGCCGCGAAGCCCTCTGGGTCGCCTGCGCGCCGTCGCCGTCTCGCCCGACCTGAAGTGGCTCGCCGTCTCGGAGCGCAGCCGCGGCGCGGTCTGGGACTTGACGAAGGGGCAGAGAATCTTCCACGTGCGCGGTTTTCGCGGCGCGTACTTCGGCGACGACGGCTGGTTCTACGCCGACTTCCCCAGGTTCCAGCAGGCCGAGCGCTCGATTGCGCGCCTCAACCTCTCGACGCGCGACACGGCGCAGCAGTCGGAGATCAAGGACGAGGGGCGCGTCACGCAGCGCGGGACTTTCGTCGTCACCTTGAAGCCCGCGAAAAGGGACGGCGGCCTCAACCAGAACGTCACGCTCAGCGTCGGCGACACGCGGACGAGGGCGGAGCTGTGGGCGCGCGCCTTCCCGAAGGAGTCGCCGCGCGTCTTCATCGAAGAGAACGAGGGGACGCTCGTGCTCACCTGGGACGTGCGTTCGGAACACGCGAAGTCGGAGATCAAGTCAGACCCGAAGTTGTCGAAGGCGCTTGCCGCGGTCAAGGAGAAGGAGGGCGACTACTTCGTGCAGGCGGTTGACGCGCGCACCGGCAAACCGACGGGCGCGCTCCTCGTCGAGACGGGCAAAGGCTCTTTCCGCATCACGGACGCCTTTGCCGCGGGCGACTGGCTCGTCATCTCCGACACGACGAACCGCGTGCTGCTCTACTCGATCTCGACGGGCGAGCAGAAGGGCAAGTTCTTCGGTCGCGCGCCCGCCATCTCGAACGCGGCGGGCCTGCTCGCCGTCGAGACCGAGCGCGGTCAGTTGACCGTCTTCGACCTGGCGACGGGCGAGAAGAGAGACCAGTTCAACTTCTCCGGCCCCGTCTCGCTCGCGCAGTTCAGCGCCGACGGCAAGCGCCTCTTCGCCCTCACCGCCGACCAGACCGCATACGTCCTCGACCTCTCGCAGACGACGCAGGCGCACTGACGGACGCGGCCTACTTGAGAAGATTCACGTGCGGATAGGAGAGAATCTTTGCGTCTGATGTCAGCAGCGCGCAGTTGTAAGTCCTCGCCGTGGCGACGATGATTTGGTCTGCCGGGTCGCGGTGAAAGACTACGGGTAACTGCGTTGACTCCACGGCTATTTCGGGCGTTAGCTCCAGCAGCCGGACGCCGGGATAGGCCAGAGCCTGGCTCAGCCAATCACCGACCGGACATGGCAGCGTGAGGCGATTGTATTCCACGAGCTTCGCCACCTCCCGGCAAGAGATCGCGCTCACACCCAAGCCTTGGGATTCGTACTGCTGCAACCACTGATTCTGCTGGCTCGTCAGGCGCGGGTCGCCGTGCACCCACCACACCCAGATGTGAGTGTCGAGAACGATCATCGCAGAGCGCCCCACTCAGTTTCCGCCACCGGCTCGGTGGGGTCGTCATACCGCACGGGCTGACCGCGCAACGGGTAAGGGTTTTCGCCGTTCGGCTTCGGAGGGCGTTCCAGGATGATTACCTCGACCGCATCCCCGGCCTGGAAAGGAATGTCTTTGAGGGTTAGCGTCCCGTCTTGATTTATTGTCGTCTCGACTCGATGCGCGTTCATTTTAATCCTCCGCCTGTCAGCACAGAAACATCATAGGTCACTTCGTCGGCTTCGCTACAAGAAAACATCTAACGCCCGAATTCAGCGGCGAGCGCCTACGAACCTGTGCATGAAGGCAATGCTCTGGCGCGAGTCCGCTGCAATGAGATGTTATGTTTCGCCGTTGATTCTAACGCGCATCATGCTGTTCCTGGGAATTGTGACAACTCATTAAAGCTTTAATCTGCCGAAGCAGATTTCATGGACACCCCACTCGATATATACGGTCTTGTAAATCTTCATGGCATGGATCGCCGCAATGATAGGACATCCACAGAAACGGCATGGGTCTCTTGCAGGCTTCCAAAGATCGCCGAGACCAGGACGCCCGCAAGACGAACATTTTAGGCCCAGCCACTTCGGCGGGCCGCCGCTGGATGGACCCAAAAAATACCTCTCAAAGCCTGCTGAATCGCAATCCGGGCACTTCAATAGCCCGAATGATGCACGGACTTCTTGCTGGATTGGATCAAAGCAGGAACGATGGTAGTAGCGAAATTTTGGGTCACGCTTAGGGCCTTCAAAGCCCAGCACATCTTGTGCCTTATACACAGGCGCTGAGCATATTTGACATGGACCACATATCTTCCGTGAACGGTAGCAACGCGGGCATTCTTCCGCGAGTTGACTCATTAGTGCCCCGCAAAAGATGCAACTACTGAGATTTTTACCCATCATGCGTCTCCATACTTCTATATCGGCTCAGTATCAACGCGAATGCTACGATAATTCTTACACTATTCATAGAAACATAACTACAATTAGACCGCACAATGCGGCATAACACGGCAATAAGCCTATAAATGCCGCGCTGTGCAGCCTAACACTAGCACAGCGCACGACGCGCCGCCACGCACTTCGGCGCGCGCGATTCGTGCGCTAAACTGTCTGTGAATCCGCATCGTAAACGGAAGCTGAAGGGCAAGGCTTTGACGCTCGAAGAGAAACTTAAGAATCTGCCCACGTCGCCCGGCGTCTATCTGCACAAGGACGAGGCGGGGAAGATCATCTACGTCGGCAAGGCGAAGAACCTCCGCAACCGCGTGCGCTCCTATTTCCAGTCGGGGCGCGGCCACGACGCGAAGACGCGCGAACTCGTCCGCCGCATACGCGACCTCGAATTCATCGTCACCGACACCGAGGTCGAGGCGCTCGTGCTCGAAGCGAACCTCATCAAGCAGCACAAGCCGCGCTACAACGTCATGCTCAAGGACGACAAGCAGTACCCTCACCTCAAGCTCACCGTGGGCGAGCCGTTCCCGCGCGTGATGATTACGCGCCGCATCCAGCGCGACGGCGCGCTCTACTTCGGGCCGTACCTGCCCGCGTCGCTCGCGCGCCGCACGATTGACCTCATCAACCGCACGTTCCAGCTACGCACCTGCGACATAGAGATTGACGGCAAATTGCCGCGCCCCTGCCTCGAATACCACATCAAGCGCTGCCTCGGCCCTTGCGTGCGCGGCCTCTGCACGCCGGACGAGTACGCCGAATCTGTGCGCGACGTGCGGATGTTTCTCGAAGGCAAGAACAGGGAACTCGCAGACGAGTACGAGCGGCGGATGGCGAAGGCTTCCGACGAGATGCGTTTCGAGATGGCGGCGAAGTACCGCGACCTCCGAAAGACCGTGCTCGCCGTCTCCGAGCAGCAGAAGATGGCTACGTCCGCAGACCTCGACGTTGACATCTTCGGCTTCCACCGCGAGGGGCCGCGGCTCGCGCTCCAACTCTTCACGATGCGCGAGGGGAAGGTGGTCGGGCGGCGCGAGTTCTTCTGGGAAGACCTGGCGGCGGACGACTCGTTCGACGCGGGATCGTTCTTGAGCGACGTGCTGACGCAGTACTACTCGACCGACTACGTGCCGCGCGAGATTCACGTGCCCGTGGACTTTGAAGACCGCGAGCTTCTTGAAAAAGCCTTGACGGAGCGCAAAGGTCGTCGCGTCCGCATACTCGACCCTCGGCGCGGACAGAAGCGCGAGATGATCGCGCTCGTCGAGAAGAACGCGCAGATCGCCTTCGAGCAGCGCTTCCGCGTCCTGAAGCCCGACATGGAGCGCGTGCTCGAAGAGTTGCAGGAGGTTCTCGAACTGCCGCGCTTCCCCGCGCGCATCGAGTCGTTCGACGTGTCGAACATCTCCGGCGCGGAGAACGTCGCGGCGATGGTCGCCTGCGAGAACGGCAGGATGAACCGGCAGGAGTACCGCAAGTTCAAAATCAAGTCGGTCGAGGGCGCGAACGACCCGGCCTCGATGAAGGAGGCGGTCTTCAGGCGTTATCGAAGGCAACTCGACGAGGGAAATCCTCTGCCCGACCTCGTGATGATTGACGGCGGCAAGACGCAGCTCGCGGCTGCCGCCGCGGCGATGCGCGAACTCGACCTCGAAGCGATACCGATGATCGGCGTCGTCAAGCCCCCGCGCCGCCACAACGAGGTCTCGCACATCCTGATGAAGGGCCGCGAGCACGAACCCATCTACCTCGACCCGCACTCGCCCGTGCTCCGCCTCATTCAAATGATTCGCGACGAGACGCACCGCTCCGCCGTCACCTACCACCGCAAGCGGCGCGAGCTTCGCGACTTCACTTCGGAGTTGACGGCGATTCCCGGCGTCGGCGAGAAGCGGAAGAACCGCCTGCTCCGAAACCTCGGCTCGATTCAAAAAATTGCCGAGGCCGACGTGGAAGCGCTCGCGCCCTTCGTCGGGCGCAAGACCGCCGGGGACATCGTCGAGCACTTCCGCCGCCAGCGCGCGCTCGCCGGAGTCGAATCGCCCGACGCTTCAAACACGACCGACGCGAGCACAGACGGCGCGGAGAACAACTCGACAGCCGCTAAGGTTGATGGCTCGGACTCTCACGCTCATCACCCCGACGACCCGACCGTGATGACTGACGAGACCATCGCCGACGAGCACATCGAGACCCGCCTCGTTGACCCCGAGGGCGACGCCGAAGACCTGCAACCCGTCCGCTCGGTTGATCATGAAGGTGAAGTGCTCAAGCGCCGCAAGGGGACGCGCAAGCGCGGTGAGCGCACGTCAAACCCGCACGCGGCTAAGCGCGAGAAGCTAGGCGACGCCGAAGGTTAAGATCGTCTTTATTGTTCTTCAGTCGTGAGGCCGCAGCGAGCGCGCGATGAGGCCGATGCCGCCCGCGAGGAGTAGGAACATGAGGATCGTGTTGAAGAGGCTCGTGGGCTGGAAGTAGATTTGCAGGTTCATGATGACGCCGGTGAAGATGATGACGACGCCCGCGAAGGTGAGCAGCCATCCGGCGATTGACTTGCCGTTGTAGAAGAGAAGCCCGACGCCCGCGATGAGCGGGATGAGCGACAGGCCGAACGTGTTGTAACCCCAGAGCGTCCAGAAGCTGCTCGTCACCGTCACGTGCTGCGTGATGAGGTAGCCGCCCGTGACCGCCATCGCCAGCCCGAACAGAAACTCGCCGATGCCTCCCGGTGTCCCGCCCGCGCCGCGAGAACTCCTGCCGTCTTCTTCCTCTTCGTTTAGTCCCATCTCGCCTCCACCCCGCACACGACGGCGCGGCCTCGTCCCCTCGTCGCCGCGTCCCGTCGGAGTGCCTTTGTTGAAAACGATTCTCGCCGCCCCGACGTTCGGGAATTCGTAAGCGTCGCCTCAGGGCGCGCGGCGGAGCGCATTGTACTTTTTCAGAATCTCGATTGTCTTCTCGACGGGCAGCGCCTCGACCGTCGTACCGTTGCGGCCCGTGACGGTCGTCGCGCGAAGGAGCGAGTTGTAGATCGCCTCCTCGGTCGCCTCGACGCAGGCGAGGAAGAGCGGCGACATCGAGTCGTTAGGGAGAAGTTCAACTTTGCGCGGCGCGGTCTCGCCGAACTTGATTCGATTTTGAGGAGCCGTTGAGAAGGCGATACAGTAGTCGCCGCTGCCGTTCGTCGAAGGCGAGCCGGTGCGCGCGAGTCCGAGCATGGCGCGCGCGGCGAGCCGTCGCAGGTTGCGCGCGTCGAGCGGCGCGTCCGTGGCGACGACGATGATGATTGAGCCGTCGGCGCGGTCTGCGTCAAGAGAGAGGTTGCTATCGTCAGTGCCAGCGGAAGCTCTGCTGCGGTCGGTCGTCGCGCCGGACTTTACTCTCGCCGAATCGTTCGCGCGCCCTCTGTCCGTCCTCTCCTTCGGCGTCGGTTCGAGGTCTTCTTTGAGGTAGTAGCGCCCCAACTCTCTGCCGACCGGAGCGCCGTTCATCGTGAGGACGCCGCCGAAGTTCGTCTGCACGAGGACGCCGACGGTGTAGCCGCCGTACTTCGCCGGCACGACGCGCGAGGCCGTGCCGATGCCGCCCTTGAAGCCGAAGGCGACCGTACCCGTGCCGGCGCCGACCGAGCCTTCCTCGACCTCGCCGCCCTTCGCCGACTTCAGCGCCGCGAAGACTTCGTCGCGTCCGACTTGGCGACCGCGTATGTCGTTCAACTGCCCGTCGTTCGTCTCGGCGACGACCGGGTTGACCGAGCGCACGTCCTCGTTGCCGGGGAGCGCGAGCATCCAGTCAATCAGCGCGTCGGCGACGCGCGGGACGTTGAGCGTGTTGGTGAGAAGTATCGGGGTCTCGATCTCGCCGAGTTCGTTCACCTGCGTCGAACCCGTCAGCTTGCCGAAGCCGTTGCCGACGAAGATGGCCGCCGGGACTTTCTCCTGAAACAGATTCCCGCCGTGCGGCAGTATCGCCGTCACGCCGGTGCGAACGTCCGCACCTTTAATCAAAGTCGCGTGGCCGACGCGCACGCCTTCAACGTCTGTGATGGCGTCGAGGCGTCCCGGGGGGAGGACGCCGACGACGAGGCCGATGTCGCGGGCGCGCGGTCGTTTCGTTTCGCCGTTGTTCTGTGTCACCAGCGGCAGGAGCAGGGCGAGCGCGAGCGCGCCCTTGATGATGGTCGTCGGCATCTTTCGTTTGCGACTGTGAGCGCCGGACTCTCCGGCGCCGCACTTTACAGAGGCGGGCGGCGAGGGTAAAGTCCACGTGCGCCGCGTCCCGAAACGTCCGAATCTTTATTCCCCACGCCGCCGATTAAAACATGAAAAGCCTTCTCGCACGAACAAACTTTTTCGCTGTTATCGCCGCGGCGCTTGTCCTTTCCACCGCCGCGTCGGCGCAGACGAACGAGCCGCCTCCGCCGCCTCCCGCGCCCGCACACGGCGGCGGGGTCGCGATCAAGGCAGGCCCCGCCGAGTGGCGCGAGTTCAAGTCCGAGGCCGGAGGCTTCACCGTGAAGTTCCCCGCCGCGCCGCACATTGAGGAGATGCCTTACAAGATCGGGCCGGTCGCGTTTACGCGCCACGCACACGTCGCGTTCGTCGAGGGCGGGATGACGTTCGAGGTTGACTACGCGGACATGACGGCGGGCGACTCCGACCCCGCGCTCGTGTCCGAGGTCGGCATCGGCGCGCTCGTCAGCGGGATGACCTCGCACGGCGCGACGCTCCTGTCGAGCGGGACGGTCGTGCGCGGGACGTGTGCGGGTCGCGAAGCAACGCTGTCACTGCCGGCGAGGCAGGGGCGGGGTTCGGGGTTCATGCAGGCGCGCGTCTTCATCTCGGGGCGGCGCTACTACGCGCTCTTCTTTAACGCCGCCGAGGACACGCCGCGCGCGCGCGCGATGGGACGCGAGTTCGTGGAGTCGTTCTCGGTCGCCGGCGGCTGCAAGGCGCAGCCCGCGCCGGTCGTCGCGCCCCCGTCGAAGGTCGAGGTCGGAATCATCGAAGGGACGCGCGACGCGGCGACGGGCTGGCGCAGGATCGAAGAACCCGAACTCGGCTTCGACGTGCTGATGCCCGGCGTCACCCACCACGAGTCGGCGCAGGCGCAGGCTCAACCCTTCCCGATCATGCACGACACCTTTACGAGCGAGGACGGCGGCGCGTTCTTCTCCGCCGAGGCGTTGGGCGAGTACCCGCAGGACTTCGACACGTCGCCGGTCGCGCGCGCGGCGCTGATGGACGCGACCACCTACTCGCTGAAGAAGAACTTCGAGGCGCACGGCTCCGTGATCGCGCCGCTGGGCGACGTGAAGCTCGGCGCGATTCCGGGGCGCGAGTTTTCCATCTCGAACGAGAAGTCCGGCGCGCGCGGTCGCGCGCAGATTTACGTCACGCTGCGGCGCGCTTACGTCTTCGTCGCCTTCACGCGCGGAGAGGTGCCCGACGCGGCCAAGGTGCTCGAACGCTTCTTCTCTTCAATCAAACTTTCGACGCCCGCGCCGACGCCGCCCGCGCCGCGCGTCCGCCCGTGACCGCGGCGCGTCGGCCCTCAACGCCGCGAGTTTTCGCGCGCGGAGCTTGTCGTCAGCGAGTTCGGCGCGTCGAGGTGCGCCCCGTCGTCAACGCCGACGCCGAGCCGGTCAACGAGTTCGCCGCCGAGCCACCCGGTCGCGCCCGCAATCGCGAACGCCACGAGCGACATGATGACCGCAGCGGTCGTCGGCTCGTGCGTTGCGGGAACCGCGGGCGAGTTGTAGCGCATCCAGAGGCTCACGGCGAACAGCACGAGCACGAAGACGTTGCCGACGCCGTGCAGCATCCCGACCGACTTGGCGCGCGTGCCCCGCGGTATCGCGAGGTAGTCGATCAAACCGAACGGCGCGGCAAAAAGCCCGCCGACTATCCCGGCGGCGGTCATCCAGAACGCGACGGTCGAGAGCGTGTTCGCCCTCGACGCCGTTCCGGTGAACAGGTAGATGATGTCGAAGATGACCGCCGTCGAGAGAAGCCCGAACGGGAACGGAATCAACATCTGGTGTATCGGGTGTCCCAAAGCCTTCGCCCTGCTCTCCATGCTCGTCCCTCCTCCTGGCTCGGAAGCGCGCGGCGCAACGAGCGCGCGCGGCGCTTCAGAAATTTACTTCGCCTGCGAGTCTTTTCCGCTTCAATCTAACTCCAAAGATTTGTCTTCGCGTTGACGTAATTCTTGAGCCGCCGTTTCGGCCCGCGCAGACGCGCGAGCTGACTCGCCGCGCGCCGAGCGTTCGACGGCGATAGTTTTCGGGGCCGGTTCGCTTCAAAATTGGTTCGGCGGCGCGGCGCGTTTTTGGTGTAATGTGTCGGGGCGGGGAAGTCTCAGACGAAGAGTTCGGGAGGGTGACGCGGGTGAGCGAGAAGGAGAGCGGCGAGCCGGAGACAAAGCAGGAGCTTCGGCGACAGATGGAGGAGGCGCGCGAGTCCATCAGCGAGACGGTCGCCGAGATCAAGTCGGTCGTCACGCACCAGTACGACGAAGTCAGAGAGACGGTCGAGACGGCCAAACAAAGCGTGAGCGAAGTCCTCGACTGGCGCACAGAGTTCGAGCGCAACCCCTTGGTCTGGGGCGCGGGCGCGGTCTCCGTCGGCATCCTCGTCGGCTTCGGCATCGCGCGCGCCTTCGACGAGGAGAACAGAGGCTCCCGCCGCCGCGGGAAGTCCGGGAGCAAGGCCGGCCACATCGTCGCCGAGCTTTCCGGCTTCGCCGACGTTGTACTGCCGACCATCTCCTCGAAGGTCAAGGAACTCTTCGGCCTCGACCTCGACGCCTACCTCCGCGCGGCGCACGAGAAGAAGACGCGCGCGCCGTCGAAGAAGACGCCCGCGAAGAAGCGGCGCGCATTGCAGTCGAAGAAGAGTCACACGCAAAAGCGTGCGGCGTCTGCACAGCCTGCGAAGCGAGGCGCGACGAGACCGGGTAAGGCAAAAGTAAAAAGGCAAAAGGCAAAAGTGAAGGCGGCGGGGTAAAGTAAGAAAACTCTTCGCGCGGGGCGCGTCCGCGCCTTTGCCTTTTTACCTTTGCCTTTTGCCTTTCTAAAAGCTCTTGCCATCGCGCGCCCGCAACGTCTAAAGTTTTGGCGACGCATCCGGCGACATGAAGAGACGCGCGCCGCGCCTTCCGGGCCGTCGGCGCGGCGTCGCAAATTCAGACCCACGACGAACAACCTGCCGGGTTTTTTCAGTTCAGGAGGAGAATGATGAAGATCGTTCGAGTGATACTGCTTCTGCTGTGCGCGCAGTCGGTCGCGCTGGCCGACCTGAAGATCACGGCCAACACGGGCGGCGGCACGACCCGGATCACTTACATCAAGGGCAGGCGCCAGCGGACGGAGATGCAGAACCCCGATTTCACGATGACGACCATCCAGCAGTGCGACCTGCGCCGCACGGTTCAGCTCAACGACAAGACGCGCAAGTACATCATCACGCCGCTCGACGAGACGGGGCAGCCCGGAACCGCAGTCGCGGCTGGCGTGCCGCAGACGCCGGTGCGGAGCGGCGCGGTCGTCAACGTCACCGAGACCGTCACCGACACGGGCGAGCGCAAGCAGATGTTCGGCTACACGGCCCGTCACATCAAGACGAAGATGGTCATGGACGCGCCGTCCGAAGCCTGCACCCCCGGCCACTCCGAGAGCGAGATGGACGGCTGGTACATTGACCTCAACGTCGCCTTCTCGTGCGACGTGAATCAGCCCGCCGCGC
This sequence comes from Pyrinomonadaceae bacterium, assembly GCA_035652995.1. GTDB lineage: Bacteria > Acidobacteriota > Blastocatellia > Pyrinomonadales > Pyrinomonadaceae > QHXN01. Next base: position 31,635 of record DASRCS010000047.1, read on the forward strand.
CGCCCGCGCGCCCCTCGCGCCCCGGCTGCGCGGATCGCTACCTAACGAAGACTGTCGGCACGGCCAAGCTCGGCTACCTCGTCAAGATGGGCGACAGCTTCGAGGTCACGGACATCTCGACGACGACGCTCGACCCGTCGCTTTTTGAAATCCCCGCGGGCTACACGCAGGCCGCGAACATGATGGAGTTGATGGGGATGCCCGGCGGCATGGCCGGCATGATGACGGGCGAAGGCGGCGGCACGCCCGAAGCGGTGCCGCCGACTTCGAGCGCGTCGCCGCCGTCCGCTTCCGCCGCGCTCGGCCCGAAGAGGCCGGGGACGATTCGCATCGGCGTCGCCGCCATCAACAACCGCGCCGGCGGCGAGGTGTCTTCGCTCGACGACCTGCGCGCTCACCTCGTCGGTCAGATTTCGGGCGAGGGCGTCGAGGCCGTGCCGCTCGACGCGTCGCAGCAGATGGCCGCCGAGGCCGAGGCGAAGCAGAAGGACTGCGACCTCTTGCTGATGACAGACCTCTCCGCGCTCAAGCAGTCGGCGGCGGGCAAGATCGGCGGGATGTTCGGTCGCGCCGCGGGCGTGCCGACCGGCGGAGCGGAGAAGTTCGAGTCGAGGGTTGACTTCCACCTCTACGCGGTCGGCGGCGCGTCGCAGCTCGACTCGAACGCGACGGCGAAGGAGGACGGCGCGGAGGCGAGCGTCTCTTCCGCGCTCGACCGCGAGGCCAGGGCCGTCGTCGCCGCGGCGCGGAAGAAACACTGACCCTTCGGGTAAGGCGAAAGTAAAAGGGCAAAAGAAGGCGGACAGAAAAGAGCGCGGCCCTCTTCATTAAGAATGAGGGCCGCGCTCTTTGTCTTCCTCTTTTGCCTTTTGCCCTTTTACTTTCGCCTTCTTCAGAAGAGGAGCTTGAGCGCGAACTGAATCTGACGCGACGAGCCGGAGTCGCCGGTCGCGAAGCGCGTGTTGGTGATCACGCCGAACGAGCTGCTGCCGGGCTGCGCGGTGCGACCGGGCTGGCCGAAGTTGGCGTGGTTGAAGATGTCGAAGACCTCGGCGCGGAACTGCACGCGCACGTCCTCGGTCAGCTTCGTGCTCTTGATGAGCGAGAAGTCCGTGTTGTTGAAAGTCGGGCCGATGATCACGTTGCGGCCCAGGCTCCCGAAGTGGAAGACCGTGCGACCGCCCACGACCGTGACCGGCAGCGCGAAGGCCGAACCCGTCGGGCACGAGCCGCCCGGTCGCGGGTCGCAGACCGTGTTGACGAACCACTGGTTCGGCGTGTGGACGTATGTCACCGGGCCGATCTGGTCGGGCCTGAGCGTCGCGAGTCCCGTCAGCGCGTTGGCGTTGGCCGCGGTCGCGCCCGCGATGGCGGCGGCGTTGCCGGCGAGGAGGTTGACGGGGTTGCCGCTCTGCGACTGGTTGATGACGGTGAACTCCCAGCCCTCCTTCAGCCGGCTGCCGTGGAAGGGAAGTTCGTAGAGTCCGCTGACGACGAAGCGGTGGCGCGCGTCGAAGTCCGACAGCCCGCGGTCGCCGCGCAGGTTGTAGCTGTCCTGCACGGTCACGCCCTGCGAGCTTTGCGAGTTGTAGTCAATCGACTTCGAGAAGGTGTACGAGGCGTTGAACTGCAAGCCGCGCGCGAGCCTCTTCTCGGCGGTCGCCCACAGCGCGTTGTAGTTAGAGTTGCCCGTGCCCTCGCGCTCCGTGATGTTCAGGAGCGGCACGTTCGGCGAGATCGCGCTCGACGCGGAGACGCGCACGAACGGGCGCACGCCCGTGGGCAGTATCTGGTTGATGTTGCGCGACAGGCGCAGGTGCGAACCCTTCGAGCCGACGTAGCCGAGCGTGACGCCGAGGCCGCGCGCGACCTCGCGCTGCACGTTGACGTTCCAAGACTGGACGTAGGCGTTGTCGAAGCCGAGGTCGGTGGCGTTCGGCGAAAGGGTGGTGCCGGGTGCGGCGACGGTGGCGAGCGTGGCGAAGGTCGCCGTCGTGTTCGCCGGGAGCGCGACGGGGTTGGCGAACGGCGGGTTCGACGTGAGTCCGGTCACGAGGTTCGTGATCGGCTGGTCAACCATCACGGCGTAGGCCGCGCGCACCGAAGTCTTCCCGTCGCCCCACGGGTCCCACGCGAAGCCGACGCGCGGCTGGAGGTTCTTGTTGTTGGTCGCATAGACGGGCGCGATGCCGTTGTTGACCTGCACGAGCGTGTCGGTCGCCGGGTCGAAGTTGATGAAGCGGTTGTAGCGCTCGGTCGGCGACATGTTCCAGTCGTAGCGGAAGCCGAGTTCGAGCGTCACGTTCTTACGAACCTTCCAGTTGTCCATCGCGAAGAGGCCGAGCGCGCCCTGGCTGATGCTGCTCGTCACGGTGCCGATGGTCGCGGCGAAGGCGTTGACCGTGCCGTTGAGGAAGTTGTTGATGTTCGAGAAGGTGAGCGTGCCGGGGTCGCTGTTGAAGTTGTTGTTGAGGAAGCGGCGGAACTCGCCGCCGAACTTGAACGAGTGGTTGCCGCGCAGGTAGTTGAGCGTGTCGGAGAAGACGAAGGTCGTGTCGCCGCGCCCCTGCGGGAAGCCGGCGGGGCCGCCGAAGTTCAGCGTCGTGCCGGTGATCGAAATCTGCGGCAGGCCGATGTCGTCGTTGATGCCCTCGTTGATGCCGAAGTCCGCCGGGTTCAGGGGCGTGTTCGGCGTGAAGACGATGTGGATGCGGTTGAAGCCGAAGCGCGCCTCGTTGACGACGTTGGGGCCGAAGGTGTGCGTCTCGTTGAGGGTGAAAATCTGGCGGCGCGACGCGCGGTGGTCGCCGAAGCCGGGGATGGAGTTGCCCTGCAACGTCGGCTCGCCGCGGAAGTCGCGCTGCACGGCGTAGTAGGCGTGGAGCCGGTTGTCCGTGTTGATGTTGTACGAGATGTCAACGGTTTCCTGGTCGATGTTGACCGGCGCGGTCGCCGAGCCGGCGAAGCGCGGCGAGCCGGTCGGCCCCGTCGTGTTGGCGCGCGGGATCAGCGCGATGAGCCTCTGCGAGACCGGGTTGGTGGCCGCGGCGCGCTGCGCGTCGCTGAGCACGTCGGAGACGAGCGTGAGGCCCTGCCGCTGCCTCAGTCCTTCGTAGGAGAAGAAGAAGAAAGCCTTGTTCTTGGCGAGGTGGAACGTGCCGGTCGGGTCCTTCCGAAAGTCGGGAATGGGGAGCGGGCCGCCGATGGCCGCGCCGAACTGGTTGCGGCGGAAGGGCGGCTTCTTGAGGTCGAAGAAGTTGCGCGCGTCGAGCGCGTCGTTGCGGAGGAACTCGAACAGTTCGCCGTGGAAGCCGTTCGTCCCCGAACGAGTCGCGATGTTGACGACCGCGCCGCTGTTGCGCCCGTACTCGGCGCTGAAGGTCGAGTTGTCGGCCTTGAACTCCTGCACGGTGTTGATCGAGGGCTGGAAGGTGATCTGGTTCTGCACCATGTCGTTGAG
>DASRCS010000048.1:0-13047 GCA_035652995.1 Pyrinomonadaceae bacterium
CGTCAGTTGCAGTCAGCGCGCGTCGCGCGCGAGCAGCGTGCGCGCGAGTCGGGCGTAGAGTTCGACCGCCTCTTCAAGCTCGCGCTTCGAGACGCGCTCGCCGTCGGTGTGCGCGTCGAGTATCGAGCCGGGGCCGACGAGCAGGGGCCTGCCCCAGTTGGAAAGATACGGGATGTCGGTCGTGAAGCGCACGACCTCGTTCGCGAACCCTTCGACCGAGTGCATCCGCACCGGCTCCGCCGCCGAAAGATACTCCACGCGCGCGCGTCCCGCCACCGCCCGTTCGAGAATTTTTTTGACCTCCGGCGAAGGGCAGACCAGGCGGATTTGCAACTCGGCCTGCGCCCGCGCCGGGATGACGTTCGGTCGCGTGCCGCCGCCCACGGTGCCGATGTTGCAGGTCGTCTCGCCGAAGAACTCGTCGCGCGGCCATCGAGCGGCACGAACGTCGGCGAGCACGTCGAGCAACTTCTCGATGGCCGAACTCCCGCGCTCCGGGTAGGCCGAGTGCGCCGCGCGTCCTTCCGTAATCAACCGAAGACGGAGCGAACCCTTCGAGCCTGTCGCGAGCTTGTTCTCGGTCGGCTCGCCGTTGACGAGGTATTCGCATCCGCGCGCGAGCGGGTGCGAGTTCGCGGCGCGCGCGCCGAAGCTGCCCAGCTCTTCGTCAACGGTGAAGAGCAAACCGATTTCGTCGAAGCCTTCGGCGCGCAGGCGTTCGGCGGCGAAGACCTGCGCGGCGATGATGCCCTTCGCGTCGCACGAGCCGCGACCCGCGATGTGCGTCCCGTCCTCTTCGGAAGGGATGAACGGCGGCACCGTGTCCATGTGCGTCGAGAGCACGACGCGCGGGCGCGCGCCGGTCGCCGCCAAAATATTCGCGCGCCCTTCTTCGACCGTCTGCGACTCGACCTTGTATCCGAGTCCTTCGAGATGAGACGCGAGGAAGCGCCCGACCTCCTGCTCATCGCCGGAGGGCGAAGGGATGTCAATCAGCTTTCTCGTCAACTCGAAAAGGTTCATGGAAGCAAAATGCGGAATGATGAACGATGAATTTTAAGAGAGTTGTTGCTTCACATTCATCACTCGTCATTCCGCATTCATCATTTCTCCCGTCAGTGCCCGCCGATCTGCGCGAGCAGTTCGGAGGTGGCGCACTCGAAGAAGGCCGCGTGGAGGCGGCGGACGGCCTCGGCGGCGTGGCGCTCTTCGACGACGAAGGTCAGGTTGATCGAGGACGCGCCCTGCGAGATGAGCAGGACGTTGATGTCCTTGATCGTCGAGAAGACGCGTCCGGCGATGCCGGGCGTGCTGCGCAGGCCCTCGCCGACGATGCAGACGATGGCGCGCTCGGCCTCGACCTTGACCGCGCCGAAGCGCCTCAGGTCTTCGACAATCGCTTCGAGCGACGAGTCGTCGTCGAGCGAGATCGAGACGCTGACCTCGGACGTGGTGACGATGTCAACCTCCGTGCGGTGGCGCTCGAAGACCTCGAAGATGGCGCGCAGGAAGCCGTAGGTGCCGAGCATCCGCGCCGAGGTGATGTGGACGATGTGGACGCCGGACTTGTGCGCGATGGCCTTGACGGTGCGCGGCGTCATCTCGGCGTCGAAATAGACTACGGTGTCGGGCGCGCCCGGATCAATCGAGTTGCAGATGCGGACGGGGACGTTGCGGACGACCGCGGGCAGGATGGTTTTCGGGTGCAGAACCTTCGCGCCGAAGTAGGCAAGCTCGGCGGCCTCGGCGTAAGACAAGCGCGGGATGGTTCGCACGTCTTTGACGACGCGCGGGTCTGCGGTCATCACGCCCGACACGTCCGTCCAGATTTGAATCTCGCGCGAGCGAAGGGCCGCGCCGACGAGTCCGGCGGTGAAATCCGACCCGCCGCGCCCCAGGGTCGTCGTCTCGCCCGTCGCGGCGGACGAGCCGATGAAGCCGCCGAGGACTGGAACCTCGCCCGCCTCGATCAGCGGCTCAAGCTCCTCGCGCGTGTGGCGGTCGGTCTCTTCTTTGAGTGGCGTCGCGCGACCGTGCAGGTCGTCGGTGATGACGCAGCGCCGCGCGTCCCCGTGCCGCGCCGAGAGTCCGCGCGCGCGCAGCACCGCCGCGAGAAGTTTTGAAGAGAGCCGCTCGCCGTGCGAGACGACCGCGTCTTGCAACACGGGCAACGGTCGCGGCTGTTGAGATTCGTCATCCCCCGAAGCGTCTTGCCGCAAACCTTCGTGATGCGAAGAGTCGTGCCGTGAGTCTCCGCGTCGCGGGGCGTCATCGCTCGAAGTCTCTTGCTGTGAGGCGTGATGCTTCGACGCTTCGAGCAAAGTTTCTGCGAGTTCGCGCCGCGACTCTTCGACTGCGGTGTTGATTTCCGCGGCCTCGTCAGCCGAGAGAATCGCGCGGGCGACTTCCGCGTGGCGCGCGAAGTGTTCTTCGAGCGAGGCGTTCGCTTCGTCGTGCTGCCCACGCGTCGCCGTGTCGAAGGCCGCGAGCAGCGCGTCGGTGAAGCGGCTCATGGCGGAGACGACGACGACGGGGTGCTCCTCGCGGTGGCGGCGGATGAGTTCGGCCACGCGCTCGAAGGCGCGGGCGTCGGCGACGGACGTGCCGCCGAATTTCATGACGGTAGTTCTCTGGTCTGTGGTCACGCGAAAAAAAAACGTGCGCGGCGTGCGCGTCGGAGGCCGCGACCACCGCCTGCGAATCTGAATTGGGGGTGCAGTTGGAAGAATACACGACGGCGGGCGGAAGGTAAAAGCGGAGGCCGAAAGTAGTAGAGGCTCGGATAATCAGACAAGTTGCCGCTAGCTTTAGCTAGCTAAAGCTAGCGGCAACTGACGGCAGGAAGGTTGGAGCGTGAGGCAATTTGAAAGGGCGAGTGAAGGCTGCTCACCTTCACTCGCCCTTTCCTTCCGTCTTCGTCTTTGCTTTTACAGCCGCACGTACTCGAACTCGAACGGCTTGCCCTTGATGCCGGAGGCGGGCGGGGCGATCCAGTTGGCGATCTTGCCCGGCTCGGTGACAGGCTTCATCAGGCTCTGGACGTACTCGCGATCCTCGACGGTCGGCAGCCACTCGGCGCGGCGGCGCTCGAACTCTTCCTCGGTGATGAGACTGCCTTCGGTGTCGAAGAAGTGTCCGGCGTACTCGCCGACGTGGCGGTGGAAGCGAGTCGAGGGCAGCGCGAGCCTGTGGCCAACGCCCTCGTCGGCGATGTACTTGTTCCAACGGTCGAGCGCGCGCTCGCAGTCCTTGACGTACTCGCCGCGCAGGACTTCATTCAAAGCGTTGCGCATCGGCACTTCGCGCTCGACGAGACGACCGTCTTCGACGACGGGCAGCGTGAACACGTCCTGCTTGATGACGTGCTCGTCGTAATGCTTCCTCTCCATGTAGCGGCCCTTCAGGCCCGCGGCGAAGAAGTCTGCGGCGTTCGAGCTGATCTCGCCGCCGAAGAGGTCGAGCGAGTATGAGAACCAGTAGTTGATGTAGCGCCGGATGATGTCGAACGGGATGCCTCCGAGCGCGCGCACGTCCTCGTTCGGGTTCTGCTTCATCAACTGCGCGGTGCGCTTGACGACGCGACCGACGCCCGTCTCGCCGACGAAGAGGTGGTGCGCCTCTTCCGTCAGCATGAACTGACAGGTGCGCGCGAGCGGCTCGAATCCGCTTTCGGCGAGCGCCGAGAGTTGATACTTGCCGTCGCGGTCGGTGAACATCGTGAAGCAGAAAAAGTTGAGCCAGTCGTCGCAGGGCTGGTTGAAGGCTTCGAGGATGCGCGGCTTGTCGGGATTCCCCGAACGGCGTTCGAGCAGCGCGTCGGCCTCGTCGCGCCCGTCGCGCCCGAAGTAGCCGTGCAGGAGATAGACCATCGCCCAGAGGTGGCGTCCCTCTTCGACGTTCACCTGAAAGAGATTGCGAAGATCGTAGAGCGAAGGGCAGGTGTGGCCGAGGCGACGCTGCTGCTCGACCGAAGCGGGTTCGGTGTCGGCCTGCGTGACGACGATGCGGCGGAGCGCGTTGCGGAACTCGCCGGGCACTTCCTGGTAGGCGAGCGCTCCGTAGTTGTCGCCGAAGCCGACGCGCGCGTCCCGCTCCGCCGGCTTGAGGAAGATTCCCCAGCGGTAGTCGGGCATCTTCACGTAGTCGAAGTGCGCCCAGCCGTCGGTGTCAACGCTCGTGGCAGTGCGGAGCCAAACGTCCTTCTCCTGAAATCCGTCCGGCCCCATCTCGCGCCACCAGTCGAGATAATTGGGCAGCCACTTCTCAAGCGCGCGCTGGAGCCGCTTGTCTTCCGACAGGTTCACGTTGTTAGGAATGCGCTCGTATAACTCCATCGTCTCCTCCCGGCAGGGTGATTTTACGCAAAATTTTCCCGCTGCCGTTCGTCAATCAACTGTCATGCCGCCCACAAGTTTTGATGCGGCGGCTTGAGACTTCAATGCCTCAGGTGCGTTTGTAATCGAACTCTGCTTGCGTCGGCTTGCCGTAGTTCGTCAGCGCGCCGTGCGGGCCGACGGCGTTCGGGCGCTGGAAAATCCAGTTCTGCCACGCGGTCAGACGCCCGTAGATTTTGGTGTCGGTCGTCTCAGGCCCGGCGAATCGCAAGGATGCTTCCATCCCCGTCAGCGCGTCGGGCGAGAGCGACGTGCGCTCCTCGACGGCGACACGAATCTCGTCGTCCCAATCAAGATCGTCCGGCGCGAAGGTGACGAGTCCGGCCTCCTCGGCCTCCTCCGTGTCGAAGCGGCCAGCGTGCGTGAGAACTTCGTCGGCGCGTTCCGGCTCGGCGAGGAAGCGCGACTGAAGACGAGTGAGTCCGTTCGACATCGGCAGCGCGCCCGCGTTCAACTCGCTCAGCGCAAGCTCGACCTTCTGTTCGGGGTCGTTGAGCATGTAACTGCGGTCGGAGGCGAGCAGGAGTTCGAGCAGATTACCGGCGAAGCAACTGCCCGGCCCGGCGAGCGCGAAGAAGCTCTTTGCCGTCAGGTCGAGGCGGCGCAGCACGCGCGCCATGTTCAGGATGATCTCGCGGACGAACCAGTGGTCGCGGTTCTCGACGAGCGTCTTGTCAACGGCGAGGACGTTATCAATCTCGCCTTCGGTGCGGACGAGGACGAGTCCGATTAGCGGCTCGTTCATCCGCAGGTGCAGCAGCGCGTCGTCCAACTCGCGGTAGGCTCGAAGCGGCCAGTATGAATCGCCGAGCTTGACGATCTCTTCGACGCTCGTCGGCTGGTTCGCTTCCGGCCCGCGCACGGTCACCTCCGCGTAGCGGCCTTCGCGTTTGTACTTCAAACTCACGTGCCTGTACTCGCGGCCCCCGTCGCCCGCTTCAACGTCGAGCGGATGTAGCTCAACGCCGTTGCCCTTCTCGCCGCCGTCGGCTTCCGCGACAATCTTCTCGACGCGTTCGCGGACGCCCTCCTGAAACTTGCTCGTCGGGAAGTAGCCGTCAATCAATCCCCACTCCTTCGCGCGCTTGGCCTTCAGCCCCTCGGCGAGTGTGGAGAAAACGTCGGCGCGGTCGCGGCGCACCTTGCGCTTGTCAACCAGCCGCGTCAGGCCGCCCGTGCCCGGCAGCACGCCGAGCAGAGGCACTTCGGGAAGCGAGACGGCGGAGTTGCCGTCGTCAACGAGATAAATCTCGTCGCACGCGATGGCGAGTTCGTAGCCGCCGCCCGAAGCCGTGCCGTTCAAGGCCGCGACGTAGCGCTGGCCCGAATGGCGCGAGGCGTCTTCGATGGCGCAGCGCGTCTCGTTCGTGAACTTGCAGAAGTTGACCTTGAAGCCGTGCTGCGAAGTGCCGAGCATGTAGATGTTCGCGCCCGCGCAGAAGATTCGGGGCTTGAGGCTGGTGACGACGACGACGCGGACTTCCGGGTGCTCGAAGCGGAGGCGCTGGACGGCGTCCGAGAGTTCGATGTCCACGCCGAGGTCGTATGAGTTGAGCTTGAGCTTGTAGCCCTCGCCCAGCGTCTCGTCCTCCTGCACGTCCATCGAGAGCGTGGCTACGTGGCCGTCAATCGACAGCTTCCAATGCTTGTACTTCTCAGGCGAAGTCTCGAAGTTAATCATTACTGAGAGCCGACTCCCACAGACAGGTATAAGTGCCACGGCACGAAACAACAATTATACCCGGCGCGACGCCGGAATGCATTGCGCGGCACGCGCCGAACGCGAGCATGAAACCAACAGCGCTGCTAAAGACGCGGCAGACGGACGAAGGGCGCGGGGCTTTGTCTGTAAGCTCCCCGCGCCCTTCGTCCGTCTAAGCTAAGTTGAGCCGTCCGGCCTTCAGTGGTTCGCGTTATGGCTCGCGTTGTGGTTCGCGATGCCGTTGACGTTGTGGCCCTTGTTGCCGTTGGCGTTGTGGTTCGAGCCGTTCATCGAAGAGACGCCGTCGGTGTTCTTGTTCCCGTTGTCGTTCGTCAGCACGCCGACGTTCGACTGGACGCTGTTGCCGTTCATGTTCTTCGGCAAGTTGACGTTCGTCTCGACGGCGCTGTTGCGCGTGGCGTTGGCGTTGTTGGCGTTGGCCGAACGAGCGTTGCCGTTGTCGTTCGCGTTATCGCCCCCGCCGCAGGCAGCGCCCCACGCCGCGACCGAGAGCAAACAGAGCAGAGCTAATGTCCGTCGCATCCTTGTCCTCCCAACCTTTTCAAACCCGCGGCGAGCGGCGGCCTACCTGTAAATCTCTTCGCCGTGATTCCTTCTCCACTCGTCCTCGAAATAGGCCGCGTCTTCGTCCGAGCGCGGCGTCACGCCCATCACGATGCCGCCGTTTTTCAGTCCCTCTTCGTAGCGCTTGACGCGCTCTTCGGGGATGCCCGCGCCGATGAGCGCGCCGATGATGCCGCCGGTCGCGCCGCCCGCGCCCGCGCCCGCAAGCCCCGCCGCAATCGGCCCCGCGACGAGCAGGCCGAGGCCGGGGAGCGCGAGCGTCGTGCCGATGGCGGCGATGGCCGCGAGCGTCGCGCCCACGGTGCCGCCGATGGCCGCGCCCGTGCCCGCGCCTTCCAGAGCCTTGTTGCCCAACTCCGTCGGTCGGTCGTCAACCGCGAAGTGCTTCTTGCGCGTCTCGTCCGACATGAGCAGGTTCACGTCGTCGTTCGTATAGCCGCGCGTCGTGACCGAGTTGTAGGCGCGCTCGGCGCTCTCCCTGTCTCTAAACAGTCCGGTCACCATCCGCGAGCGTCCCGTTGCCGAGCCTGTTGTTTCCGCCATTTGAATCTCCTCCAGTGTTCGTTGTTTTCGCCGAAGTCGCGCCCGGAACATTGATTCACGCCGGAACATAGTCCGAGAGCGAGTCAGGATTCCGAGACTCGGACAGTACTATTTTCATGTCCGAAAAATTAACCTTTGCACTTCATAGCAAAGGGCGGGCCGGACGTGTTCAGCCGTCCGGCCCGCCGAGAGTTTTATGTTGTGCCGGTCGTCGTTGGTTAAATTGGTATGACGCCACACGCCCGCCGGGCGTCGTTGAAATCGGTCGCGACCGTTACCCGCTTCGTCCGCATTCAGCCGCGCAAGTCCGCGACTGGCAGGAGGCGCGGCGGCTGACGGTGCTTGCTCGCCTGCTCGTAGGCGTAGGCGATGCGGATGAGCTTCGGCTCGGAGAAGGCGCGACCAAAGAAGCTGATGCCGATGGGCAGGCCGTAAACGTAGCCCGCGGGCACCTGCACGTTCGGGTAGCCCGCGACCGCGGCGGGCGTGGAGCTTCCGCCGGTGAAGTGGTCGCCGTTCAAAACGTCGGTCGTCCAAGCGGGGCCGCCCGTCGGCGCGATGATGGCGTCGAGGTTGTTCTTCGTCATCAGGGCGTCAATCCCTTGCGCCTGCGAGAGCGTCTTGCAAGTCTTCAAAGCTTTGAGGTACGCGGGGTCTGTGAGCGGCCCCTTCGCCTCGGCCTTGGTGAAAGTGTCCTGACCGAAGAAGGGCATCTCGCGGTCGCGGTTCTTGTCGTTGAAGTCAATCAGGTCTTTGAGCGTGCGCGGGTGGTCGCCCGGCGGGAGCGCGGCGAGATACTTGTTGATGTCCGTCTTGAACTCGAAGAGCAGCACGTCGAACTCCGGCGCGTCGAACTTGCCATGCGTCGGGATGTCGGCGGGGTCAACGACGGTCGCGCCCTCGCGCTTCATCAGGTCAATCGCGTCGGCCAGCAGCTTGTCAACCTCGTCGTTGAAGCCCGCGAACTTCCGCGCGACGCCGATGCGCGCGCCGCGAAGTCCCGTCGGGTCGAGCGACTGCGTGTAGTCGGTCGGCTTGTACACGACGACAGTTCCGTTGATCGCCCTGACCTGATCGCGCGGGTCTGCGGCGGCGAGCACGTTCAAAAACGTCGCGGCGTCCGCGACCGTTCGAGCCATCGGGCCTGCCGTGTCCTGGCTGTGCGCGATGGGGATGATGCCGGAGCGGCTGACGACGCCGAGCGTGGGCTTGATGCCGACGACGCCGCACGTGCCGGAAGGGCAGACTATCGAGCCGTCGGTCTCGGTGCCGACGGCGACGAGGCAGAGGTTCGCGGAGACCGCCGCGCCGGAGCCGGAGCTTGAGCCGCACGGGTTTCGGTCGAGCGCGTATGGGTTGCGCGTCTGTCCGCCGCGACCGCTCCAGCCGCTCGTCGAGTGTGACGAGCGGAAGTTGGCCCACTCGCTCAGGTTCGTCTTGCCGATGAGAATAGCGCCCGCGTCCCTCAGTCGCTGCACGATGAACGCGTCTGCCGCGGGCTTCGCGCCGACGAGCGCGAGTGAGCCTGCGGTCGTCTCCATCCGGTCGGCGGTCGCGATGTTGTCTTTGATGAGGACGGGCACGCCGTGCAGCGGCCCGCGCACGCGCCCCGACTTTCGCTCGCGGTCGAGCGCGTCGGCGATGGCGACCGCCTCCGGGTTCAGCTCGATGACCGAGTTGAGCGCGGGGCCGCTTCGGTCAATCTTCGCGACGCGTTCGAGGTACATCTCCGTCAGCCGCCGCGCGGAAACCCTGCCCGACTTCATGGCCGCCTGCGCGTCGGCGATGGTCAACTCCTCCCAGTCGAACTTTCCTGTCTGCGCCGTCGGCGCGGCGGCGAAGCTGTTGAGCGTCAGCTTCGGCGCGGCGACCAGGCCGACGCCGCCGAGCAGCCCGGCGCGCAGGAATTTCCGTCGGTTTAGCGCTGTGCCTTCGCGCCGCTTCCCGTTAGACATTGCTTTTAGTCTCTCTTCGCGTGGTAAAAGATTCGAGGAGCAGTCTTCGGCGATTGCGGACTTCAGATTGCGGAGTGCGGATTGAAAACAGCGCCGCTCCCCGACGACCGACTCGTAATCGCCTTCAGATTGCGGCAAGCATCGCGCAACGCCGACGGAAAATCAACAGGTAATTTAGTGGCGGCTGTAAGCGTTGAGCAGTTTCAAGGAGTCGGCATGAAAATTTACAACCTCTGTCTGCTCGGCTACGGCAACGTCGCGCGCGCGCTCGTCCCCGTGCTGGTCGAGAAGTCGGACGCGATGCGCGAAGAGTTCGGCGTCGAGTGGCGCGTGACGGGCGTGGCGACGCGGCGCATAGGCTGGCTCGCCGCGCCCGGAGGTTTCGAGGTCGAAGAGTTGCTGTCGGGCGAGTTGAGAACTCAAGTCTCGCCGCAGCCTTCGGGCGTTGACGACTGGCTCGACGCCGCGCGGTGCGACGTTCTGTTCGAGACGACTTCGCTCGAACCTCTGACGGGCGAGCCGGCGATCACGCACGCGCGCGCGGCGCTCTCGAAGGGCGCGCACGTCGTCACGGCGAACAAGGGCACGATTGTCCACGCCTACCGCGAGCTTTCTGAACTCGCGCGGGCGAAAGGCCGTCGCTTCATGTTCGAGGCGACCGTGGCCGACTGCCTCCCCGTCTTCTCGACCTTCCGCGAGACGATGCCGACGGCGCGGCTGCTCGCCTTCACCGGCGTGCTCAACTCGACGACGACCATCATCCTCGAAGAGATCGCCGCGGGCCGCACCTTCGACGAAGGCGTGAGCCTCGCGCAGTCTCTCGGAGTCGCCGAGACCGACCCGGCGCACGACGTTGACGGCTGGGACGCGGCGGTCAAGGTCTGCGCCGTCGCGAACGTCTTGATGAAAGCAGAATTGAAACTCGAAGACGTGCGGCGCTGCGGGATACGCGGCCTGAAGGACGAAGACGTGCGCGCGGCGCACGCGTCGGGTCGCCCGTTCAGGCTCATCGCGCGCGCGCGCCTCGTCGAAGGCGGACGAGTCGAAGCGACAGTGCGCCCCGAACAACTCGCGCCCGACGACCCTTTCGCTTGGGTCGGCGGCACGACGCTCGCGCTCAACTTCGAGCTTGACGTGCTCAACGGCCTCACGCTCGTCGCGCGCCAGCCGAACCTCAAGAGCACCGCCTACGGGATGCTCGCCGACTTCATCAACGCCGTTCGCGACGACTGCTGACCGAAATTATTTGTGCCGGCGTTAACTGCCGCCGCGCGCGATCTCGCCGACGCCCGCGACGAGACGTTCGACCTCTTCGCGCGTCGTGTAGCAGGCGCAGCCCGCGCGCACCAATCCTTCGACGCCGAGGCCGAGACGTTCGACGACGGTCGCCGCGTAAAAATCTCCGTGCGAGACGAAGACTCCGCGCGCGGCGAGCCGTCGCGCAACGTCCGTCGAAGTGACGCCGCGGACTGTGAAGGCGACCGTCGGCGTGCGCGGCTCGTGTGGCCGCGGGCCGTAGAGCTTCACGCCTTCGATTTCGGAAAGTCCCTGCCACATCAAACGAGTCAACTCCGAGCCGCGCGCGTGGAGCGCGTCGAAGGCCGCGCGCAGGCGCTCGCGTCTCGTGTCGCCTCCGGCGAGCGAGGCGAGGAAGTCAACGGCGGCTGCGGCTCCGCAGATGCCTTCGTGATTCTGCGTGCCGGTCTCGGCGACTTCGGGCGCGTAGTCGGGTGCCGGGATGAGTTTGGGGAAGGGGAGCGATTCGAGAAGCTCGCGGCGGCAGAACAGCGCGCCGACGTGCGGGCCGTAGAACTTGTAGGCCGAGCAGACGAGGAAGTCGCATGCGAGCGCACGCGCGTCCGTCAGGTTGTGCGGCGCGAAGTGAACCGCGTCAACGAAGAGGTACGCGCCGACCGCGCGGGCAAGCTCAAGCGCACGATTCGTGTCGTTGATCGTGCCGAGCGCGTTCGACGCCGCGCCGACGGCGACGACGCGCGTCCTCGCGTTGACTTTGTTTTCAAAATCTCCCCAATCGAGCGCGCCCGTTTCGGTGTCCATGCGGACGACGCGCAGCGTGACGCCGCGCTCGCGCTCTAACGCCTGCCACGGCGCGACGTTGGCGTGGTGGTCGAGTTCGGTGACGACGATCTCGTCACCCGCCGTGAACGTTCGACCGAGCGTGCGCGAGACGTGGTAGGCGAGCGTCGTCGCGTTCGCGCCGAAGACGATCTCGTCGTGCGACGCGCCGAGGAAATCGGCGACGCCCGCGCGCGAACGCTCGAGCAGTTCGTCCGTCTCCGCGCTCGTCGGGTAGGCCCAGTGCGTGTTGGCGTTGTGGTGATAAAGATAATCGCTCACGGCCTCGACGACGCGGCGCGGAACCTGCGTGCCGCCGGGGCCGTCGAAGTAGGCGACCTCGTGTCCGCCGTGCTCGCGTTCGAGCGCGGGGAAGTGCGAGCGTATCTCTTCGGTCGAGAGTACGTCGTCATTGGGAATCGCGCGTGCGCCTTCGCTCGAAAGCGCGCGGGCCGCGGTCTGTGTTATTGTGTCGCTCATAATTTCGTCAGCGGCGCGTCTGAAGCGTGCCGCGTGCCTTTCAATAAATCGTCAAAGAGGATGAGAGCCGATGGCCGAAGAGAAAAAGTACACGGAGACGTTTGAAGTCAGAGTCACAGAGGGGCGCGACGGGAGCGACCCGGAAGCGCCCGACTGGGAAGTCGTCGAAATCAAAGACGGCGTCGCCGAAGTCGCCTGCGACAACATGACCCACGCCGAGGCCCGGCAGATGGCCGACATGTGGAGCCGGAAGCGCGACGAGGCCGAGGCCGAAGCCTGACCAGGCGATCACACCGAAAAAAAACACGCGCAACAGCATCAACACATCAAGCGCAAAGGTCAAGGCGTCGGAGGAACGGCGATGACCTTCAGCCAGCAGCCACCGCGACTCGGCAACCAGTACGAAGACGACCGCGCGCTCCGCTCTTACCTTCGGCGCGCGCTCCCGCCGGACGCTCTCCGCGAGGTCGAGCCGGCGCTCGTCGAGATGGGCGAACTCGCGGGCGGCGAGTTGTACCGGACGCAGCTCGAAGACCGCCTCAGCGAGCCGCGCCTGACGCAGTGGGACGCGTGGGGCGAGCGCGTTGACCGCATCGAAGTCTCTCCGCTCTGGCGCGTCGCCGAACGCCTCGCCGCGGAGCTTGGCGTCGTCGCCACGGCTTACGAGCGAAGGCACGGCCCGCACTCGCGCGTTCATCAATGCGCGCTCGCATACCTCTTCACGCCCTCGACCGACATCTACAGTTGCCCGCTCGCGATGACCGACGGCGCGGCCCGCGCGCTCATCGCTTCGGGCAACAAGGCCCTCGTCGAGCGCGTCGTGCCGCATCTGACTTCACGTGACCCGCGAGAGTTCTGGACGAGCGGGCAGTGGATGACGGAGTTGACGGGCGGGTCGGACGTTGGTCTGTCGGAGACCGTCGCAAGGCGAGACGCGGAGGGCGTGTGGCGTCTCCACGGTCGCAAGTGGTTCACGTCCGCCGCGGCGTCGCAGGTGGCGTTGACGCTCGCGCGCCCCGAAGGGAACGGGCCGGGCGGGCGCGGACTCGCGCTCTTCTTCGTCGAGACGCGCGACGCCGAAGGACGCCTGCGAAACATTCAGGTCAACCGGCTCAAGGATAAGCTCGGCACGCGCAAAGTCCCGACCGCGGAGTTGACTCTCGACGGCACGCCCGCCGTGCTTGTCGCCGGAACGAACGAAGGCGTGCGCGCAATCGCTCCGATGCTCAACGTCACGCGGCTCTGGAACGGCGTGAGCGCGGCGGCGTTGATGCGTCGCGGCGTCGCGCTCGCGCGAGACTACGCGCGGCGG
>DASRCS010000049.1:0-16205 GCA_035652995.1 Pyrinomonadaceae bacterium
CGCTCGCGGGCAAGCGCGTCGCCTGCAAGAGCCTTCGCGTCGGCGATACGGTGACAGTCGAGCTTGACGCGCAGAACCCTGAGAAGTTCGCACGCCGCATCGTCATCGGCGAGCAGGCCGGCGAGACTTTGGCGTCGAACCGACAGTAACGATTTTTAAGCTTCGCCGTCAGACGCCGCCGACCTCTTCGTGAGTGTCCGGCGTCGGAAGGCGTGACGAAAGCCGTCCGGCTCCCTCGCTCTTCGTGAAGCCGGCGGCTTTCAGTCTGTCGGCAAGTCCTCAATAACAAATCTTGACGCTCGATAATTGTAGGGGCAGGACAAGTCCGCGGCCCGCCGTGCTTCGGACGCGCGACTTAGGCGTTGAGAATGCCTGCGGGCCGCGGACTTGCCCCGCCCCTACAGACCTGAAGCACGGCCTTGCTTTTGTCGGATGGAACTGAAGGCGTGCATCAGCGTGCCGACGGCGAGGATGATGATTGCCGGAAGCGTGAAGAGGCTTCGGAGTCCGGGCACGCCCGGCTCTTTGAAGAACGCGGCGAGAAGGAGCAGCGGGGCGGCGAGAACGAAGATTGATCCCGCGAGTTGAAGCGTTCTGCGCCACCCGCCATCGCGCCCGACGAAGTACGTGCCGACGGCGACGTTGACGAGTCCGGCGAGCAGAATGTAGATGTGGCGCGAGCGGAACATCATCCGCGTCCCTTCGCCGAGCGCGCCCGAACGAACGTCCAGATGATTCATGTACTGCCCAGTCAGCAGGAACGCGACGAGGACGAGCGCGCCCACCACGATGTGCAGGAGCTTCATCGAGCCTCCGTGTGTCGAGGACGGCGAGGTCGTGCGCGAAAAGATTTAAAGCCTGTAATGGACGCGACCTCGCAGCGCCTCGTCCTCGACATCAATGTTCTGGAGCCGGAGCGAAACGTCCGCGTTGAGGTCGAGCGGGGCGCGCTCGCCCGCCTGGAGTTTGACCGTGCCGGCGGCGGCGATCATCGCCGCGTTGTCGGTCGAAAGATGGCGCGAAGGGAAGTAAACAGGGATGCCGAGCCGCGCGCCCGCCGCGTCGCACGCCGCGCGCAGGGCCATGTTGCAGGCGACGCCGCCAGCGACGATGAGCGTGCGCGGCCTGTGCTCTTCGGCGAGGCGCTCGGTCGTGCCGACCAGCGAGCGGATGACCACGTCCTGAAAGCTCGCGGCCAAGTCCTTGACGGCCTGCGACAGTTCTTCACCTTGCGCGACGGGCTTGAGTGCAGACTCGCGGACGTACTTTGTGACGGCGGTCTTCAGACCGCTGAAGCTGAAGTCGGGCCGCCCGTCGCCCATGCGCGGCACGCTGAAGCGCACGGCGCGCGGGTCGCCCTCGCGCGCGAGCCTTTCGATGACGGGGCCGCCCGGATAACCGAGTCCGAGCATCTTCGCGACCTTGTCGTAAGCCTCGCCCGCCGCGTCGTCGCGCGTGCGCGCGAGCACCTTGTACTTGCCGGGCGAGGGGACTTGAAAAAGGTTCGTGTGCCCGCCCGAGACGACGAGCGCGAAGGCCGGGTACTCAATCGGCGGGTTCTCGAAGACGACCGAGTAGATGTGGCCCTCGATGTGGTTGACGCCGACGAGCGGCTTTTTCAAAGCGTAAGCCATCGCCTTCGCGAACGACAGCCCGACGAGCAGAGAGCCGACGAGTCCCGGCCCCTGCGTCACCGCGACGCCGTCAATGTCGTGCTTGCCTATTCCAGCGCGCTCGAACGCCTCCTCGACGACAGGCACGATCTTGTCGAGATGTTCGCGCGAGGCGAGTTCGGGCACGACGCCGCCGAAGCGCTTGTGTATGTCCACCTGCGAAGAGATGACCGAAGAGACCATCTCGCGCCCGTCGCGAACGATTGCCGCAGCGGTCTCGTCGCAGGAGCTTTCGATTCCGAGAACTAGCATGGACGATAATTAACCTTGCAAAAAAAACTAACGGCGCTTCCAGCGCACGCCGTCGCGGGTGTCTTCGAGCGTGATGCCGCGGGCGGCGAGTTGGTCGCGAATCTCGTCGGCGCGGGCGAAGTCGCGGCGGTGGCGGGCCTGCTGCCGCTCGTCTATGAGCGCCTGAATCTCGGCGTCGAGCAGTTCGGCCTCGGCCTCGCCGAAGATGTTGAGGACGGAGTTGAAGCGTTCGATGAGCGCGAGGATGTCGCGCTGGTCGTCTGCGCGCAGGACGCACGAGTCGAGCGCGGTGTTGACCTCGCGCTTGAGATCGTGAATCGCGGCGAGCGCGACCGACGTGTTCAGGTCGTCGTCCATCCCCGCCTCGAACTCTTCGAGCGCGCGCGCGGCGACCGAGCGTAGCTCAGGATTCGACCCCGACTCGGTTCGCGCCGTGCGGACGCGCGAGTGGAAGTCGCGCAGCGACTCGACCGTCTTCTCCGCGCCGCGCAGGCCCTCGAAGGTGAAGTTGAGCTGCTTGCGGTAAGGCACGCTCAAAAGAAGGTATCGAATCGCAATCGGGTCGAAGCCCTTTTCGCGGAGGTCGCGGAACGTAAAATAGTTCCCGCGCGTCTTCGACATTGACTCGCCCTCGACCTTCAGGTGTTCGGCGTGCAGCCAGTAGCGCGCGAACTGTTGGCCGGTCGCGCCCTCGCTCTGCGCGATCTCGTTCTCGTGGTGCGGGAAGACGAGGTCAATGCCCCCGGCGTGGATGTCGAAGGTCTCGCCGAGGTACTTCATTGACATCGCGGAGCATTCGATGTGCCAGCCGGGCCGGCCCGCGCCAATCTCGGTATCCCATGCGGGTTCGTCCGGCGACTCCTGCGCCTTCCACAGAGCGAAGTCGCGCGCGTCCTCCTTCTCGTACTTGTCGGTGTCAACGCGCTCGCTCGCGCCGACGATGTTGCCGGCGAAGTTGATCTTCGAGAGCTTGCCGTACTGTGGAAAAGAGTTGATGCGGTAGTAGTACGAGCCTTCGGACTCGTAGGCGTGGCCCGACGCTTCGAGCCGCCTGATGATGTCAACCATCTCGGTGATGTGGCGCGTCGCGCGCGGGTTGACTTCCGGTCGCTCAGCGCCGAGCGCGTCGAAGTCTTCGAGGAAGGCCGCGATGTATTTCGACGTGTACTCGT
The DNA here is from genome assembly GCA_035652995.1 of Pyrinomonadaceae bacterium. Classification (GTDB taxonomy): domain Bacteria; phylum Acidobacteriota; class Blastocatellia; order Pyrinomonadales; family Pyrinomonadaceae; genus QHXN01. Next base: position 3,098 of record DASRCS010000049.1, read on the forward strand.
CAATCGTCTTCCCCTGCTCGCGCGAGAACTTGATGATGCGGTCTTCCACGTCCGTGATGTTCATCACGTGTGTGACCTTGTAACCCTTGTACTTCAGGTAGCGGCGCAGCACGTCGCCGAAGGCAGCCATCGTGCGGAAGTTGCCGATGTGCGCGTAGTCCCAGACCGTCGGCCCGCAGATGTACATCCGCACCTCGCCCTCGCGCATCGGGCGGAACTCTTCGAGCTGGCCGGAGAGAGTATTGTAGAACTTGAGCATTCGAGATTCGATTCGTCCTTAAACGAAAACGCGCCGCCCGACGCGGACACTTGGCAACGCCGGGCGACGCGCTTCAGGTTTATTCGAGCGCGAAGTTGTAGGTGAGCGTGCCCGTGACTCTCACAGGCTGGCCCGACAGGAACGTGGGGCTGATCTTTGCCTGACGCGCGGCTTCGACCGCCGCCGCCTGCAAAAGCGGATGCCCGCTGATGGCCTGCGCCGAGACGACATCGCCGTTCTCGTCCACCGTCACCTGCACGGCCACGGTTCCGTGAGCGCGCGCGGCCCTGGCAATCGCCGGATAAACGGGCGCGGGCTGGCTGATGACTTTGCCGTTCAGGATGCCGCCCGAAACGATAGGCTTAAAGCTGCACGCACGCGGCGGCTGTTCGGCGGGCGCGGCGACGAGCACGGCGTCGTGCGCGGGAACGAAGCGCCTTTCAAACTTGCACGGCGAATTGGAGCCGAAGAGCGTGCTGGCGGCGATGCCGACGCCGAAGGTCAGGAGTGCGACGAAGAGACGAAGGGCGAAGTGGCACATGGGTGTTCCTCCTTCCAAAGCTTTTCCGGGACGGGGAGCTACGACAAAGAGTCTAGGCAAGGAAGCGCGGACAGTCAAACATTTGCCGGTTCGTCGGAGATTGCCGGCTCAGCGCTAAGCATGACGGCTCACCGTCGCGCTCCCTTAAAATGCTCGAAGCCGCGTGGCTTGAGGGCGCGTTCATTTCCGCCTTCGACGATTTTGATTTTCCCACGCCCGCTCGTTATCAGGCCGACGCACGTGGCGCGCACGCCCTGAACTTCCCCCGGCAGTTTTGACGCGTCGCGCGGTCGCACCGTGAACAGCAGCTCGAAATCTTCGCCGCCGTCGAGCGCGAGCGAAAGCGCCGCGCCGGTCGTCGCGGATTTCAGCGCCGCGTCGAGGGGCAGGAGCGAGGCGTCAATGCGCGCGCCGACGCGGCTCTCGCGGCAGAGGTGCGCGAGGTCGGACGAGAGTCCGTCGCTCAGGTCAATCATCGCCGTCGCCAACCTCTCTCCGCCGAGCAGCGCGCCCCACTCGACGCGCGGCGTCGGGCGCGTCTGGCGTCGGACGAGTCGGCGCTCCGCGCTCGAAGGCTTCGCGGATGATTTTTGAGGAGACGACTTTTGAAAGCCGCGGCCCTCAAGAATCTTCAACCCAGCCGCAGCCCCGCCGAGCGCGCCGGTGACGAAGATTTGATCGCCGGGCCGCGCGCCCGAACGCAGCAACGCGCGACCGCGACGGACTTCGCCGAGGACGATTGAGTCAACGACGACGCGCTCCGGCGTGCGCGAAGTGTCGCCGCCGATGATCGCGACGCCGTGTCGCGCCGCGAGCGCGCGGACGCCCGCGTAAAACTCTTCGAGGAATCTCGTGCGCCAGCGCCCGGCGGGCACGCCGACCGAGAGCAGGCAGAAGCGCGGGCGCGCGCCCATCGCGGCGATGTCGGAGAGCGAGACGGCGAGCGCCTTGTGGCCGATGTCGCGCGGCGAGATTCCGAAGCCGTCGAGACGGAAGTCAATGCCTTCGACGAGCAGGTCGGCTGTGATGACGGTGTCGAGACCGGCGCTGTTGCGAATGACCGCGGCGTCGTCGCCGATGCCTAAAACAAGTGATGAGTGATGAGTGATGAGTGATGAGTGTTCGTGTGCGGCGGAGCGCTTGAATTCTCGACGGCGGATGCGCTCGATGAAGCCGAACTCGCCACCGCTAGATAATTTTGATGAGTTTCCTGAAGAAGATTTACCGCGAGTGGAACGAGGAACGCTGCTGCCGTCATTCAACTCATCACTCATCGCTCATCACTTCGTTAGAGGTTGCGGCGCATGGAGTCGAGTCCCGATTGAATCGTCTCGACCGAGGTGGAGAAGGAGAAGCGCAGGTGTCCCTCGCCGTGCTCGCCGAAGACGATGCCGGGCACCGTCGCGACCTGCGCGCGTTCGAGGAGGATGTCGGCTGCGGCGCGGCTGTCTTTGTTGACGCGCGAAACGTCGGGGAAGGCGTAGAAGGCTCCGTGCGGCGGGTCGCACGCGAGTCCGAGTTCGTTGAGGCCTGAGATGAGAAGGTCGCGGCGCTCGCGGTAGGCGCGTCGAATCTCGGCGTGGAAGTCCGAGGGCAGGTCGAAGGCCGCGAGCGCCGCCCACTGCGAGGGCGTCGAGACGCCGTTCGTCGAGTAGAGCAGGCACTTCCGCAGGCCGGTCATCCAAGGCTCGGCGCACGCGACGTAGCCGACGCGCCAGCCGGTCATCGCGTATGACTTCGACATCGTGAAGCAGGTGATGGTGCGCTCGAACATCCCTTCGAGCGAGGCTATCGAGACGTGCTCGCCTTCGTAAACGAGGTCTTCGTAAGCCTCGTCGGCGATGACCACGAGGCCGCGCTCCTTGGCGAAGCGCGCGACCTCTTCGCACTCTCCGCGCGTGAAGACGACGCCGTTCGGGTTCTGCGGCGTGTTGAAGTAGATGGCGCGCGTGCGCTCGGTCGAGTAGCGCGCGAGCGTCTCGGCGAATCCGCGCGCACGCACCTCGGCGGTCGGCACGAGAACCGTCACGCCTTCGCAGTGCGCGATGAGGTCTTTGATCGGCGTCCAGAAGGGCGAGAAGACGAGAACTTCGTCGCCGGGGTTGACGACCGACTGGAACGCGCCGAAGAGTCCCTGCATCCCGCCGTTCAGAACCAGCACGTCCGACTCGCGCGCGTTAATTCGGTTTCGCCCGCGCAGCTTCGCGGCAATCGCCGCGCGGAGTTCGGGGATGCCGGACGAAGGCGCGTAGCGAGTCTTGTTCTCGCGAAGCGCGCGCGCCATCGCCTCCTTGACGGGGTCGGGCGTGTTCGGGAACGGCTCGCCGCCCTCGAACTGAAAGACGGAGGCGCCGCCCGCGCGCAGCTCCATCACCTTGTTTCGGATTTTGACGATGTCGGAGAACCCGACACCTTCGAGCCGCCTCGCGAGGCGAAAGACTGAAGCAGAAGTTGACACTAGCTTGCGAAGAACCTCCGGTGGACTGGGGCGAGCGAAGAGGGATTATAGCCCCTGAGTTCTGGAAGCGTCCAACGACAGTGCGCCGCCGGAAGGTTCTTCGCCCGATCCTTCGGACTCGACTTGCGTACACCTCGGATGAGCATATCGTTCAATGGCAATCCATTTCGTATAAAGATGTTTTGGAAATCGCGCGCGGGTGCAGCGCGCTCAATCTTACGATTCGATTATAAAACTGTTGCGGTCGGCGAAAAATGCGGGACGAGGCTGGAAGTCGCGCGTCGGATACTGTAGATAAAAAGTCGAAGTCTCCGTTCGGGGAACGGCAGTTGCCACCTAAACTGTCGGGTCATTAAAGATCATTTATCTGAGGAGAGCCTGACGATGACGAACAATAAGATTCTGCCGGTTGCTCTGGTCGCGACGCTGCTCGGCGGCACGGTCGGCGCGTTCGTGATGCACGAGAACAGGAGCGCCGCCAACGACACGGCCCAGACGGCGACGGCGCAGCCGCAGACCACGAACACGGTCGCGACGGACAAGACCGCTACTCCAAACGATCAGGTCGCGGCCAACGACCAGAACGCCGCGCTCGATGACGAAATCGCAGCCGAGACCAGGGGCATGACCGAGGAACAGCGCGCGGCCTTCCGCGACGGCTTCCTCGAAGGCGCGCAGTCGGCGCAGGTGTCCACGACGAGGAATACGCGAACCGTTGTCGTCCCGAATGAGCGCGTCGTTTATCGCACGCGAACTCGTTACGCGAGAAGCGCCCCGCGCAGGGTTTATTACGACTACGGCCAGCGCAGCGGTCGCACCTTCTGGCAGAAGCACCGCGACAAGTTGACGACGGCCATCGGCGCGGGCGGCGGCGCACTTCTCGGCGGGATTATCGGCGGCGGCAAGGGCGCGGCCATCGGCGCTCTGGCCGGCGGCGGCGGCTCGGCGCTCTGGACGTACAAACTTCGCAAGCACCACCGCTACTAAGAGCGAACGCCGATGAGCGGAAGACTGAAAAGCGCCGCGTGCGCTGCTTCGGCTCTGTCTCTGACGCTCCTCCTGTCTGCATGGGCAGCCTCAACGATTCGTGGGGCTGCCCATTTTCGCGACGGAGGGAGCCTGAGCAACGTCCGGGCGGAACTCCTCGCCGCGAACACGAGACCGGCGCAGCAGGCGACACGCCCCGCGACGATTCCGTCGCCCGTGAGCTTTCGCGAGTCGGGAAGTCGCGGGCTTCTGGTCAGGACGTGGGTCAACGGCGCAGGGCCTTTCACGTTCGCGGTTGACACGGGCGCGGGCGCGACGATTCTTTCGCCGCGCGTCGCGGGGGCGGCGCGTGTCCAGGTCGAGGCTGGCGGACGCGGCATCGAGGTCGGCGGCCTGAGCGGCGCGGGCGCGGGCGTCGGCCAGAAGGCTTTTCCGCACGAGGTCGCCCTCGGCTCGCGCGAGAACGTTCTGCCCGCGCGCGGCTTCTCAATCGTGGCGTCGGGCCTGCCCGCGGACGTTGACGGCATACTCGACCCTTCCGAAGCCTTCTACCCTCTCGGCTTCGTGATTGACTTTCCGAACGGCGAGATAAGTTTCTTCGACCCGCACTCGCAGCCGCTCCGCCCGCGCGACGCGCCGCAGGGCGGAGCCGTCGTGCCTTGGCTTACGGACGGTCGCAGCCGCCGCCCTTACGTCATGCTCGGTGAGGGCCGGCGCGCGCTCCTCGACACGGGTTCGAGTTTCGGCCTCGCAGTTGACGAGAGCGCGGCGCGTGCGTTGGGAATTCTCTCGACCGGAGGCCAGCAACGCGCGGGCGCGCACGACATCACGGGCGGCGAAATCACTTCGAGGCGCGTGCGCGCGGCGACCGTCAGCGTCGGCCCGCTCGTGCTCCGCGGCGTCCCGACAGACTTCATCGAGCGCGCGGAGAAGGGCGCGCCCGTCCTCCTCGGTCGCGACGCGCTCCGCCCCTTCCGAATCACCTTCGACCCGGCGAGCCGGCTCATCATGTTCGACCCGCGCTGATAGTAGGCCGTCCGACTTAACATTTGCGTTGACAAGGGTTTGTGGCGCGGTTAACATTGTGCCGAATCGCACGCCCCGCCGCCCCTGCCGGGCGAGACGCGACCAACAGTAAAAATTTTCAAGGCGTGCGAAGTCGTTTCGAGCTTCTTCCGTCGGACGTACCGGGCGAAAGTTTATGAATCAAGCCGCCGTGCCAATCCCCGAAAAGCTCTTCTTCAAGATCGGCGAGGTGTGCGACATCACCGGCGTGCAGGCACACGTGCTTCGCTACTGGGAGTCGGAGTTCCCGATGCTCGCGCCGCAGAAGAACCGCGCGGGCCAGCGCACGTACCGCAAGCGCGACGTGGAGATGGTGCTGCGGATAAAAGAATTGCTCTACGAAGACCAGTACACGATAGCCGGCGCGAAGAAGCGTCTGACGAACGAACTCCGCGGCGCGAGCAAACTCAAGGTCGTGACGCCTGAGATGAGCGCGCAGTTGACGAGCGTCCAGCCCGCGCCGCAGTTCGCGCCGCCGCCGCAAGTCGCGGAAGAGCAGGAGCAAGCTTTCACAGAGCCTGACGAAGTTCCCGAACAGTTGACGCGTCTGCCCGAGCCTGAAGTTCAGCCGACCGAAGACCGCCGCGTCGCCCTCCGCCGTCTGCGCGAGCAGTTGCACGACCTGCTCGTGCTGCTCGAAGCCGACAACCCTTCCGCGGGCGCGCGCCGCCGCTGAAACTCCTGCGGCCCGCCGCGCCTCATTTGACCAAACAAAAATTTCCGGTGATACTACCCACCGTCACGGGATGTGGCGCAGCCTGGTAGCGCGCTCGCTTGGGGTGCGAGAGGTCGCTGGTTCGAATCCAGTCATCCCGATGCCAGATTGCCTTCGATTCTGATGGATTGAAGGCAACTTTTTTTATCCTGTTCGCCACAACTCCTTAATCATTCCCAAACTTGTCTTGTGCCTGGCCGAAGGAATGCGGCGGGCGCGGGAGTTGAAGCTCTTCGGAGGGTGGACGGGAAGAACTCGATAGTTGTGAGCGTGAAGTAAAAGCGCGAGAGGCTTGCGGCTGTTGACCGCAAGCCTCTCGCGCTTTTAGAAACAAATTCTGATGGGTTGAGTAGCCGTCGGATTTTTCAAAAGCGCTTCGCGCTGGCGGGGACGACCGTTTTATTGCCGCCCTTCGTTTGCGCGGCGGCGGGCCTGTCGGAGAAGCCGCCGGCGAAGGTGATGACGCACATGCCGCCCATCTTGTGGTCGCCGCAGGCGACGCCGACGACTTTGTAGGAGGTGTTGAAGAGCCTGGCGCGGTGGCCGCGGTTGGCGACGCCGTCGTCAATGAGCCACGCAATGACGCGGTCGCGCGCGGTGTCGTTGCCGTAGGCTATGTCTTCGCCGATGGGGTCTGTCCAGGAGCCGAAGCGCTTGGCCCGCTGCTCGCAGAAACTCCCGTCCGCGCCCCTGTGGCCGGTCGCGCCCGTCGCGCCCTGGTCTTTGACGAGTTCGCGCGCGCCGGAACTCATCCCCAGGGACATGCTGTAGGCCGGCACGGGCTTCGCCGAGCGGAGGAAGCGTATCGCCTCTTCGAGCGCGGCGACTCCTTCCTCGGTCATGAGCGCGGGCTTGCCGGGCTGCCTCAGCTCTTTGCCGACGAAGTACGGGCGCAACTGTTCGAGGTACGCGGCGTACTCTGCCGGGTGCGTGCGCGCGAGATTGATCTCTTTGAGAACGTCCTGTTCTGTCGCGCCGTAGGCTACGGACTTCGGCGCGACGGAGTTCTGCGCTTTCGTCGCGCGCAGGGAAGATGTCAGGAGAATAAAAGCGAAGAAGGCGAGGAGCGGGGCAAAAAAATAGATACGTCGCACAAGGGAAACTCCTTCTGTTTAGTCAATCAAGTCGGAAGGAATGCGGGACTACGCTTCCGCGTCGAACCCGCGAGACGATGTCGGAGTTTTATTCCGAAATCAGATTCGAGTCAAGCGCGGGTCGGGAAATTCTACGAACGCTCGCCGAGTGAAGACTGCGAACAATTCTCACGCGCGCCGTCGAATGTTTCGGCAGGGCGAAAGACCGCCATTCTTTTCGGGTTGAGGATCACTTCGACCCGCCGCTCTTGCCGATTAGCTGTTGGAGTCTGTCGGCGGTCTCCTTGTTGATGCCCTTCAGCGCCTCGTACTGCTCGTCCGCCGCGCCGACGTTTCCGTTTCGGAGTTGTGCGACGGCGAGGGCGAAGCGCGCGTCCGCGTCGCCGGGCCGGAGCGAGACCGCGCGGTTGAAAGCCTCCGCCGCATCGCCGTAACGACCGAGCTTGTTGTACGTGTTGCCGAGGTTGAAGAAGGCGTCGGAGTCCTGCGGGTTAAGATTTGTCGCGCTCTGGAATGCTTTGGCCGCGTCCTCCTCCTGCCCCAGTTTGTCGTATGCGTTCCCGATCTGGATGAGCGCGTCCTCGTACTTCGGATTCAACTTCAAGGCCTGCTTGAATGCCGCCGCCGCGTCCTTCGCCTGATTCAGCTTGAGCAGGGCGTTGCCCATGACGAAGTAGGTTTCGGCGTTTTTGCCCGCGACCTTCCGCGTCTCGGCGAGAGCCTCCGCGTAGTTGCCCGACTTGTAGAGCGCTTTCGCCTGCGCGTTCGGGTCGAGGCGGGCGAGCGCGGCGCGCTCCTTCGCCGCGTCCGCGCCGCGGCCAGATTTGTCGTAAGCGTCCGCGAGCCTCTGGTGCAACTCGGCGCTGTTCGGCGAGAGCGCGGCGGCACGCTTGAACGCGTCAATCGCGTCGTCGAACTTGTTCGCCGAGGCGTAGGCGATGCCGAGTTTCGCGAGCGCGTCAACGTCCTTCGGGTTCTTCGTGGCGACGAGCTTAAACTCTTCGGCGGCGGCGTCGAACTTGCCCTCGGCCATGTAAATCGTTCCGAGGTTGTAATGCGCCGTCGGGTCGTCAGGGTTCTGTGCGGCGTCCTTCTTGAGCGTGTCCTCGGAAATCTCCACGGCTCCGGGCGGCGGCGTGAACGCGGCGGCGGGCGAAGCGTTCGGCTGCGCGCCACTGGCCGACTCGGAGTTGCCGTTCGTTGACTTGCACGACGCGAGCGAGAAGGCGAGCAAGGCTGTGGCGGCGAGAGAGAGAAGGCGTTTCATCCGATTCATCAGGTGTTAACTGCGCTGACAAAAACAGCGGGCGCGGGACATTAAAACAGCCGCGCGAGCGCCGCGCAAGAATGGCCGCGTCCGCCCGCGCTGCGCGAGGACGGGTCACGCCCGGGCGGGGGCGACGCGTTTCCGGCTTTGTCCGAAAAAAAAGCAAGGCGGGTCTGCGCGTGCAAACCCGCCTTGCCCCATTCACTCAAAAGGATGCAACCGAAAACTTCTATCTCAGCCTGCCGGCCCTCGCGTAGAGATTGAACGCGAAAATCAAAGTCAGCGCCAACGTCATCGCTTCACCTCGCCTGCCTTGATGAATCAAACAGACGACGAATCGCGCGCCGTTTCCAGAAAGCTACCGGCAGACGGTTGAATTCCTTTGTGTTCTCTGTGAATTCCTTTGTGTCCTTTGTGTTTAAAATAGGCTTACCTTAACCACAGGGGTCACAGAGGATTTCACAAAGGGCATAGAGGGAAAAGCAGAAGGCTTCACTTGCCGTGTAAAGCCGCGTGCGGATACACTCGACGGCGATCCAAATATTCAAACCAATTTCAGGCGCTCGCGTCCGCGCGGGCCGCAGAGGTCGAAGGATGAAGATTCACGAGTATCAGGGCAAGGAGTTGTTGAAGAAGTTCGGTGTCGCCGTGCCGCGCGGGATAGTCGCGCGCACGCCGGAGGAGGCTTACAACGCTGCGAAGGAGTTAGGCACTGACGTGGTCGTCGTCAAGGCGCAGATTCACGCGGGCGGTCGCGGCAAGGGCGGCGGAGTCAAACTCGCCAAGTCTCCCGAAGAGGCGCGCGACATCGCCGGCCAGATGCTCGGCATGAACCTCGTCACACACCAGACCGGCCCCGAAGGGCGAGAGGTTCGCGTGCTGCTCGTCGAAGAGGGGCTGCCGATTGACAAGGAATTTTATCTCGGCATCGTGCTCGACCGCGCTTCGGGCCGGCCCGTCTTCATGGCCTCGTCCGCGGGCGGCATGGACATCGAAGAGGTCGCGGCGAAGACGCCTGAGCTGATCCTGAAAGAGACGATTGACCCGGCGGTCGGCTTCCGCCCGTTCCAGGCGCGCAAGCTCGCCTTCGGACTCGGACTCCCCGCCGGGCTTGTGAATCAGGCGGCGAAGTTCATGCAGGCGCTCTACGCGGCGAACGAGCAGTTGGACGCCTCGCTCGTCGAGATCAACCCGTTCCTTCTGACGAAGGACGGTCGTCTGTTCGCGCTCGACGCGAAGGTGAACTTCGATGACAACGCCTTGTTCCGCCACCCCGACTTCGCCTCCATGCGCGACCTCAACGAAGAGGAGCCGCTGGAGATCGAGGCGTCGAAGTTCGACCTCAATTACATCAAGCTCGACGGCAACATCGCCTGCATGGTCAACGGCGCGGGACTCGCGATGGCGACGATGGACATCATCAAGCTCGCGGGCGGCGAACCCGCGAACTTCCTCGACGTGGGCGGCGGCGCTTCGCAGCAGAGAGTCGAGGCGGCTTTCAAAATCCTGCTCGCCGACGAGAACGTCCGCGCCGTCCTCATCAACATCTTCGGCGGCATCGTCCGCTGCGACATGGTCGCGCGCGGAGTGGTCGAGGCCGCGAAGAATCTCGGCATAAAGGTGCCGGTCGTCGTCCGGCTCGAAGGCACGAACGTCGAAGAGGGCCAGCGCGTTTTGCGCGAGTCGGGTCTGAACTTCACGGTCGCCGAAGGGATGAAGGACGCGGCGGAGAAGGTCGTCGCGCTCGCGGGCGGGCAGAAGGCCGCGGCGTGAGGCGAACCAATGCGCCGCCGTCTTCGTAACGTGTAGGGAAAATCAGAACGGGAGGCCGAAGCGATGTTCTGTCCCCAATGCGGCACGACGCAGAGCGACGAGCTGCGTTTCTGCAAAAACTGCGGCGCGAACCTTGAGGCCGTCCGGCAGGCGGTCGCCATGCGCGACGCGGGCGAGAAGTTCGACTGGAGCAAGACGTGGGTCGCCGAGATGTTCCTCTCCGAAGGCGAGCGCAGGCGGCGCGCGGAAGAACTCGACCTTCTGCGCGGCATCACGCCGGAGGTCAAGCGCTACAACGAAATCAAAGGCGGCGTCATCACCGCCAGCGTCGGCGTCGCCTTAATCATCTTCCTCGGTATCTTCATGGAGGGCATCGTCGAGAGCGGCAAAGTCCCCAACGACACCGCGCAGATTCTCAACCACATCTGGGTCGCCGGCGTCATCCCGCTCTTAGTCGGCCTCGGCCTGATCGTCAACGGCGTCTTCGTCAGCAAGAAGCAGGCCGAGGCCGCGCGCCGCGAAATGGCTCTGCGCTCGAAGCCCGAAGCCCTGCCGGGAACAACAGAAAGCAAAACCCTCCGCTCCGCCGACACGTCCGAGTTCGTCCCGCCCAGCTACAGCGTGACCGAAGGGACGACCAAACACCTGAGCAGTTCCGGCCCCAAACAGTAGGCCGCGAGCAAGCTTCTACGGCCTCATCAATTGCCACTAGCTTCAGCTAGTGGTGCAAGCCAAGTTGCGGTGTGGAAGCGGCGCGCGGTTTGATGTCTGTGGGGTTCGGTGGGAGGGGCGATGGCGAGCTTAACTTTCTGGGGCGGAGTGGGGACTGTGACCGGGTCGAAGTATCTGGTCGAGAGCAATGGCGCGCGCGTGCTGGTTGACTGCGGTCTGTTTCAAGGGTTGAGGGAGTTGCGGGAGCGGAATTGGGAGGAGCCGCCGTTCGACGCCGGGAGTCTCGACGCGATCGTCATCACGCACGCGCACATTGACCACACGGGTTATCTGCCGCGTGTCGTCGCGCGAGGGTTCGGCGGGCCGGTCTTTTGCTCGCGGGGGACGGCGGATTTGATAAAGCTCCTTTTGCCGGACGCGGCCCGTCTGCAAGAAGAAGAGGCCGATTACCGCAACCGCCACAACCTGACGCGCCACGCGCCCGCGCTGCCGCTCTACACCGAGGAGGACGCGCGCGCCGCGATCAAGTTGATTCACACGTGCCCGAACACGGGCGAGCCGACCGATGTGGCTGAAGGAGTGAAAGCGAGCTTCCGTGTCGCGGGCCACATCCTCGGCTCAAGCCTCGTGCTGCTCGAACTCGAAGGCGCGGGCGCGGACGGGAAGGGAAGGCGTGTGCTCTTCTCCGGCGACCTCGGACATTATCATCAGCCGATCATACGAGACCCCACGCCGCCGCCCGCGTGCGACTACCTGCTCGTCGAATCAACCTACGGCGACCGCGAGCACGAGGCGGAAGACCCGAAGGACGCGCTCGCGCGCGTCATCAACGAGGCGGTCGAGCGCGGCGGGCCTTTGCTCATCCCCGCGTTCGCCGTCGGGCGCACGCAGGAGGTCGTTTACTACATCCGCGAACTCGAAGACGAAGGGCGCATCCCCGTGCTGCCCGTGCGCGTTGACTCGCCGATGGCCGCCGCCGCGACGCAAATCTACCAGCGCAACCGCGACGAGCAGGACGAGGATTACGCGAGCCTTCTCGCGCAGCACCGGCACCCTCTGCGGACGCGCTCGATGCTCACCGCCTCGACGCGCGAAGAGTCGAAGCGCCTGAACGAAGAGAGCGGCGCGCGCATCATCATCTCCGCGTCGGGGATGATGACGGGCGGGCGCGTTCTGCATCACGCGATAAGAATTCTGCCGGACGAGAGCGCGACCGTTCTCTTCGTCGGCTTCCAGGCCGCGGGCACGACGGGCCGGCGCATCCTCGAAGGCGAGCGCGAGGTGCGAATCATGAAGCAGACGGTGCCGGTGCGCTGCCACGTCGAGCGCATCGGCGGACTCTCGGCCCACGCCGACTGGCGCGAGGTCTTGCGCTGGCTTGAGCCGATGCCCTCTCCGCCGCGCACGACGTTCACGACACACGGCGAGCCGGAGTCGGCGGCGGCAATGGCCTCGCACATACGCGAGCGTTTCGGCTGGCGCGTCGAAGTTCCGACTTACGGCGAGAGCGTGGAGTTGGAATAACATTCCTTCAGTCTTCGTAAAGAGTCGTCGGGCGAAACGCGCGCCGCGCCGCTTTTTCGCCGGTCGTTCCCGCCGTGCTATACTGCCGGGTCAAACAAAGAAAGCAAATTCGCAGACACAGGAGCAGACACCTTTGAGCGTTCTCGTTGACAAGAACACGCGCCTCGTCGTGCAGGGCATCACGGGCAAGGAAGGCACTTTCCACACGAAGCAGATGGTCGAGTACGGCACGAAGGTCGTGGGCGGCGTCACGCCCGGCAAGGGCGGCACGACGCACGAGGGCATCCCCGTCTTCAACACCGTCGCCGACGCCGTGCGCGAGGCGGGCGCGAACGCCTCGGTCATCTACGTCCCGCCCGCCTTCGCCGCCGACGCCATCATGGAGTCGGCGGACGCCGGTGTCCCGCTCGTCGTCTGCATCACCGAAGGCATCCCGGCGCTCGACATGGTGAAGGTCAAGGAGTACCTCTCGACGCGGCAGACGAGGCTCGTCGGCCCGAACTGCCCAGGCGTCATCTCGCCCGGCAAGTGCAAGATCGGCATCATGCCCGGCCACATCCACAAGAAGGGCCGCATCGGCGTAGTGTCGCGTTCCGGCACGCTGACCTATGAAGCGGTCGGTCAGTTGACCGAATTGGGCCTGGGCCAGTCTTCGGCGGTCGGCATCGGCGGCGACCCGATCAACGGACTGAAGCATATCGACATCATGAAGATGTTCAACGACGATCCCGACACCGACGCCGTCATCATGAT
>DASRCS010000050.1:0-5584 GCA_035652995.1 Pyrinomonadaceae bacterium
CGGAGACGAGGCGGAAGCCCTGCTCCTGAAGCTCATTCGCGAGCGCCCTGGCGTTGGCGAGGATGCGTCGCTGGTAGCTACGGAAGTCTTCGCGCAGAGCCTCGGCGAACGCGACGGCCTTCGCCGCGATGATGTGGACGAGCGGCCCGCCCTGCACGCCGGGGAAAAGTTTTTTATCAACTTCCGCCGCGTTCTCGGCCTTGCAGAGGATGAGTCCGCCGCGCGGCCCGCGCAGGGTCTTGTGCGTCGTCGTCGTCACGTAGTCGGCGTGCGGGACGGGCGAAGGATGAAGGCCCGCGGCGACCGGCCCCGCGATGTGTGCGATGTCGGCCATCACTTTCGCGCCGATGCTTCTCGCGATCTCGCCGATGCGCTCGAAGTCAATTATTCGCGGATAAGCGGACGCGCCGCAGACGATGAGCCGAGGGTTGTGCTCCTGCGCGAGCCGTTCGAGTTCGTCGTAATCAATCTGCTCGGTCTCGCGCGAGACGCCGTAGTCGGCGACCTTGTAGCTCATGCCGGAGAAGTTCAGAGGGTGTCCGTGCGTGAGGTGTCCGCCGTGCGAGAGGTTCATGCCGAGTATCTGGTCGCCGTAACCGAGCGCGGCGAGATAGACGGCCATGTTCGCCTGCGAGCCGCTGTGCGGCTGGACGTTGGCGTGGTCGGCCCCGAACAACTCCTTCGCGCGGTCAATCGCCGTCTGCTCGACCACGTCGGTGAACTCGCAGCCGCCGTAGTAGCGCTTCTTCGGGTAGCCTTCGGCGTACTTGTTCGTGAAGACCGAACCCATCGCTTCGAGGACGGCCTCGCTGACGAAGTTCTCCGACGCGATCAACTCCAACCCTTCCGCCTGACGCCGCACCTCGTCGTCAATCGCGCGGCTGATCACGGGGTCAACTTCCGACAAAGGCGCGTTCAAAAGGTCGCTCATCTCGCATCACTCTCCGCTCTGGTTTGAAGGCTCGTTTGAAGTGGCATGGATGTTACATCACGCACGTGCGCTCCGCAATCCGCCTTTCGTCGGCGCGGAAGTCGGGCGCGCTCAGATTTTCACGGAGCGAGCGTCGTAGTCGAAGACGAGCCGAATCAGCCTTCTCCCGACGGACTTCGGCACGGACGAGAGCATCGCGGCGCGCAGTCGCACAGCCGTCTTCCCTTCCCACTGACCGACCGCGCCGTAGAACAGCGAGTAGCGCGCGACGCGGGCCGTCCGCGCGCGCCTGTGCGACCCGTACTCGCGGAGCGCCCGCGCCGCGTCGTCGTATTTTGCGAGACACCCCGCGAGCACCGCCGCGTCTTCAATCGCCATGCAGCCGCCTTGCCCGAAGTTCGGCGTCAACGGGTGCGCCGCGTCGCCGAGGAGCGTCGCGCGTCCCTCGCCCCAACGCTTCGCGGGCGCGCGGTCGAATGTCGAGTTCCGCAAGATTGTCTCCGAAGGCGTCGCGCCGATGAGTTCGCGGACGGGCGGGCACCAACCCTCGAAGAGACGCAGCAACTTCTCGCGATGTTCAATCGCCGACTCAGCCGCGCCCTCCGGCTCGTTCGCCGTCGCCCACCAGCCCGTGCGCCCCAGGCCGACCGGCCCGACGCCGAAGCGCTGGCCGCTGCCGTAAAACTCCATCGCCGTCTCCGGCAGAAGCGACTCGTGTTCGATCTTCGCGATGCCGCGCCAGACCGTGTAGCCGCGATAGACCGGCTCGCCGTCGCCGAGCAACTGAGTCCTTGCGCGCGAGTGAATGCCGTCCGCGGCGACAAGCACGTCGCACTCGACTTCGTCGCCGTCGCCGAAGCGCGCGCGCACAACGTCCCGCTCCTGCACGAATCCCTCGAACCTCTTTCCGAGAGTGATCGCGTCCGGCGGCAGCGCGCGCAGCAGTGCGCCCTGCAAGTCCGCGCGGTGGAGTGCGACGCCCGGCACGTCTTCGTCCGGGAACGAGAGCCGTTTGTAAACCCTCCCGCCGCGGTCGAGCCAGCGCGCGTGTCTGAGAAGCCCGCCGCGCTCCGTCACCGCTTCGCCCAGGCCGAGGCCGCGCAAGACACGCATCGCGTTCGGCCAGACGGCAATCGCCGCTCCGACTTCCAAAAGCGCCGGAGCCTGCTCGAACACGCGCGGCTCGAACCCCTCGCGCCTCAGCGCCAGCGCCGCCGACAGCCCGCCGATGCCGCCGCCGACGATCACGATCCTCATGCCTGCCGTCCTCCGTCCTTTGCTTTGCGGCCTCCGCTGCGCGAGAATGGCGGTTCATTTTCGGTCGCAGAATCGTCGCAGAGGAGATTCAATTTAAACTTTATGCGCTGGTCACAGTATTTCATCCCCACACTTCGCGAAGACCCCGCGGACGCCGAGGTCGTCTCGCACAGACTTCTTTTGCGCGCCGGCTACATCCGACAACTCGGCGCAGGAATTTACTCGTTCCTGCCGCTCGGCTGGCGCGTCGCGCAGCGCGCGATGAAGATCATACGCGAGGAGATGGACGCGATAGGCGGGCAGGAGTTCTTCCTGCCCGCGCTCCACCCCGCGGAGCTTTGGAAGGAGTCGGGGCGCTGGGCCGTGATGGGCGAGACGATGTTCCGCCTCAAAGACCGCAAAGGAACCGACCTCTGTCTCGGCTTCACGCACGAGGAGATTTTCACTTCGATTGCGCGCCACGAGATACGCTCGTACAAGCAACTGCCGCAGATGTGGTACCAGATTCAGACCAAGTTCCGCGACGAGGAGCGCCCGAAGTCGGGGCTGATGCGACTCCGGCAGTTCATCATGAAGGACGCCTACACCTTCGACGTTGACCGCGCCGGACTCGACGTGGCGTTCGGGCATCAGCGCGAGGCGTACAAAAAAATCTTCGACCGCTGCGGCATCAAGTACCACATCGTCGAGGCCAGTTCGGGCGCGATGGGCGGCACAGAGTCCAACGAGTTCATGGCGCGCACGAGCGCGGGCGAGGACTTCATCGCCGTCTGCGAGCATTGCGGCTACGCCGGAAATCTTGAGAAGGCCACTTCGCGGCTTCCCGTGATTGAAGACGAAGCAGGCCCCGACTCGCCCGAAGAGTTCCCGACGCCCGGCGTGCGAACCATCGAAGACCTGACGACGTTCCCCGGCGGCGCTGAAGCCTCTCGTCAGATCAAGACTCTCGTTTACGTCGCGACGGACGCGGCGACGCAGGAGCAGTACGCGGTGCTCGTGCTCCTGCGCGGCGACCACCAGCTTCACGAAGTCAAACTCGGCGACTCGCTCGGCGCGTCCGCCGTCCGACCCGCCCACCCCGAAGAGATTGTCGAACTGCTCGGCGCGAGCGCGGGCAGTCTCGGCGGCGTCGGCGCTCGCGACAAGGCGAAGTCAGCTAAGAAAGATGTTCGCATCGTCGCGGACAATTCTTTGCGCGGTCGCCGCAACATGACGACCGGCGCGAACAAAGACGACTTCCACATCCGCGGCGTCGCAATCGAGCGCGACATCAACCCCGACGCTTGGGCCGACCTTCGCACGGTGCAGAAGGGCGAGGCGTGCCCGAACTGCGAAGCGGGCACGCTCGACATCTTCAAGGCGATGGAGATCGGCCACATCTTCAAGCTCGGCACGAAGTATTCCGACTCGATGGGCGCGACGGTGCTGGACGCCAACGGCAAGGAAGTGCCCATCGTCATGGGCAGCTACGGCATCGGCGTCGAGCGCATCCTCTCCGCCGCCATCGAGCAGAACCACGACGCCGACGGCATCATCTGGCCGCGCGCCATCGCGCCCTTCGACGTGGTCGTCACCGTCACGAACGTCAAGCAGAAGGAGATGACCGACGCGGGCGAGCGCCTCTACGAAGAGTTGCGCCGCGCCGGACTCGAAGTCTTACTCGACGACCGCGACGAGCGCGCTGGCGTCAAGTTCAAGGACGCAGACCTCGTCGGCATCCCCTTCCGCATCACCGTCGGCAAGAAGATCGCGGACGGCAACGTCGAACTCTTCGACCGCGCCGCGAAGCAGTCAACCGACATCGCGCTCGCCGACGTGGCCGGGCGGGTTCAGGAGCTTGCGCTGGCGGGCTTGCGATAATTGCGGGCGAGAAGCGCGAAATCTGTGCCGGCTCGACGGCAACACGGACGCGGAAGGGCGGACGAACAGGTAGCGGGCGTGTTATCGCTCACCGGCTCGGAGAGAAAACGATTGAGACCGGGGCAGACGCGAAGCGGTTTGCTCCGGTCTCGATTTGCTTTAGGGCGAACTCGACTCATTTCTCTCTGAACTGGTCGCAATTTGGAGCAATCCCGACTCGAATTACTCCGATTCGAGTCGGGATTGCTCGGATTCATGACTGTCGTGCCCTGAGTGCGAACAGAGTCGGGGCGGAGCGAACCGTACTCGCCACATTACCCACACGGATTAAGTTAAAACATTCAGCGAACGGAGCGATTCCGCCTGAGTTTTTCCAAACTCGGTTTGAATCGCCCCTTGTGACGCAGGCGTCCGTCCGAACCGAACTCGGATTACCTCAATCCTAATGCGTCAGAGGCGCGATGATCTGGTCGAGCAGGTCGGGCCTTGAGTTGTCGCGCCGGAGGTGCGGGTAAAGCTCGCCGCCGTGGTAGTCGAGCGCGTAGTTGATGAGCGTGCCCTCGTTATTAACGAGGAGTTGAATCTGCCCTCGGCCTGTCTTGGCCGCGCTCACCGCGTCGCGCAGCGCGGCGGGCGTGAACGCTTTACCGTTGACGGCGACGACGGTCGTCCCCGGCGCGAGGCCGGCGGCGAAGCCGGGCGTTCCAGGAATCACGTCGGCGATGAGACCTTTCGTGTCGAGCCGAAGCCCAAGCGAGTAACCCATCTCCACGCGGTCGCGCCCGTCTTCCAAATCCTCGATGTGTTGACCGCGAACGTCGTCGTAAGTCAGGCGATAGCCGCCGCGCTCGATGCCGCCGAGCGGCGCGTGCGGGTCGGTTGACCAGAGACGCTGGTTGAGGAACGTGCGCCAGTCGTAGGGCGCGACTTCGTTCAAAGTGTTCACAACGTCGTCCATCGTGTACGGCTTGACCATCGGCCCGGTTGATGGTGCGCCGTGAAAACGTTTGACGAAGTCGTCGAGCGAGCGTTGGCCGTTGGTGAGTTGACGAATCAGAGTGTCGGCGTCGAGCCAGATCAGCTCGCCCTCGTCGTAGAAGTCAACGCCGCGGCGCTCGGCGTCCCACTCTGTCGGAGCGTTGTAGAGCAGTTGCGCGGCGACGGTCGTATCAATCAGCGGTCGCCACAGACGGCCCGGCCTGTGGTCGAGACTGGCCGCGGTCTCCGCGAGGTTGTCGCGATACTCCTCCGGCGTCCAGAGGCCGCTGCGCGCGGTGAGCACGTCACCGTAATACTCCGTCAATCCTTCATAGACCCAGAGCAACTCACCCAACATCGGCTTCTGATAGTCGGAGGTCGCGAGTCCTGCGGGGCGTCGGAACTTACCGTTCCACGAGTGGAAGTATTCGTGCGGCAGCACGCTCCAGGCGAGCCGCGCCTGCGTCTCGTCAACGAGCGCGCGCTCGGCGACGCGGCTGTCGTTCGACTGATGATGCTCAAGTCCGAAGTGCGCGACGCGGTCGCTCAGCGTGAATA
>DASRCS010000051.1:0-43999 GCA_035652995.1 Pyrinomonadaceae bacterium
AAAAAGAAGCAGGCCGCAAAAACTCTGCTCGCCGAGACCGCGGCGGCGCGCGACGCCGAAACTGTCGCAGCCGAATCGGCACCCGACGAAACGCGCGCCGCCGAATCATCCCTGGCGAAGGAGCAGGCCGCCGTCGTCGAGCCGCCTGTTCTCACCGAGCCGCCCGTCGCAGCCGAGCAGGAGGTCGCCGCCGAAACCACGGTCGAAAGCCACGCGGCTGAGACGACCACCGCCGAACCTTCCGAAGTCGAGCCGCCGCCGACCGAGTCAGCCGACCATTCCGTCGCTCCCGCCGAGCATCCGGTCGCGCCCGCCGAGACCACATCCGCCGTCGAAGCGGTCGCGGACGCAGCGGCGATCACGGGCGTCGCGGCGCTCGTCGAGACAGCCGTCGTGCCCGCGGTCAAGAAGCACGAGGCAGCGCGCGACGCGTCGGTCGAGTCAACCGAAATCGAAGTCGCACAGCCGCAGGCCCAAGCCGACGAAGAACGACAGGCCGAAGTTAAGCAGATCGAAGTTCACCAGGTCGAGCCTGAACAGGTCGAATCTCATCAGGCGGAGGCCGAGCCTTCGCGCGAGATCGCGCCCGCGGTCGCGCACGACCCCGAAGCGGCGCAGGCGGCGACGCGCCGACTGATCGAAGGCGGCGAGTACGACCCCGCGCTCCTTTCAACGTCCGACTCGATGGCGCGGCAGATGGTCGCCTACGAACTGCTCGCGGCGCTCGCCACGCGGAACTTCGAGCGGCGCGAACGCGCGCGCGCGGCCTTCGTCGAGCACGGTTATTTCGACGAGACGGTGCGCGACCTGCGCGAGGCCGAAGCGCCCGCCGAGCGCGCCGCCGCGGCGCGTGCGCTCGCGCTCGTCGGAAGCCGCGACGCGACGCCGCACCTCGTCGCGGCGCTCGAAGACGATTCGGTTGACGTTCGCCGCGCGGCGGTCGAGGCGCTCGGCTCGCTGCGCGACCCCGCGGCCATCGCGCCGCTCGAAGCGCTCATCCCGCGCGAGCGTCAACTGAGGAACGGGATTCCGAGCCGCATCATCCGCAACGCCGTCGAGCCGTGCCGCTACACAGCCGAGCAGGAGGCCGCGGCGGCGCAGGCCGAGCCGGTCGCGAAAGCCTCGCCCGCGACGGATGTCGTAACCTCGAATGAACCGACGCCCGCCGAACCGTTGACGAACGCGTTGACTCCGGCTGAGCCGGCGCAGTCGGAAGCAGCCGTGGCCGAAGAGTCCGAGCCGGCTGCCGAAGCACACACTTCAGAGATTGCTCCGTTCGTCGGCGTCGCGAACGACGAAGACGCGACGCACGAAGCCGAGGCACACGCGCACGCCGCCGAGACGACGGGCGCGTCCGACGAGACGACGAAGGCCGTTCTCCCGTTCGTATCCGCGCCCGAAGCCGGGACGCAGCCGGAGGCCGCGCACGTCTCCGAGACGACGGCAGAGATCGTCCCGTTCGACGGGTCGGCCACGCACGCGAGCGCCGCCGAGAGCGAACTCAAGGCCCTCGAAGTCGAGTTTGAGGACTTCGGCGGACACGCCGCGACCGAAGAGCCGGCGCACGCGCGCGAAGCCGCGCCGCCCGTCGAAGTCGCGCACGCGCCGGAGGAGATTCCCTCCGACGAGTCGCGGGCAATCGAAGTGTCGCGCGAGGAGTCGCAGCCCGCCGAGCCTTCGGCGACTTCGGCGATTGAGCACGTCGAGGCGGACGCGCACGCCGCCGAGCCGCGCGGCTTCGAGTTCTATGCCTCCGACTCTTCGGTCGTCGAGGGGCGTTCGCTTGAGCACGTCGCCGAGCCGGAAGCGGTCGGCTTCGAGGAAGCGCCCGCGCGGGCGAGGGAAGAGGCCGACGCGTCCGAGTGGTTCGAGTTCGACGTTGACGAGAAGAGTTTCGAGACGAAGCCGACGGCGGGCAAGCCCTCGTTGCAGGTCTTCGAGGCTTCGTCGGGCGAGGCCCTGTCGCACGCCGCGGCGGAAGAACCCGCGCCGGAAGGCGAAGAGACTCGCGCCGTCGAGCCTTCGAGCGCAGTTGAAGAACCGAGCAAGCAGATCGAGAGCCGGCGGGAGCAAGCGTTCGCCGCCGAAGAGTCGCACGCGCAGGCCGGCGCTTCGGATGAAAAAGGAGTCGTCCCGTTCGACGAGTTCTCGACCGTCCCCGCCTCGATCCAGCAGCGTCTCGCGAGCCGTGTGCCCGCGGAGCGCGCGGCGGCCATCACCGAACTCTCGCACGTTGACAGCGACGAGGCGTTCCAGCAAATCTGCACGGCTTTCGACGACGACGCGAAGGAAGTCCGCAGCGCCGCCGCGCGCGCTCTCTACGACCTGCGCGAAGACCGCGCCGACTCCTTCACGCGCGCGCTGCGCGAGGCGACGCCCGAACGACGCCGCCAGATCGGCTCCTCGCTCTCGACCTCCGGCATCGCCTCCGAAGCGATTTCGCAACTCACGGGCGAGAGCCGCGAGAAGACTTACGAGGCTTTCTCGCTCCTCTTCCTGATGGCGAAGGCCGGCGAAGTCCAGCCGCTCATCCGCGCCATCGAAGGCCACCCGAACAACGAAGTCCGCCTCGCCGTCGTCAAGCTGCTCGCGCTCTCCGGCCAGAAGGAAGTGCTGCCCGCCTTCCGCCGCCTCGCCGTCCGCGGCTCGCTCCCCACCGAGGTGCGCTCGGCCCTGATGGAGGCGATTTATCAGATAAGCAGCAGCGGCCAGCCCTCCGCGGTCTGAAAGCAGTGACGAGTGACAAGTGACGAGTGACAAGTTAGAATTTGACTTCAACTTGTCACTCGTCACTTTTAACTTGTCACTGCTTTCGTCCGCTTATGCCATTCAAACTCCGCTCAGACTTCAAGCCGCAAGGGGATCAGCCGCAGGCGATTGACGCGCTCGTGCGCGGACTCGACGAGGGCGCGAAGGATCAAGTCCTGCTCGGCATCACGGGTTCGGGCAAGACCTTCTCGGTCGCCAGCGTCATCGAGCGCACGCAGCGCCCGACGCTCGTCATCGCGCACAACAAGACGCTCGCCGCGCAGCTCTACCAGGAGTTCAAGTCGTTCTTCCCCGAAAACTCGGTGGAGTATTTCGTCTCCTACTACGACTACTACCAGCCCGAAGCTTACGTCCCCGCCTCCGACACCTACATCGAAAAAGAGGCGACCATCAACGAGGAGATTGACCGCCTCCGACTCTCCGCGACGCGCGCGCTGTTCGAGCGCCGCGACGTGATCGTCGTCGCCAGCGTTTCCTGCATCTACGGCCTCGGCGACCCCGACGCCTACTACAACATGATTCTCTTCCTCGAACCGGGGATGAAGATCACGCGCGAACAGTTGTTGCAGCGCCTCGTCGAACTCCAGTACGAGCGCTCAGACATCGAGTTCGACCGCGGAAGTTTCCGCGTGCGCGGCGACACCGTCGAGGTCTATCCGAGCTACCAGGATCAGGCTTACCGCATCGAGATGTGGGGCGACGAGATTGACTCGATCTCGACGATTGACCCGCTGCTCGGCGAAGTCCTGCACAAGCACACGTCGCGTCTTCCGCTCTACCCGAAGACGCACTACGTGATGCCGAAGTCAACCATCAAGCGCGCCATCAAGACCATCAAGCAGGAGCTTGACTGGTGGGAGCCGCAGCTAATTAAAGAAGGCAAGCTCGTCGAGTCGCAGCGCCTCCACCAGCGCACGATGTACGACTTGGAGATGATCAAGGAGATGGGCTTCTGCCGCGGCATCGAGAACTACTCGCGTCACCTCACGGGCAAGCCCCCCGGATCGCCGCCGCCGACTCTGCTCGATTATTTGCCCGAAGACACCATCGCCGTCATTGACGAGTCGCACCAGACCATCCCGCAGGTGCGCGGGATGTTCAACGGCGACCAGTCGCGGAAAAAGACGCTCGTCGAATACGGCTTTCGTCTCCCGTCGGCGATGGACAACCGCCCGCTGAACTTCGAGGAGTTCGAGAACCGCATCGGCCAGACGATTTATGTTTCCGCCACGCCCGGCCCGTATGAGCTGACGCGCACGGGCGGCGAGGTCGTCGAGCAGATCATCCGCCCGACGGGCCTGATGGACCCGCTCGTCGAAGTGCGCCCCGTCCGCGGGCAGATTGACGACCTGCTCGGCGAGTGTCGCACGCGCGCCGAGAGAAACGAGCGCGTGCTCGTGACGACCTTGACGAAGAAGATGGCCGAGGACTTGACCGAATATTTTTCGGAAGTTGACGTGCGCGTCCGCTACCTCCACTCGGACATCGAGACGCTTGAGCGAATCAAAATCCTGCGCGACCTCCGCCGCGGCGAGTTCGACGTGCTGGTCGGCATCAACCTCCTGCGCGAAGGACTCGACCTGCCAGAAGTCTCGCTCGTCGCCATCCTCGACGCCGACAAGGAAGGCTTCCTCCGCTCCGAGTCCTCGCTCATCCAGACCATCGGTCGCGCCGCGCGCAACGCCAACGGCACGGCGATACTCTACGCAGACAACGTGACCGACTCGATGCGCCGCGCCATCGGAGAGACGCAGCGCCGCCGCGCCATTCAGGAGGAGTACAACCGCGAGCACGGCATCACGCCGCAGACCATCATCAAGCCGGTCGAGGCCACGCTCGTCACCGCCTACGAGGCCGATTACTTCAAAGTCCCGCTCGAACTCGACAAGATCGAGGAGTACACCGCCGGCAACATCGAGGCGACCATCGCGCGGCTCGAAGCAGAGATGCGCCACGCCGCCAAGAACCTCGAATTCGAGCGCGCCGCCGAACTCCGCGACCGCGTCAAGTACCTCCGCGACCGCGAGCTTCAGTTGAGTTGACGCACGCGAAGGCGTGATTGCCGCCATGCTCGTCAAGACTGAGCAGGACGAGATTCAATCCTTCCTCGCCGATTCGAGCAACATGGCGGGCGGGCGGGCCGCGCGCGTCGTCATCCCCGAAAATTCCGAGGAGGTTGCCGAAGCGCTCGCGCGCGCGTCGAGTGAGCGCACACCCGTAACGGTCGCGGGCGCGGGCACCGGAATAGTCGGCGGTCGCGTGCCGCTCGGCGGCGTCGCGCTTTCGACTCAAAAACTAAATCACGTCGGCGAGATCATTCGCGAAGGCGAAGGCGGTCGCGCGGCGGTCGGCGCGGGAGTCGTGCTCGCGGACTTTCAGCGCGAGGTTCGTGCGCGCGGCCTTCTGTACCCGCTCGACCCGACCGAGTCGAGCTGCTTCGTCGGCGGCACGGTCGCGACGAACGCGTCGGGCGCGCGCACTTTCAAGTACGGCCCGACGCGACGGTACGTGCGGCGTTTGAAAGTCGCGCTCGCAGGCGGCGACCTGCTCGACATCGGACGCGGCGAGATTCTCGCCGACGCAGAAGGGCGCATACGTGTCCCGCTCTCCGGCGGTCGGAACATCGAAGCGCGCCTGCCTTCGTACACGATGCCCGCGACGCGCAAGCACGCCGCCGGTTACTTCGTCGCGCCGGGCGCGGACTTGATTGACCTCTTCGTCGGCAGCGAAGGCACGCTCGGCGTCGTCACCGAAGTCGAAGTATCATTGCTCCCACAGCCCGAAGGCGTGCTCGCGGGCGTCGTCTTTTTCAGGACGGAAGACGACTTGCTCTCATTCGTTCATGACGCGCGCGAGCGTTCACTCGCGGCGCGCGCAATCGGCGAGGCGGGCAGGCTCGACGCGCGGGCGCTCGAATACTTCGACGAGGAGTCTTTGAAGTTTTTGCGCGAGCGATACCCGCTCGTGCCGCTGCGCGCGGCGGGCGCGGTCTTCTTCGAGCAGGAGACTACGCCTGCGACCGAAGACGCTTTGACGGGCGAGTGGCTTGAGTTGGTCGAGAGGCACGGCGCGCTCGCGAATGACTCCTGGTTCGGCACGAACCAGCACGACCGCGCGGAGATGCGCGCGTTCCGCCACGCGCTGCCCGTCATGGTCAACGAATGGCTCGCGCGCCACGGCCAACGAAAAGTCTCGACCGACATGGCCGTGCCCGACGAGGCGTTCCCGCGGATGCTCGACTTCTACAAGCAGACGCTGCGCGCGGGCCGTCTCCAGTACGTTATCTTCGGGCACGTCGGCGACAACCACGTCCACGTCAACGTCCTCCCGCGCGACGACGTGGAGCAGTTGGCCGCGCGCGAAATCTATTTGAAGTTCATCCGCCGCGCCGTCTCTCTGGGCGGCACGATCTCGGCGGAGCACGGCGTCGGCAAGATCAAGCGCGAGTACCTGCGAGAACTCTACGGCGACGCGGCCCTTCGCGAGATGGCCGAACTCAAACGCGCCTTCGACCCGGCCTGCATCCTCGGTCGCGGAAACATTTTCGGGGAAGAGTTCTTGCGCGCTTGAGTCAATATTCTCTGTGCCCTTTGTGAAATCCTCTGTGCCCTCTGTGGTTAAGTCAGACGTTCTTAACCACAAAGGCCGCGGAGGTATTCACAGAGGTCACGAAGATTTATAATCTCACCGGCAAATCATGGTAGAAACGAAGACGCGCGCGCCGGTCTTGCTCTACGACGGCGTGTGCGGGTTCTGCAACAAGACGGTTCAGATGATTCTCGACCACGACCGGCGCGGGACGATGCGCTTCGCCGCGTTGCAGAGCGACTACGCGCGCTCAATCGTCGGGCGTCACCCGGAGTTGGAGGGCGTTGACTCCGTCGTCTTCGTCGAAAACTTCGACGGCGGCAAGCGCGTGTTCGTCCGCTCGGACGCGGCGCTGAAAGTCGCGGCGTATCTCGGCGGCTTCTGGAAAATTTTTCTGATCGGGCGCGTCCTGCCGCGTGCGCTGCGCGATTACTTTTACGACCTCTTCGCGCGCAACCGTTACAAGCTCTTCGGCAAGTACGACAGTTGCATGCTGCCGCCGCCGGAAGTGCGCTCGCGTTTCCTCGACGCTTGAGTTTGAGTCCTGAACGCCGCTGTTAACTTGATTCCGAATTCTGACTGACGCCGATGTTTCGCTTCACGACAGCCGGAGAGTCGCACGGACGCGCGCTCGTCGCCGTGGTCGAAGGTCTGCCCGCGGGCCTAGCCGTTGAAGTCGAGCAGATCAACCGCGAGCTTGAGCGGCGTCAGTGGGGCTACGGTCGCGGCGGTCGGATGAAGATTGAAAAAGACCGCGTCGAAATTCTCGGCGGCGTGCGCCACGGCCTGACGCTCGGCTCGCCCGTCGCGCTCACGATTGAGAACAAGGACTGGGCGAACTGGACTGACGTGATGTCCGCCGCGCCGGGCGACGCGCCCGAAGAGAAGATGCGCCGCGTGCGAAGGCCGCGGCCCGGCCACGCGGACCTCGCGGGCGGATTGAAGTACAGCTCGCGCGACCTCCGAGACATCCTCGAACGTGCGTCGGCGCGCGAGACCGCCGCGCGCGTCGCGTGCGGCGCACTCGCGAAACAGTTGCTCGCCGCGTTCGGTTGCGAGATACGCAGCCACGTCGCGCAACTCGGCGGCGTGCCCGGTAGCCCGCTCGAAGTCTCGTGGGAGCAAATCTGCGCGATACCCGACGACGCGCCGCTCCGGTGCGCCGACGTTGAAGCTCAAGAAAGGATGGTCGCGCTCGTTGACGAGACGAAGCGCGAGGGCGACACGCTCGGCGGCGTCTTCGAGGTCGTCGCGCGCGGAGTCGTCGCGGGACTCGGCTCGCACGCCTCTTGGGACGCGAAGCTCGACGGCAGGCTGGCGCGCGCCTTCATGTCAATCCCGGCGGTGAAGGCCGTCTCAATCGGCGCGGGCGTCGAGGGCGCGTCGCTCCGAGGCTCGCAGGTTCACGACGAGATCGGCTACGACCGGGACGCGCGTGCGTTCACGCGACCGACGAACCGCGCGGGCGGACTCGAAGGCGGGATGACGAACGGCGAGGAGTTGCGCGTGCGCGGATTTCTTAAACCCATCTCGACGCTCAGGCGCGCGCTCGCGTCCGTGGACATCGAGACGAAGGAGGAGCAGAGGGCCGCGTTCGAGCGCTCGGACGTGACGGCGGTTCCGGCGGCGGGCGTCATCGGCGAGGCGATGATGGCGCTCGTCCTGTGCGAAGCGATGCGCGAGAAGTTCGGCGGCGACTCGATGGCGGAGATGCGCCGCAACTTCGACTCCTACCGCGAGCAGTTGCGCGCCTACTGAGCAATGGGACTCACAGACATCGAGCAGATACTCGCGCGCCTCTCGACCGACGAGTCCTTGCGCGAGCGTTTCGTCCGCGAGCCGGTCGCGCTCGCCCGCGAACTCGGACTCTCGGCGGCGGAGTCGCGCCAGCTCAAGCGTGCCGCGGCCTCGCGCTTCGACTCGTTCGCGAGGTCTGCGCGTGAGCGTCACTTCGTCGAGATAAGCAAGCTGCTCCCGCTCTCGCACAGAGTTTTGGGCAGCCGCTTCGACGCGCACCTGAATCGTTATCTCGCGACGCACGAGACGGGAGGCATCGAGCGCCTCTTCGACGACACGCTCGACTTCGCGGACTACCTCGAAAGGAAACTGCGCGAGGAGCGCGTCGGTTCGGGCTGGACGCTTGAGCTTCTTCGCTACGAGCGCGCGCGCGTCAAGGCTGCCGACCCGAACCGCCGCCTCGTCGTCGTCGCTTTTCGTCATGACATCAGCCGCCTCGTCCGCAGCGTCGCGCGCAAAGAGGAGCATCCCGCGCTCGTCAAACGCGCGACCGTCGCCGCGTGGTGGCGCGCGAAGAAGCACGCGCCCGTCCGCTACGCCGTCGTCTCCGCGCCGAGGATTTTCGGCGGACGCGGTTAACCGAATTCAGGAAACCGGAAACTCATCAAGGCGGAAAGAATATGAGAGAAGTTGAGCGAATCGCCGACCAACTGAAGCGCGCGCACGAAGGCGGCGCGTGGCACGGCCCGTCCGTGAACGAGCTGCTCGAAGGCGTGACGGCGGAACAGGCCGCCGCGCGACCCGGCGAGGGCGCGCACAGCGTCTGGGAACTCGTGTCGCACATCGAGGCGTGGGAGCGCGCGATCCTTCTGAGGCTCGGCGGCGAATCCGCCGAGTTCTACAACACGCCGGAGGACTGGCCGCGGGTCACGGACGCGAGCGAAGAGTCCTGGCGTCAGACCAGAGAGAAGTTGGCCGCGACATACGCCGCGTTGCGCGACGCGACGCTGGCCCTCGACGACGCGCGGCTCGACGAACCGATTAACGACGGGCGTTCGTCGCGCTACGTCTCGCTGCACGGGGCGATACAGCACACGCTCTACCACGCCGGGCAGATCGCGTTCGTCAAGCGCGCGCTCGGACAGAGACTCCCGCCGGTCGTCCCGGAGGTACAGCCGACATGAAAGGGAACGACGGAATCGTCGTCACGCTCGAAGCCGGCGTCAAGCGCATCACTTTCAACAAGCCCGAACGGCGCAACGCGATGGACTTCGAGATGTTCGCCGCCTTCGCCGAGGCCGTGCGCGAGTCGGCGACCGACGCGAGCCGCGTCGTCGTCATCACGGGCGCGGGCGAAGCCTTCTGCTCCGGCCTCGACATGGCGGCGACGGACGCGCGCACGCTCGCCTCGCTCGACATCGCCGCGAAGGTGCGCGAACTCATCAACCCGCCCGTCATGCGTATGCGCGCCACCGGCAAGCCTTTCGTCGCGCGCGTCCACGGCCCCGCCGCCGGCATCGGCTTCAGCTACGTGCTCGCGTGCGACGTGCGCGTGGCCTCGACCGAAGCGACCTTCAGCCAGAGCTTCGTCCGCGTCGGCCTGATGCCCGACGGCGGCAGCACGCACTTTCTGCCCGCGCTCGTCGGCCAGGCGAAGGCGTTCGAGTTGATGACGACGGGCGCGACGCTTTCGGCGGACGAGGCGTTCAGGCTCGGCGTCGTCAACCGCGTCGTGCAGCGCGATGAACTCGACGCCGCGGTTGAAGAGATCGCGGCCCGGCTCGCCCGCGCGCCGCAGCCCGCGCTCGCGCGCATCAAGGCCGCGCTCAGCCGCTCGGAGAACGAAAGTCTCGCGGCGGCGCTCGACTTCGAGGCCGAGGCGCAGGCACAGTGCTTCGCGTCGGCTGACTTCCGCGAAGGCGCGGCGGCATTCGCGGGGAAGCGCGCGCCGGAGTTCGGCAGGAAGAATGGTTGAGGCCGTGAAGTAAGACCGGGCGGACGGCGGTCGAAATAATTTTGTAACCGTTGGAACAGGCCGCGCATCTTAGCAGGCGTCACGTCGGTACTTCGGGCGTCGCGCCCGTCTCTCAAAACAATTTAGACAGCAAGGAGTTTTCAGAAGAATGCGAAAAATTCTAATCAGCAGCGTTGTGGCTTTCGTCCTCGCGGCGCAGGCGCTGGCGGGCGTCGCCGCGGCCCCGGCGAACTTCGCCGGCACGTGGGCCTTGGACAAGTCGAAGAGCAAAGACCTGCCGCCGCAGATGTCGAACCTCGACAGCCTGACCCTGACGGTCACGCAGGACGCGCAGCAGATCACCGTTGACTCGAAGGCGGCGATGGCCGCGTCGGCGTCGGAGGGCAGCGCCGGCGGCGGCGAAGGCGGCGTGGGCAGGGGCCGCGGTCGCGGCATGGGCGGCGGCTTCGCGCCGTCGGCGACCTACAAACTCGACGGCACCGAGACGACCGCCGAAGGGCCGCGCGGCGGCACGAGCACGCTCAAGGCCGAGTGGAAGGACGGCGGCAAGACGCTCGTCCTGCACCGCGTCAGCAAGCTCAGCTTCCAGGGGAACGACGTGACGTTGACCACGACCGAAGAGTGGTCGCTCTCGTCCGACGGCAAGACGCTCACGGTCAAGCGCACGAGCGAGTCGCCGCGCGGCACGCAGAGCAGCACGCTCGTCTTCAACAAGCAGTAAACCCGAACCGGCTTCGTTTGGGCGGAGGCGCGAAGACGCTTTTGAAAAGTCTTCGCGCCTTCGTTTTATCATTTTCGGCAGTCGCCCGGAGCACGGCTTGGCGGGCCTTCGGCGCTTTGTAGTAAACTTGCATAGCGGGTCACGCATCTGACTCGCGACTGTCGTCTTAGTCGGAGTCGGTTCGGAAAGTTTTAAGATGTCAATGTTGGAAATTGTGAAGTACGGCGACCCGGTGCTTGAGAGGCCGGGCGATGCGGTGACGGAGTTCGACGCGCGTTTGAAGAAACTCGTCTCGGATATGTTCGAGACGATGTACGCCTCGCGCGGTGTGGGCTTGGCCGCGCCGCAGATCGGAGTCTCGAAGCGCCTGTTCGTCATGGACTGCTCCGCCGGACAAGACCCGTCGGCGCGCGTCGCGCTCGTCAACCCCGTCGTGCTTCGCGTCGAGGGCGAGCAGACCGGCGACGAAGGGTGTCTGTCGTTCCCCGGCGTCTTCTTCCCCGTCAAGCGCAGCCTCCGCGCGGTCGTCCGCGCACAGAATTTAGACGGCGAGGAGTTCGAGTTCGACGGCCTCGAACTCGAAGCTCGCTGCATGCTCCACGAGGCCGACCACTGCGACGGCATAGTCTTCCTCGACCGCACCACGCCGCTCAAGCGCGAACTCGTGCGCCGCAAAATCAAGAGACTCCAGAAGCAGGGGCGCTGGGTCTAGCCGATTGCGGATTTTGGATTGCGGAATGCGGATTGGAGAAGCACGAGCGACGTGCTATTCCAATCCGCTTCATCTTTTTCAATCCGCAATCCGAAATCCGCATTCCGCAATCCCGCGGCTCGCGGTTCTGTTTTTGCGTGTGTTAGCATGATTGAAATTTAAGAGAAAAGAAAAACGACTCCACCGTTCCAATCGAGGAGAAGAGTATGCAGCAGATGAAGCAGGACGAATTCCGCAACGAGCCTTTAACCGACTTCGGTAAGGAAGAGAACGCGCGCGCGATGCGGGAAGCGCTCGCCAAAGTCGCGGGAGAACTCGGTCGCGACTACCCGCTCGTCATCGGCGGCGAGAGGATCGAGACGGGCGACTTCCTGACGAGCTACAACCCCGCGAAGAAGACCGAAGTCGTCGGGCGCTTCCACAAGGCGACGGCTGACCTGGCGCGCAAGGCGGTCGAGCGCGCGGACGAGACTTTTAAGACCTGGCGCAGCACGACGGCGCACGAGCGCGCAGACCTCCTCTTCCGCGTCGCCTCGCTCCTGCGCGAGCGCAAGCACTACTTCTCGGCGTGGATGATTCACGAGGTCGCGAAGACCTGGCCGGAGGCCGACGGCGACACCGCCGAGGCGATTGACTTCTGCGAGTTCTACGCGCGCGAGATGCTGCGCTACGCGGCGACGCAGCCGCTCACGCACACCGATGGCGAGGACAACCGGCTCGAATACATCCCGCTCGGCGTCGGCGTCGTCATCCCGCCTTGGAATTTTCCGTTAGCGATCATGGCGGGCATGACGGTCGCGTCGGTCGTCACGGGAAACACGGTCGTCCTCAAACCCTCTTCGGACGCGCCCGCAATAGCCTACAAGTTCTTCGAGCTACTGGAAGAGGCAGGCGTGCCGCCCGGCGTCGTCAACTTCATGACGGGTTCGGGCGGCGAGGTCGGCGACGTGGTCGTTGACCACCCGCTGACGCGCTACGTCGCGTTCACCGGCTCGAAGGAGGTGGGCCTTCGCATCAACGAGCGCGCCGCGAAAGTCCACGAGGGCCAAATCTGGATCAAGCGCGTCGTCGCCGAGATGGGCGGCAAGGACGCGATCATCGTTGACTCGGACGTTAACCTCGACGAGGCAGCGGCTGGCGTCGTGCAGTCGGCGTTCGGCTTTCAGGGGCAGAAGTGTTCGGCCTGCTCGCGCGCGATCATCGTCGGCGACGTTTACGAGCCAATTGTGGAGCGCGTCGCCGCTGGCGCGTCGAAGCTCAAGGTCGGCGACCCGACCGAGCAGGCGACGAACATGAGCGCCGTCATCAACGAGAAGGCTTTCAAGACCATCAACGACTACATCGAAAAGGGCAAAGACGACGGCGGGCGCGTCGTCGCGGGCGGCGGGAGCGACGGCGAGCAGGGCTACTTCATCGAGCCGACCGTCATCGCCGACGTGAAGCCCGGCGACCGCGTCGAGCAGGAAGAGATTTTCGGCCCCGTCCTCGCCTGCATCAAGGCCAAAGACTTCGACCACGCGCTGCAAATCGCCAACGACACGGAGTACGGCCTGACCGGCGCGGTCTATTCAAATGACCCGGAAAAACTCGAACGCGCGCGGCGCGAGTTCCACGTCGGCAATCTCTATTTCAACCGCAAATGCACGGGCGCGCTCGTCGGCGTCCACCCGTTCGGCGGCTTCAACATGAGCGGCACCGACTCGAAGGCCGGCGGGCGCGACTACCTCGGCCTTTTCATGCAGGCCAAAGTCACCTCCGAGAAAATCCGCCCCGGCTACACGCAGACGGAGAAGCGGGGAGTCATCTGAGAGATTGCGGATTTCGGAATTCGGATTGCGGAATTAAAGACGCCCGTCTTGTTCTTCAATCCGCAATCCGCAATCCGCAATCCGCAATCGGTATGCGAATCGTCTTCATGGGCACGCCGGAGTCCGCCGTGCCGTCGCTGCGCCGCTGCGTCGAGGACGGGCACGAAGTCCTCGCCGTTTGGACTCAGCCCGACCGTCCCGCCGGGCGCGGCAACAAGTTGAAAGCGCCGCCCGTCAAACAGTACGCGCACTCGCAAGGTCTCACAGTCCGCCAGCCCGCGAAGATACGAAACGAAGAGGCGCTGTCGCTGTTCGCCGCCGAGGAGTTCGACGCGGCGGTCGTCGTCGCCTACGGTCGAATTCTCCCGGCGACGTTCCTGCGCGCGCCGCGCCGCGGTTGCGTCAACGTCCACTTCTCGCTTCTGCCGAAGTATCGCGGCGCGGCCCCGGTCAACTGGTCAATCGTGCGCGGCGAGCGCGAGTCGGGCGTCACCACGATGTTGATTGACGAAGGACTCGACACCGGCCCAATACTTTTGCAGCGCTCGACGCAGATCGAAGACGGCGAGACCGCGCCGCACCTCCTCGAACGACTCTCGCACGCGGGCGCTGATTTGTTGGGCGAGACGCTCGCGCGCTTCGACGAGATCGAGCCGCTACCGCAGCGCGGAGAGGACGCGACGCTCGCGCCGATGCTCAAACGCGAGGACGGTTTGATTGACTGGACGCTCGACGCGCATGACATCGAGCGCCGCGTCCGCGGCTTTCAGCCCTGGCCCAACGCGTACACTTTCTACAAAGGCCGACGCCTCGTCATCTGGCGCGCGTCTGTTTTGGGAGTTGAAGGCGAAGACTTGAAAGACGAATCGTCGGCGAGGGCCGGTGAGATTACCGAGGCGCGCGGCGACAGTCTCGTCGTCGCGTGCGGCGGCGCGACGGCCTTGCGCGTTCTCGAACTCCAGCCGGAAGGGAAGCAACGCCTGAGCGCGCGCGACTTCATCAACGGCTCACACGCGCGGGCCGGAGAAGTTTTGAGCTGAGACGCCGGACGGCGAGTCTTTTGGTCGAGGGTGCTTGAGACGACATGAGCGGACGCGTGCGCGTTGTGAAGCGTCGTGACGGACGCGCCGGGGCGGGCCGCGGCGTCACACCCGCGAGGCGCGCGGCCTCCGAGATTCTGCGTCGCGTCGAAGAGGAGGGCGCGTTCGCCGCGCCGCTGCTCGCGTCGCAGACGGACGTTTTGTCGGCGGAAGACCGCGCTCTCTGCTACGAGCTGACGCTCGGCGTCCTGCGACGACAGCTTTGGCTCGACAGAGTCATCGAGCACTTCGCGGGCAGGGCGAGCGAGGAGCTTGACGCGCCCGTGCGCCGCGCGCTCAGGCTCGGACTCTACCAATTGCGTTTTCTAACTCGCGTCCCTGCGAGCGCGGCGGTCAACGAGTCCGTCAAACTCGTTCACGCCGCGCGCCTCCGCTCAGCAGCGCCGTTCGTCAACGCGGTGCTTCGACGCGCTACGCGCGAGCCTGACTTCGACCCCGCGGCGAACGTCACAGACCCGCTCGAAAGAGTCTCGGTCGAAACGTCGCACCCCGCGTGGCTCGTCGCACGCTGGGCCGAAGCCTTCGGACTCGAAGAGGCTGAGGCCTTCGCGCGCGCGAACAACCAGACCGCGCCCGCGTCCTTCCGCGTCAACACACTTCGCGCAGGCGCAAGCGAACTCATCAACGAGCTAAGGGCCGCGGGAATCGCCGTCGCGGCGTCGAATGTCGCGCCGAACGCGTGGCGAGTCGAGGGCGGCGCGGGCGCGAGTGGCGCGCTGCGCAGGCTCGCGGGCGAGGGGCGAATCTATTTGCAGGACGAGGCGTCGCAGTTGGTCGCGCACGTCCTCGGCGCGCGCGCGGGCGAGCGCGTGCTCGACGCCTGCGCCGCGCCGGGCAGCAAGACGACGCAGATCGCCACGCACGCCGAAGATAGAGCGCACGTCGTCGCGGGTGATCTGCACGAACACAGGCTTCGCGTCGTGCGAGAGGCTTGCGCGCGGCTCGGCGTCGGAAGCGTGACGGCGGTCGCCTTGAACGCGGAGACTGGCCTGCCTTTCGAGGACGGCGCGTTCGACCGCGTGCTGGTTGACGCGCCCTGCACGGGCACGGGCACGCTCCGCCACAACCCCGAAATCCGCTGGCGGCTCGCGCCCGAAAACATCTCCGAACTCGCGTCGGTGCAGGCGCGGATTCTCTCCGAGGCCGCGCGCGTCGTGCGCCGCGGCGGGCGGCTCGTCTATTCGACCTGCTCGGTCGAGAGGGAAGAGAACGAGGGAGTCGTCGCAGAGTTCCTGCGCGCGCGCGGCGAGTTCCGGCAGGTCGAAGCGACGCCCGCGCCCGCGCGCCTGCTGCTCACTTCGGGCGCGGCGCGGACTTGGCCTCACAGAGACGACGTTGACGGCTTCTTCGTCGCGGCAGTGGAAAGAAAGTGAGCGGTGAGCAGTAAAAGAAAGAAAGCTGCTCACTCGCTCACCGCTCACTACTCACTTTCTACCACCTTGCGGCTCGCTCGCGCCGGATGCTAGACTTCGCAGTCCGTTTGTGGCCGCAGGTTCGCGGCAATTCCCCTTTGCGTTAGCGAGAGAGGCGTCGAAAATTTAGTGGCTTTACGCGGTATTCTGTCGGCGTTCGGTAAGCTCGGACTCGTCGCCCTGCTGGCCGTCGCCTTCGCCTTCGGCCTGCTCACGACCGTCTATCTTTCCCTCCGCAGCCCGAACATCACTGTGCCGGACGTGGCGGGCAAGTCATACACCGACGGCGAGAACATTCTCTCGAAGGCCGGACTCGACATACGCGAGCGCGCGAGCCGCTACAAGCAGAACGTGCCGCCCGGCGTCATCATTGACCAGTCGCCGCACGCGGGCGAGGTCATCAAGGGCGGGCAGACCGTCGCCGTCGTCGTCAGCCGTGCGCCGAAGGAGGGCGAGCAGCCGGTTGACGAAACCGTCGCCGCCGAGAGGAGCACGGAGCGCGGCACAGAGGGACTCGACGAGAACAGGAACACGAACGCGAACCGCCGCAAGCCCGTGAACCGGAACTCGAACGGCAACTCGAACTCGAACGCCGCCGCGAACTCCAACACGGGTCTCAACTCGAACGGCGGCGGCGAGAACACGAACGCGCGCAACGCGAACGCCGGAAACTCGAATCTCCCCGTCAACCGCAACGCGAACAGAAACTCGAACACCCCGGCGAACACGAACGCCAACCGCAACCGGACGACGAACTCGAACGCGGGCCTGCACATCGTCAACCCGACGCGTCCCGCGGGCGCGAACGCCAACCGGCGACCGACGCCGTAACGCCGGGAGCGCTCGCCGCAAGGATTGCGCCCGTCGCTTGACCCGACACGAAAACTGAAGGTGAGGGCTGAAATGATCGAGATCGCGCCTTCAATCCTGTCCGCCGACTTCGCGCGGCTCGGCGAGCAGATCGGGGCAGCCGAGCGCGGCGGGGCCACGATCATCCACGTTGACGTGATGGACGGCCATTTCGTGCCGAATCTAACGGTCGGCCTGCCCGTAGTTCGTTCGCTGGCCCGCGCAACCCAATTGCCCCTCGACACGCATCTAATGATTTCTGAGCCGGGGCTGTACGCCGAGAAGTTCGTCGAGGCCGGCGCGAAGATGGTTTCCGTCCACATCGAGGCCGACCAGAACATTCACCGGACTCTGACGGCGGTCAGGAAGGCGGGGGCGAAGGCCGGAATCGTCGTCAACCCCGCGACTTCGCTGTTTCACCTTGAGGAAGCGCTCCAGTTCGCGGACTACGTGCTGGTCATGTCGGTCAACCCAGGCTTCGGCGGCCAGCAGTTCATCCCGACATCGGTCGAGAAGGTCAGGCGTCTGCGCCGCATGATTGACGAGCGGAAGCTGGATGTCCGCATCGAGATTGACGGCGGCATAGACCGCGACAACATCGCGCGCTGCGCCGAGGCGGGCGCGGAAATCTTCGTCGCCGGGACTTCCGTCTTCGGCGACGGCGACCCGACCGCAGCGGTGCGCGGGCTTCTCAGCGCCGCGACACAGCTAGTCTCGTGATGAGTGATAAGTGATGAGTGATAAGATGGAAATTCTTATCTCATCACTCATCACTTATCACTCATCACTTGTTTTGTGGAGGTTTTTCCTGATGCGTTTTCGCAATGTCATACTCGTCGTCCTCTCGGCGGTGCTGGCGCTCGGCACGTTGGTGCCCGCGGCGTCGGCGCAGCAGTCGCAGCTCTCTTCGACCCAGCGGCTCGACATCATGCGCTCGCGGCTCGACACCATGCGCCGCACGCTCAACAGCGCCATCGCCGGCATGGGCGCGCAGGACACGAAGCAGAAGCCTTCGCCCGACGACCCGCGCGTGCGCCTCTCCGGGCTTGAGAAGGAGACGGGCAAGCTCATCAGCTCGGTCGCCGACCTTCAGGGCAAGGCCGAGCGCTCCGAGAAGTATGATCCGAGCCAGTTGGACAAGCTCGAGGCGGCGGTCGCAGACCTCGACACGCGCGTGCAGACGGCGATGCGCGACACGGCGCGCGACCGCAACGCGGCAGCGCCCGCGGCGCAGCAGACCACCGCGTCGAAGGAGACGATCAAGAAAAAGGGCGGCGGATTCTTCAGCCACATCATCCCGTTCCACGGCGGCAGCGGGAATAAGGAGTATGACGACCTCGTCGCCAACGCCGCTCCGGGACGCGACCGCGAACTCTTCGTGGACGCGACGAAGGAGGCGCGCAAGAGCAACTACGAAACTTCGCGCTCGCTCTACGCCGTCATCATCAACACGTACCCCGACTCGCCGTTCCTCCCGCTCGCGAAGCTCGCCATCGCCGACACCTTCTACCTCGAAGGCACGACGAGCGCGCTGATTCAGGCGGGCCAGGCCTACCAGGACTGGATGACCTTCTTCCCGACGCACGCGCTCTCCGACGACGTGTGCCTCAAGATGGGCGAGGTCGAGATGCGCCGCATGGGACTCGCCGACCGCGACATCTCGCCCGCGCGCAAGGCCGAGCAGCGCCTGAAGGTCTGCCTCCAGCAGTTCCCGAAGTCCGCGCTCAGCAAGGCGATCAACACGAGGCTTCAGGAGGTTCAGGAGAACCTCGCCGACCACGACAAGCTGGTCGGCGACGAGTACTGGACGAAGTTCTACCAGCACCGCGCCAACAACCTGAAGGGCGCGCAGTCGCGCTACCTCGACGTGGTCAACAAGTATCCCTTCTACTCGCACCGCGCCGAAGTCCTCTACCGCCTCGGCATGACCTACATGGAGGAGGAAGAGCCGGACGAGGCGACGAAGTATTTCCGCGAGCTTGTCGCGACGCACCCGAACAGCAAGTTCGCCGACGACGCGAAGGAGAAGCTCACGGCCATCGGCGCGCCGGTTCCCGATCAGGCGAAGGACGCCGTGACGGAAGAGCCGGAAGGGCCGGGCTTCTTCCAGAACATCATGCAGCAGGTCGCGGGCACCGTGCCGAGGACGGTTGACAAGGACGGCGTCATCATCAGCCGTTCGAGCAAGGCCGGCGACGACATCATTGACGCGGTCATCAAGAACGGCGGGACGCTGCCCGACAACTACCAGCGCCCCGACCGCATCCCGCCCGCGCGCGACGTGAGGTCGCTGCCCACGACGCCGACGAAGGCGAGCGCCAGCGAGAAGAAGTTAACCGCCGAGCCGACACGCCCCGGCCCCGTGCCGACCGGCGACAACCCGACGGCTCCCGCGGCCACGCAGCCGACGACGCCCGCGACGCCTCCGCCCTCCGGCGCGAGCAACACCAAGCCGTAAACGCCAAGCCGCGAAGCGAAACATCCGAGAGCGCCCGAACCTTCTGGCTCAGAAAGTTCGGGCGCTCTCGCGTTGCCGGCGTTTATGACGAAGTCGGATTTTGCGTCCGGCGCGCGGCGTCTGCGGTTCGCGGGCCGTTACAAATGTTCAAGTTTGCCCGGCCCGCGAGTCGGGTGCTAAGATTTCGCGCGTACCCCCCTTTCAGACGGTCGCAGCGGTCGAGAGCGATCCTGCCGAAAG
The DNA here is from genome assembly GCA_035652995.1 of Pyrinomonadaceae bacterium. GTDB lineage: Bacteria > Acidobacteriota > Blastocatellia > Pyrinomonadales > Pyrinomonadaceae > QHXN01. The sequence goes on from DASRCS010000051.1 coordinate 19,370, forward strand.
GCCCTTGAACGCCTTGGCAACAACAGTCGAGTCAACTCAGGATGAACTCACGCGCAGGCACGCGGCTGCGGCGCGCTTCGTCGGCGGCGTGATCCTTTTCGCGCTGCTGTTGGTCGTCGTCGCGCTCTCCGGCGTCCTCGGCACGGCGGTGAACTACAACCCGTTGCTCGCCAACGTCCTCCGCATCTCGATCATCTTCCTCGCGGGCGGCGCGTTCGTCTTCCGACGGACGAAGTTCTCGACGATGCGTCTGCGCGACATCGCCGCCCTGCGCGGGGCTGCGGGCTTGCTCGACACTTTGCAGCGGACGACCTTCGTCGTCGCGACTATCGGCGGCGTCATCGCGCTGTTCGGCTTCGTCGTCAGCCTGATGACGGATGACTGGAAGGATGCCGTATTGCTCGGCGGCGTCGCGGTCGTCGTGCTGCTCTACTGCTACCCGCGCCGCGACGCTTGGCAGAACGTCGTCGCCGTGCTCGCCGACGACGACGGCGCGGGGGCCGAGAGCGCTGCGAAAGGAACGATCTCTTGAACCTCTCTTCCCAACACGCGAGCGCGCTGTCGCTCGCAGCCTTCTTCACGCTCGCCTCGCTCGCCGCGTCGTCAGACGCGAGCGCACAAGCCCGATTCAAAAACGACGCGCCCCCGCCACGCGCGACTGTAAACCGTCAGGCGGGCGGGGTCGCCGCGCAGTCTCAGGCGCAGGCCGCGCTCACGCCGCGCGAGCGCCGCGCGCAAGCCTACGCGAAGCTGCTCGAAGGCCAGCGCTATTACGAGGCCGTTCGGAGCGGCACGATGACGGAAGAGGGACTCCTGCGCGCGAAGTCGGCGTTCCAGCAGGCCGCCGACCTCGAACCGACGCTCGCCGAAGCGCACACGGCGCTCGCCGAAGTCTGGCTGCTGCTCGACGACCTTCAACGCTCCGAACAGGAAGGCGAGACGGCTAAGCGAGTCAACCCCGACAACTACGGCGCGCACCAAGTCCTCTCTCGCGTCTTCACGCTCAGGAGCAAGCTCGCCGAGGGCGGCGACCTCGACCGCGCGTATGCGGACAAGGCTGTGGCCGAGCTGCGCGAGGTGATTCGCGTCCACCCGAACGACGCCGAGGCTTGGGCGCTTCTGGCCGAGTTCAACGTCTCCGAAGGCAACTTGAAGGAGGCCGCCGAAGACCTGCGCCAATGGGCGACCCTGCCCCCTTCTGTCGAGGGACGCTTCTACCAGATAATCTCGCGCGGTCGCGACCTGACGCCCGACGCCGCGAACGCGCGGCTCGGCGAAGTGCTTTTGCGCGCGGGGCAGCCGGCGCAGGCGGTCGCGGCCATCCGCCGCGCGCTCTCGATGCAGCCCGACAGCGCCGACTATCTCAAGCTCCTCGGCGAAGCGCTTGAGGCGGGCGGAACGAGCGACCAGTCCGTCGTCGAGGAGCTTCAGCGCGTCGTCGCGCAGCAGCCGCAGAACGCCGCCGCCGCGCAACTGCTCGCGCGCACGCAGGCGCGGGCCGGGCGAGTTGACGCCGCCGCGCAGACCATCCGAACGGCAATCGCGCGCGTCAAGCCGGGCGACGACCAGACACGCCTCAACCTTCAGCTTCAGCTCGTGGAGGTCTTCGACGACGCCTCGCGGTACGACGCCGCCGTCGGCGTCTATGAAGACCTGCTGAAGTCGCGTGGCGTCGGCGAAACGCCGCTCGCGAACGACCGTGACAGGCGTTTCGCCGTCTATGTCCTGACGCACATCGCGGACATTCGCCAGCGCGCGGGGCAGACCGATCAGGCGCTCGCCGCCTACGACCGCCTTCAAAAATTACTGCCCGACACAGACCCGACCGCCGACGTTCTCAAGTCCGACTTCCTGCGCTCGACGGGCCGAAGGGAAGAAGCCCTCGCCGCGGTGCGCGACGCACGCAAGCGCTTCCCCGACGAAGTGAGTCTGCTTCGCATCGAGGCCCAGACGCTCGCCGAACTCGGTCGCGCGGACGAAGCGCTCGCCCTGCTCCGACCGCGACTCAAGGGCGACGCGGACGACTACGAAGAATACCTTTTCATGTCGAGCGTCCTCATCAGCGCCGGTCGCGGCGGCGACGCCGTCGAGGCCGCGCGCAAGGCTTTGCAACTCGCGCCCGCCGACGAGCCGGGGCGGGCCTTGAACGCGATGCTCATGCTCTCGTCCGCGCAGGAGCGGGCCGGCGACGCGAAGGGTTCGGAAGAGACGCTCCGTCGGGTGCTGGCGAAAGACCCGAATAACGCCACGGCCCTCAACAACCTCGGCTACTTCCTCTCGGATCGCGGCGAGCGGCTCGACGAGGCGCGCGGGATGATCGAGCGCGCCGTCCGCGCGGAGCCTACGAACGCCTCCTACCTCGACAGCCTCGGCTGGGTCAATTTCAAACTCGGCAAACTCCAAGAGGCCGAGCGCTATCTAAGCGACGCCGCGCGCCGAAACCCGACCTCGGCGACGATTCAGGAACATCTGGGCGACCTCTTCCAAAAGATCGGCCAGCAGGAGAAGGCGCAAGCCTCCTGGCGCAAGGCGCTCTCCCTGACGGCTGATAACGCGGACGCGGCACGGATAAAGGCGAAGCTCAACACCGCAATCAACAAATAAAGGTTGATTGTCCGGCCAGTAAAGGCTAAAGTGTGCCCGCCTTCGTTCCGTCAGGCGCGAATGCGTGGCGCGGCTGTACACAGAGCTTTCCCGCGCGCTACACGTCTTTCCCGAAGCAAACAAAAGTCAAGCAATTTTAACCATCTTGGACGGAAGTGTAAGTTTATTCCGTTTGCCGCAAATTTATTTAGTTGACGGCTGCTAAACCAAGTTTTACAATTGCCAACAGTTGACCTTTTGCCCCTCGTCAGGTCAATTGAAGGCTTCCTCCGGCTTTATTTTTCGACGGTTTTTTTTAGGAGTTCCCCCGATGCTTTCAAGGCGGTTCCCCCCGAGCGCGTTTTACAAAAGGGCGTCTCAGGCAATCATTCTCGTCTCATCCCTCGGTCTCGCGACCTCGGCAGTTTCCGCGAACGGCAAGGACGACCCGAAGAACAACGAACGGACGGCGCAGCAGAGGCCCGTAGCGCGCCTCATCGCGACCTCGACACAGGGAGTTTCACCTCGCGAGAGGCCGCGTCTCGTCGCGAGAGTTTCGTCAACTTCAAATTACGTCTCGACGAATGCGGCCTCAGTTGCTGCGACGGGCGACGAGCGACGAGCGTTTGAACTCGTCAACGCCGAGCGCCAGCGCAGGGGGGTGAGGCCGCTCATTCTCGACGGCGAGCTCACGCGCATCGCGCGCTACCACTCGGAGACGATGGCGCGCGACGGGGTTCTCGACCACGTTGACCGCGACGGACTCGACCTGTCGGGGCGCGCGGCGGCCTTCGGACTCCACGGGTGGCGGGCGCTCGGCGAGAACATCGCTTATAATCAGGGCTTCGACGACCCGACCGCCTTCGCCGTCGAGCGCTGGATGATCTCCGTCAAGCACCGCGAGAACATCCTGAACTCTCAGTTCACGCACGCGGGAATCGGGATTGCGCGCGCGGCTGACGGTCGAATATTCTTCACGCAGGTCTTCATGGAGCGTTAGCGGCTCGGCTTCAAGTTCGAGAACTTCGGCGGCTGACGCTTTCGAGAAAGGGAAGCGTCAGCCGTTCGCACGTGCCCGAAGAGATCATCAAGCTGCCCGCCTTTGCGAAGGTCAACCTGGGGCTGCGCGTCCTCGGTCGCCGCGCGGACGGCTACCACGAGATCGAGACGGTCTTCCAGTCAATCACTCTTCACGACAACCTGACATTCGAGTCGAGGCCGGTCGGACGCGTCGAACTCAACTGCTCAGACCCCGGCATCCCGACCGACGAAAGCAACCTCGTCATTCGAGCAGCCGAAGCCTTGCGCGAACGCTTCGGCGTGTGCTTCGGCGCGCGTATCGAACTCGAAAAAATTATCCCCGCGGGCGGGGGACTCGGCGGCGGTTCGTCCGACGCGGCGGTCGCGCTCGTCGCGCTCGCGCACCTCTGGAAAATCGAGACGACGAAGGAGGAGTTGAGCGAGATCGGCGCTCGGCTCGGAGCCGACGTGCCGTTCTTTCTGACGGGCGGGACGGCGCTCGGCACGGGCACGGGCGCGGAGATTTCGCCGCTCGAAGACGCGAAGAAAATGCACCTCGTCGTGGTCGCGCCGGGCGTTCAAGTCTCGACCGCGGAGGCTTACAAAGCGCTGAACTCTCCCGCCTTGACAAAGGATTACAGGGTCGTTAACCTGTCTGTTTCGCGCGCGGAGGCAGAATTTTCCGATTCGCTCCGTGAGGTTATGCCCAACGATTTCGAGGCCGTCGTCACGCGGCTTCAACCGGAGATCGGGCGGGCGCGCGAAGCGCTCCTGCGGGCGGGCGCTCGGCGGGCGACGCTTTCGGGCAGCGGGTCGAGTCTGTTCGGAGTCTTTGAAAGCGAGGGGGAAGCGGAGCGCGCGCGCGACCGTTTGAGCGCCGAGAGGGCTTGGCGCGTCTTCGCGTGCGAGACGCTCTCGCGCGCCGAGTACGTTCGCGGTCTCGGCGGGTGCGCGGCGGTTCTTCAACCCAGCCGCGGGGCTTGAAACCGGGATTGGGGAGTCGCCAAGTGGTAAGGCACCGGTCTTTGGAACCGGCATTCGTAGGTTCGAGTCCTACCTCCCCAGCCAAGAGAAGTGATGAGTGATGAGTGATGAGTGATGAGCTAAGGCTGTTCACTCATCACTCATCACTCATCACTCATCACTAAAAAGATGGGTACAACCGGCGGAATCAAAGTCTTCTCCGGCAACGCGAACCGCGAACTGACTCAGGAGATTTGCGCGAACCTGAGTTGCGACCCGGGCAGCGCGACGACCGACAGGTTCTCGGACGGCGAGTTCAACTTCCAGATCACCGAGAACGTGCGCGGCGCTGACGTTTTCATCGTGCAGCCGACGTGCCCGCCGACGGACGCGCACCTGATGGAGTTGCTCGTCATGCTCGACGCGTTCCGCCGCTCTTCGGCTGAGCGCGTGACGGCGGTCATCCCGTACTTCGGCTACGCGCGCTCGGACAAGAAGGACAGGCCGCGCGTGCCGATAGCCGCGAAGCTGGTCGCGAATTTAATAAACACGGCGGGCGCCGACCGCATCCTGACGATGGACTTGCACGCGGCGCAGATTCAGGGGTTCTTTGATATTCCCGTTGACCACCTCTTCGCCGCGCCGGTCTTCATCGGCCACTACGAGAAACACGCGCTGCCGGACTTGACCGTCGTCGCGCCCGACACGGGCGGCGCTGAGCGCGCGCGCGCTTACGCCAAGCGGCTCACGTCCGCCGACGGCTCGCCCGCGACGCTCGCGCTGTGCGACAAGCGGAGAGAGAAGGCGAACGTGGCCGAAGTGATGAACGTCGTCGGCGATGTCGAAGGGCGCAGTTGCCTGATCGTTGACGACATGTGCGACACGGGCGGCTCTTTGACGAAGGTCGCGGCGGCGCTGCGGAAGGCGGGGGCCGAGAGGGTTCACGCGTGCTTCACGCACCCGGTTCTTTCGGGGCACGCGTGCGAGTTGATCGGCGACTCGGAGATCGAGTGCATCGTCACGACGAACACGATTCCGCTGCGGGACGTGGCGTGCAGGCTGAGGAAGATTGAAGTTTTGAGCATCGCGCCGCTGCTGGCGAAGGCGATTAAGTCCATCCACGAGGAGACGAGCGTCTCCTCGCTCTTCGTGTGAAGGCGGAGGGCGAAAACTTAGGAGTAATCATGGCAGAGAGACAGTCAATAACGGTGCGCGCGGAGTTGCGCGCGGGGCGCGGCAAAAACGACGCGAGGCGTCTGCGCGCGCGGGGCATGGTTCCGCTGACGGTTTACGGCGACGGCGGCGAACCCGTGTCGGCTGCGGCACCGCTCAGGGAGTTGGCCGCGATACTGCGTTCGGGCGCGGGGCACAACACGATCTTCACGCTCGACGTTGACGGCGTCGGCGCGAGCGAGGTTCTGTTCCTCGACCGGCAGATTGACCCGGTCAAGGGCCGTCTCGTCCACGCAGACCTGCGCCGCCTCGTGCAGGGGCAGGAGGTCGAAGTCACCGTGAGGCTCGAACTCGAAGGCGACCCGGCGGGCGTCAAAGACGAGAGCGGCATCCTCGAACAGTTGCTGCGCGAAGTCGAAATCCGCTGCCGTCCGAGCATCATCCCCGACGCGATTCACGCCGACGTTTCCGGCCTTCGCGTCCACGACGTGCTGCACGTCTCCGACCTCAAGGTCGAGGAGGGCGTCACGATTCTGACCGACCCCGAGACGGTCGTCGCGACGGTCGCGGTCGTCCGCGAGGAGCAGGTCGAGGAGCGCACGCCGGAGGCCGAGGTCGCGGAGCCGGAAGTCATCGGCAAGGGCAAGAAGGAAGAGGAAGGCGAGTAGAAGTAAAAGGCAAAAGGCGAAAGGCAAAAGAAAGCGCGCGGGCCATGCCGGACTTTCCTCTTTTGCCTTTTTACTTTTACCTTTTGACTTATGCTTATCGTCGGACTCGGCAATCCGGGCGAGCGCTACGAGCGGACGCGCCACAACCTCGGCTTCATGCTCGTTGACCTTCTGGCGCGGCAGTCGAACGCACAGGTGAAGCGCACGGAGTGCCGCGCGCTCGTCGGTCGCGCGGAGATCGAAGGCCGCGCGGTCGAGCTTGCGAAGCCGCAGACCTACATGAACCTGAGCGGCGAGTCGGTCGCGTGCCTTCTGCGGAAGCGCGAAGCTTTGAAGCCTTCGAGCGACCTTCTCGTCATCAGCGACGACATCGCGCTCCCGTTCGGCTCGATTCGGCTACGGGCGCGCGGTTCGAGCGGCGGGCAGAAGGGTTTGAAAAACATCATCTCGGCTTTGGGGACGGACGAGTTCCCGCGCCTCAGGATCGGAATCAGGCCGGAGCACCAGGTCAACGACACCGCGGGCTTCGTCCTCGAAAACTTCTCGAAGGCGCAACTCGCCGAGGTCGAAAAAATTTTGGAGCGCAGCGCCGACGCGCTGCGGGCCGTCGTCCGCGACGGCATTGACAAAGCGATGTCGCTTTACAACGGCTAACAGTTTTCAGTTTTGAGTTTTCAGTTTTCAGCACGAAGCGAGAAGGCTTTTCTGAAAACTGAAAACCGGAAACTGAAAACTCATTTCCTTCTTGCTTCAACTGTCGTGGTTGAGGCTAGACATCCAAGAGGAGGATGATTTTGGCAGAGAAGAGAATTTACGAGGTCGTCTTCATCGTTGACCCGGACACGCCGGAAGACGAGACCACACGCCTGACGGAAAACCTTCGGGGCATCGTCACAGACCGGGGCGGCACGGTCGTCAAGTCTGAAGTGATGGGCCGCCGGCAACTCGCCTACACGATCAACCGGAAGAACGAAGGCGTCTATGTGCTCTTCGAGGTCGAGGGCACGGGCCGCGAGATCGCCGAGCTTGAGCGCCGCATGCGCGTGAGCGACCAGGTCCTGCGCTACATCACCGTGCGCGTTGACGAGGATCGCCGCCGCGCCGAGAAGCTCAAGGGACGCCGCGCGCGCAAGGCCGCGAAGCGACCGATGGCAGCCGCGGCGGGCGGTGGCAGAGGCCAGTCGCAGCCGGCAGCCACGAGCGGCGAAGACGAGGCGTGAAGGCCGCGCGCTTTGAGCGTGCCGCCTTCGGTTGAAAAAGTTTGACGGGCCGCGCCGGAGCTTCCCTGTCGAAGCCGCGCGACCGAGTGGAAAAGGGAAGAGGATTATGTCGAGAAATTTTGAGAGCCGCGAGCGCGACTTCGACTCGGACGACGAGAGGATGCCCGCGGGACGCGAGCAGCGTGGTCGGGGGGGCGCGCGGGGCCGCATGCGCCGCCGCAAGGTCTGCCGCTTCTGCGTTGACAAGGTTGACATCATTGACTTCAAGGACGTGAAGCTCTTGCAGAACTTCATCCCGGAGCGGGGCAAGATTCTCCCGCGCCGGATTTCGGGCGTCTGCACCGCGCACCAGCGCATGCTCTGCGAGGCGATCAAGCGCGCGCGCAACATCGCGCTCTTGCCGTACACCGCCGACTAAGGGAGGTTCACAAAAAGAAGATGGCGACAACGAACGTACTTTTACGCGAAGACGTGGACAACCTCGGCGCGCGCGGCGAGATCGTGAAGGTCAAGGCCGGCTTCGCGCGCAACTACCTTCTGCCGCGCAACCTCGCCGTCGAGGCCACGCCCGGCAACGTCCGGCAGATCGAGGGCGAGCGCAGGGCTTTGCTCAAGCGCGAGGCGCGCGACCGCGCGACCGCCGAGGCGCAGTCGGCGCAGATGAAAGACCTGCGTCTCAACTTCGAGCGCAAGGTCGGCGAGCACGGGATGCTCTACGGCTCCGTCACCTCGATGCACATCGCGGACGCGCTCAGGGAGAAGGGCTACGAGATCGACCGCAGGCGCGTCCACCTTCAGGAGCCGATCAAGGAGACGGGCGACTTCACCGTCACGGTGCGCCTGCATCGCGACGTGAACGTCGAGATTCCCGTCACGGTCACGGGCGAAGGCGGCGCGCAGACCGCGGGCGCGACCGAAGAGACTCCGGCGGCCACGACCGAAGGCGCGAGCGACGCCGAGTCTGCGAACGAAGAGCAGCAGTAAATTCCAACCTGTACGGGGGCGCGTCAACGTGACTGTTTACGCGCCCCTCCGCTTGTAGTATAAAGACGGCGGCGCACCCTCCGCGCGTACCTTCTTCCAAATCTGCGGAAGAAGGCGACACGGGGCGGCGCGCCGTTTCCCTGTCTGAGTGACGTGACTTTTCCACAGCGGTTGAAATCTTCCGCTAGTTCAACTCCCGATGGCGACTTATCCGATTGACTCCGCGCGCGAGCAGATGCTCGAACGACCGCTCCCCCACAGCGCGGAGGCCGAGCGCGCGATCCTCGGCGCGGTCGTCCTCGACAACTCTCTCGTCAACCAGGCAGTCGAACTCCTCCGCCCCGAAGACTTTTACATACGCGCGCACCAGTTCGTCTTCCGCGCGATGATCGCACTCTCGGAGCGCGGCTCGGAGATTGATTACCTCCTCATCGCCGAAGAACTCCGGCGCGAAGGCGTGCTCGAACAGACGGGCGGCATCCCCTTCCTCTCGGAGCTGACCTACGGCCTGCCGCACTTCACGAACGTCGCCGCCTACGCGAAGGTCGTCAAGGGCAAGTCCTTGATGCGCCAGCTCGTCAAGGTCGCCAACAAGGTGACGAGCGAGGCGCTCGAAGAGGAGGACGAGCCTGAAGTCATCCTCGACCACGCCGAGCAGATGATCTTCGCGCTCGCCGACGAGCGCACCCGCCAGGGCTTCGCGCACATCAAGCCCGTCGCCGACCAGCTCCTCGAAAAAGTTCAGGAGATGGCGGGCCGCTCCGCGATGCTCACCGGCCTGACGAGCGGCTTCACCGAACTCGACACGATGACCTCGGGCCTTCAACCCTCCGACCTCATCATCGTCGCCGCGCGCCCGTCAATGGGCAAGTGCCTAGCCTTCGACAGCGAGATCGTTCTCGCCGGCGGCAGTGTCCGAACCATCGAAGAAGTTTACCGCGCGGGCGGCGCCCGACTGCTCACGCTCGGCGGCGACTTCAAACTCGGCCTGACCTCGCCGAGCCGTTACGTTGACGACGGAGTCAAGTCGGTCTTCCGCGTCACGACGCGTCTGGGCCGCACGGTCGAGACGACGCTCTCGCACCCGTTCCTGACCGTTGACGGCTGGCAGCCGCTGCACCGCCTGAAGGTCGGCGACCGCGTGGCCGTGCCGCGCGTCGTCAACGTCTTCGGCGAAGGCGAAGTGCGCGAGTGCGAAGTAAAACTGCTCGCCTACCTGCTCGGCGACGGCTGCCTGACGCATAGCTCGCCGGTCTTCACGGTCGGCAAGCCCGCACTCGAAGATGACTTCCGCTTGGCGGTGGCGGAATTCGGCGGCGTCGAGACGGTCGCGGCCAACAGCAAAGACCGAACCTTCGCGCTCCGCGTCCGAAACGTCGGCGGTCGCAAAGGCCAGCCGAATCCTCTGACACGGTGGCTCAGAGAACTCGGCGTGTACGGCTGCGACAGCCGCCGCAAGTTCGTCCCGCCGCCCGTCTTCAAACTCCGGCGCGCGCTCGTCGCGTTGTTCCTGAACCGCCTGTTCGCGACCGGCGGCTGGGCGACAGTTCTTTCGTCGGGGCAGGCTCAACTCGGTTTCGCGTCGGCGAGCGAAAGACTCGCGCGGCAGGCGCAACACCTCCTGCTCCGCTTCGGCGTCATCGCCTCTTTGAAGCGGCGCGAGGTGAAGTACAAGGGCGGGCGGCGAACCGCGTGGCAGCTCGACATCACGGACGCGCGCTCGATTCAGACCTTCGTCCGCGACATAGGCATTCACGGCAAAGAAAGCGCGCTTGCGAAAGTCGCCCGCGCGCTCGAAGGTCGCCGCTACCAGACCGACCGCGACCTGATACCCGTCGAGATTTGGCGCGAGGTCGGAGCGCTCAAGGGTGCCGAGTCCTGGGCGTCGCTCGCGAGAAGGGCTGGCATCAAGTCGCACACGAACATTCACGCCGGGAAGCGTGCGCCCACGCGCGAGCGGCTCCGAGTTCTTGCCGCCGCCCTCTCTTCGACGACACTCGAACGGCTCGCGACGAGCGACGTTTACTGGGACGAGGTCGTTTCCATCGAGCCGGCGGGCGAGAAGCAGGTCTATGACCTGACCATCCCCGCGACGCACAACTTCGTCGCCAACGACATCTGCGTCCACAACACGAGCCTCTGCCTGACGCTCGCGCAGAACGCGGCGATTCAGGCGGGCGCGGTCGTGGGCGTCTTCTCGCTGGAGATGTCGAAGGAGTCGCTCGTCATGCGTATGCTCTGCTCGGAGGGGCGTGTTGACGCGCACCGTTTCCGAAGCGGGTATCTGTCGCGCGACGAGTGGGCGCGGCTCGCGGGCGCGTTGGGCACGCTCGCCGACGCGAGGATTTTCATTGACGACACGCCGGGCATCTCGGTGCTTGAGATGAGGGCGAAGGCGCGGCGGCTCGCGGCGGAGCAGAAGCGTTTAGACCTCATCGTCGTTGACTACCTGCAACTGATGTCCGGCTCGTCGCGCCGCTCGGAGTCGCGCCAGCAGGAGGTCTCGCAGATTTCGCGCGAGCTGAAGGGCCTGGCGAAGGAGTTGAACGTCCCGCTCGTCGCCCTCTCCCAGCTCTCGCGCGCGCCCGAAGCACGCAGCGACCACCGCCCGCAACTCTCCGACCTTCGCGAGAGCGGCTGTCTCGCGGGCGAAAGTCTCGTCACGATGGCCGACACGGGCGAGCGCGTGCCGATTCGCAGTCTCGTCGGCAGGTCGGGCTTCCACGTGTGGGCGCTTAATGAGGAGACGATGCGTGTCGAGCGTGCCGTCGTCAGCCGCGCATTCGCGACGGGCGTGAAGCCGGTTTATCGCCTCGTCACGAGACTCGGAAGGACAATTCGTGCGACGGCGAACCACAAATTCCGCGCCTTCGGCGGGTGGAAACGCCTCGACGAGTTGGCGGTCGGCGAGCGTCTCGCGCTCCCGCGCCAGGTCCCTTGCGCCGAGTGGCAGACAATGAGCGACTGCGAGCTTGCGCTGCTCGGCCACCTCATCGGCGACGGCTGCACGCTCCCGCGCCACGTCATCCAGTACACGACGCGAGAGAGAGACCTCGCCGAGCGCGTGGCCTCGCTCGCCGTCGAGGTGTTCGGCGATGAAGTGAGGCCGCGCATCAACGCCGAGCGGGGCTGGTTTCAGGTCTATCTCACCTCCGCGCGCCACCACACGCACAACGTCCGCAGCGCCGTCGCCGAGTGGCTGCAAACGCTCGGCGCGTGGGGCCTCCGGTCTTACGAAAAGTTCGTCCCCGGAAAAGTATTCGAGCAGCCCCGCGAGGCAATCGGCCTTTTCTTACGCCACCTCTGGGCGACCGACGGCTGCATTTGGGCGGACGAGAAGAGCGGGAAGCACCACCCCGGAATCTACTATGCCACGAGCAGCGAAGCGCTCGCAGTGGACGTTCAATCCCTCCTCCTTCGGCTGGGAATCAACGCACGACTCAGGAAGGTTGGACAGGCTGGTAAGGGCAGAGACCAGTATCACGTCGTCGTCAGCGGCAAAGCCGACATCGAGACGTTTATTAATTCTGTCGGCGCTGTGGGAGCTCGCAAGACGGAGGCGTTGGCGAAGGTCGGGGAGTTCATCTCAAAGACGAAGGCGAATGCCAACCTCGGCAGCATCCCGAATGACATTTGGAAGAAGTACGTCGTTCCGGCGATGAACGGACACCGCATCACCACGCGCCGGATGTTCGCGGGAATCAACACGGCGTATGGCGGTACGGGTATTTACAGGCAGAACGTGAGCCGCGAGCGCGCTGCTTTGATCGCCGAAACGGTACACTCCGAGGAGCTGTTATTGCTGGCGAGGAGTGATATTTATTGGGATGAGGTAGTAGCTGTCGTGCAGGACGGGGAGGCGGAAGTTTTCGACTTAACAGTCGAGAAGCATCACAACTTCATCGCCGATAATTTTATCGCTCACAACAGTATTGAGCAGGACGCCGACCTCGTCGCCTTCATCTACCGCGAGGAGCAGTACAGCCGCACCGAGGAGAACGCGGGCATCGCCGAACTGATTATCGCCAAGCAGCGCAACGGCCCGACCGGCACCGTGAATCTTGCGTTCCTTAAAGAGTTCACGCGCTTCGAGAACATGTGGAAGGAGTGAGCGCTACGCCGCGCGGGAAGCGGCGCGCGAGTTCGCTGTCTCGGCGAGCGGACCGGCGTTCCGCTTTAAAAGTCGGGGTTGAATCTCAGCGCTAAGCTTGCGATTGGCCGTCGGACTTTCCGGCGGTCTTCGTTTTGTGCGAGACTGACTGCAAGAGCTTTTCACCTGATTGATTTCGGCGTGACGAACGATGAGCGGGTTCGAGCTTGAGGGGCATCGCCCGACGTGGGCTGAGGTTAACCTGGACGCATTGGCCGCGAACTATCGCGCCGTGCGCGAGCGCGTGGGCGCGGGCGTCAAGGTGATGGGCGTCGTGAAGGCCGACGCCTACGGGCACGGCGCGGTCGAGTGCGCGCGGAGGCTCGCCGCCGAGGGCGCGGAGTGGTTCGGCGTCGCTTCGCCCGAAGAAGCTTTCACACTACGTCGCGCGGGCGTCAATCAAAACATACTCAGCTTCGGCGGGTTCTGGGACGGGCAGGCCGGCGAGTGCCTGCGTCAAAGGGTCGTGCCGGTCGTCTATCGGCTCGACATGGCCGAAGCGCTCGACGCGGCTGCGGGCGAGGCGGGCGTCGTCGCCGACATTCACGTGAAGATTGATACGGGGATGGGCCGGCTCGGCGTTCGTTATGATGAGGCGGCGGAGTTCGCGTCGAAGCTGCGCGAGTTCAAAAACATTCGCGTTGACGGACTGATGACACACTTCGCGGCGGCGGACGAGCCGCGGCGCGACTGCTTCACCGAGGAACAGTTGAGGCACTTCCGCGAAGCCGTCGCGGCTTTCCGCGAGCGCGGGCACGCGCCGACCTACGAGCACGCGGCGAACTCCGCGGCGACGTTCGCGCACCCCGAAACGCGCGGCAACATGGTCAGGCCGGGCGGCGTCCTCTACGGACTCTGGCGCGACGTTCTGCCGCCGCTCGCCGACGCGCCGGAGTTCCGCCCCGTGATGTCCGTGCGGACGCGCGTCACGCTTCTGAAGCGCGTGCACGCGGGCGAGACTCTCGGCTACGGCTGCACGTTCGAGGCCGCGCGCGAGATGACGGTCGCGACCGTCACAATCGGCTACGCGGACGGCTACGCGCGCGCTTTGTCGAACCGCGGTCGCGTCATCGTGCGCGGTCGGCTTGTCCCGGTCGTCGGTCGCGTCTCGATGGACTTGACGCTCCTTGACGTGACGGACGTGCCCGGCGTCGAGACGGGCGACGTTGTTACCGTGCTCGGCGAGGACGGCGGCTTGAGCGTCCCCGCCGAAGACATCGCGCGGACGGCGGGCACGCTCTCCTACGAGATAACGTGCGGCGTCAGCGCGCGCGTGCCGCGGAGTTACCTCGCAGCCGGCTCGTAGCCGCCCGCCCTCGGCGTTCGACCCGACGACTCTTCAACTCAGTTCAGGAAAAAGTTGTACGTGATGCTGCCCGTGACCTTCACCGGCTGACCGCCGAGCGTCGTCGGCGTGAAGCTCGCCTGATACGCAGCCTGCACCGCCGCGGCCTGAAGGAGCGCTGGGCCGCTCAGCGCCTTCGCCGAGACGACACGCCCGTGCTCGTCAATGACTATCTGCACGACGACCGCGCCCTGCGTGCGGGTCTGCTTCGCGATCAGAGGGTAGGGCGGCGCGGGCTTGTTGATGGCCTTGCTGGTGATGACATCGGAAGTCAGTCGAACCAAGCCCTCCGGCCTCTGCGGGGTCGGCGCGGGCGTCGGCGCGACGTGCGCGGGCGGCGGAGGCTCGGCGACTCTGACGGTGGGGCCGATCTCATTGTTGCCGCCGTCCGGGCCGCCGGGAGTCACAGGGCCGAGCGTGCCGCCGATGTTGACGGGATCACGGTTAACGTCGCCGATACGGACGGGCATGTGCGGGTCAATGTCTTTGGCGTCCGGGGGCGCGACTTGGCTGAGGTTGGGATTCATCACCGAGATCGTCGTCCTCGTCGCGGGCTGGAACTCGCGGGCCTGACCGGACGCGGGTCTCGACGCCGGTCGTTGCTCAGGCTCCGAGCGCGCCTCGGCGGGCGGGAAGTGGATCAGCGTGAGAACTTCGAGGCCGCTCGAAGGGTCGTCGAGCCTGGCGTTGTAGGCGTAGATGCTGCCGACGCCGGTGGCGGCGAGGAGCAGGCAGTAGAAGGCGATTGTGCCGAGAAAGAATCTCCCTTTGCGCTTGAGGTCAGCCGCGTGCGACCCCGACTCGATAAGGTTTCTGAACATCCCAGTGTCCTCCTTCGCGCCGGTGCCAACGGGCCAAGTCGGGAGACTCGGAGGCTTAGACTCTGAGCCGCGCGCGCCGGTTCCAAAAAGAGAGGCCAAATAAGAGGTCAGAGGTCGGAGGTCAGTGAAAGCGCTTTTCGCTCGCGGCGGGCTTCGCTGGCTTGCGGCTAAAACTGACCCCCGACCTCTGACCTCTGACCTCTCACTCAGTCCTTGAACTTTGAACTTTGAACTCTTACGATTGGCTGGCGTCAAAAGAAAAAACACCGGAGGGAAGAGAAGTGGCGACAAGCGCGGAGTGGCACGAGGACTATCACAAGATGAGCGAAGAGGTTCTGAACTTTTCGCGCGCGTTGAAGTCTTTGCAGGAGGAGTTGGAGGCGGTTGACTGGTACAACCAGCGCGTGCAGGCGACGAGCGACGACCAACTAAAGCGCATCCTCGCGCACAACCGCGACGAGGAGATCGAGCACGCCATGATGGCGCTCGAATAC
Source organism: Pyrinomonadaceae bacterium (assembly GCA_035652995.1). GTDB lineage: Bacteria > Acidobacteriota > Blastocatellia > Pyrinomonadales > Pyrinomonadaceae > QHXN01. The sequence continues at coordinate 34,791 of DASRCS010000051.1, forward strand.
CTGCGCCGCATCAACCCCGTCTTCGACAAGCACATGAGAACCTACCTCTTCACCGAAGGTGACATACTCGAAATCGAAGAGAAGGCGGAAGACTGAATTGAAGGATGAAGGCGGAGGGATGAAGGATGAAATAAGAGCAGCTTGCCTTAGCTTCATCCTTCATCCCTCCGCCTTCATCCTTGCTTTTCACCCTTGAACTTTCATCTTTGAACTCTTACCATTCCGCCGACGAACCTGGGACGTTCCTGCTCATACCGCTTTCCGAAAGGAGTCCTTCAAATGGTTCAAACGGCAACTCCCGCCGCGGCGCGGGAAGAACTCAACCCTTTCAAGATCGCGCAGACGCAGTTCGACGCGGCGGCAGACTACCTCAACCTCGACGAGTCAATGCGACAGGTCTTGAAGAACACGAAGCGGCAACTGATCGTCAGCATCCCGGTCAAGATGGACGGCGGCGAGACGCGCGTCTTCGAGGGCTACCGCGTGCAGCACAACATCGCGCGCGGCCCCGCGAAGGGCGGCATCCGTTTTCACCCGAACGTCTCGCTCGACGAGGTGAAGGCGCTCGCCTCGTGGATGACTTGGAAGTGCGCCACGGTCGGCATCCCTTACGGCGGCGGCAAGGGCGGCGTCATCTGCGACCCGAAGTCAATGTCGAAGGGCGAACTCGAAAGGCTCACGCGCCGCTACGCCTTCGAGATCGCGCCCATCATCGGCCCCGACCGCGACATCCCCGCGCCCGACGTTTACACCGACGAGCAGACGATGGCCTGGATCATGGACACGATCTCGATGGTTCGCGGCCACACCGAACTCGGCGTCGTCACGGGCAAGCCCGTCGCCCTGGGCGGCTCGCAGGGGCGCGGCGAGGCGACGGCGCGCGGCTGCCTCTACGCGGTGCGCGAAGCCTGCCGCGTGCGCGGCGTGAGTCTCAGGGACGCGCGCGTCGCCATCCACGGCTTCGGCAACGCGGGCGCGAACTTCGCACGCCTCGTCGCGGCAGAGGACGGCGCACGCGTCGTCGCCATCGCCGACTCGCGCGCGGGCGTCTTCAACGAGCACGGCATCGGCGTCCAGGCGGCGCTACGACACAAGGCCGAGACGGGCACGGTCGAAGGTCTCGCGAACACGACGCCGATTGCGCGCGACGAGGTTCTTGAAGTTGACTGCGACATACTGCTTCCCGCGGCGCTCGAAAACAGCATCACGCTTGAGAACGTCGAGCGCGTGCGCGCCTCGATCATCGCGGAGCTGGCGAACGGCCCGGTCACGCCCGCGTCCGACCGCGTGCTCTTCGACCGCGGCGTCTTCCTCGTGCCCGACATCCTCGCCAACGCCGGCGGCGTCACGGTGAGTTACTACGAGTGGGTGCAGGACATGTACAGCTACTTCTGGACGGAAGACCGCGTGCGCGACACTCTGGAGCAGACGATGAAGACGGCCTTCGCCGGGGTCTATGCGACCGCCGAGCGTTACCGGACGGACATGAGAACCGGCGCTTACATCCTCGCCATCGGTCGCGTCGCCGAGGCCACGCGCGTGCGGGGAATGTTCCCTTGAGAAGGAGAGACATGGACGACAAAATCACAGTTTACGAAAAGCCGACTTGAACGAAGTGCCGCGAGGCCGACCGCCTGCTCCGTGAGAGCGGCATCACTTACGAGAAAGTCAACTACGTAACCGACCCGCTCGGCGAGCCGAAGCTGCGCGAGCTGATCGCGAAGATGGGCATCAGCCCGCGCGAGCTTCTTCGCACGGGCGAGCGGGTTTACAAAGACCTCGGCTTGGGCAAGCGCGAACTCTCGGACGACGAGTTGATCAGGCTGATGGCCGAGAACCCTGACCTCATCCAGCGACCCATAGTCGAGCGCGGCGGGCGCGCCGTACTCGGCAGGCCGACCGAAAAGATCAGAGAGCTTTTGTAACTTCCCGACTTCATCGAAGAACCTTGCAGCTTCCCGAAAGGAAATTCCCCATGCCGCGAACACTCCTGTGTCTCCTGCTCCTGCTGTGCGCCACGTCCGCGTCCGTCGCGCAAGACTCGAAGCCTCTGCTCCTGCGCCGCCCGACTTTGAGCCGCACGCAGGTCGCCTTCGTCTATGGCGGTGACATCTGGGTCGCCCCGCGCGACGGCGGCGAGGCGCATCGCCTGACCGCGGGCGCTGGCATCGAGACAGACCCTTGCTTCTCGCCCGACGGGACGCAGATCGCTTTCACGGGCGAGTACGACGGCAACGTTGACGTTTATGTCGTGCCCGCGGACGGCGGCGTCCCGCGCCGTCTCACATACCACCCGGCGGCGGACACGGTCGTCGGCTGGACGCCCGACGGCACGCGCGTACTCTTCCGCTCCTCGCGCGAGAGCTACACGTTCTTCGAGCGTCTCTACACGATTCCGGCGTCGGGCGGCGCGGAGGTGATGACCGAGGTGCCGCTGCCGCGCGCCGAGGGCGCGTCCTATTCGCCCGACGGCACGCACCTGGCTTACGTGCCGAACATGCAATGGCAGGCCGCTTGGAAGCGCTACCGCGGCGGCCAGACGACGCCCATCTGGATCGCAGACCTTTCGGATTCGAGCGTCGAAAAACTGCCGCGCGAAAATTCCAACGACTTCAATCCGATGTGGGTCGGGCAGACGATCTACTTCCTCTCAGACCGCAACGGCCCCGTCACGCTCTTCGCCTACGACACGGCGACGAAGGCGGTCAGGCAGGTCGTCGAGAACAGCGGGTTCGACATCAAGTCGGCCTCCGCAGGCCCCGGCGCAATCGCCTACGAGCAGTTCGGCACGATCTATCTCTACGACCTCAACTCCCGCTCGTCGAAGCGGCTCGACATCTCGGTCGCGGGCGACCTGCCCGAAGTGCGCCCGCACTTCGAGAAGATCGCGCCTCGCCGCATCAACAACGCCGCAATCTCGCCGTCGGGCGTGCGCGCGGCCTTCGAGGCGCGCGGCGAGATTCTGACCGTCCCGGCGGAGAAGGGCGACGTGCGTGACATCACGAACACGGTCGCCGCAGCCGAGCGCGACCCCGCCTGGTCGCCCGACGGCAAGTGGGTCGCGTACTTCTCCGACGAGTCGGGCGAGTACGCCCTGCACCTGAGGGATCAGAGCGGCATGGGCGAGGCGCGCAGGATTGACCTCGGCCAGCCGCCCTCGTTCTTCTACTCGCCGCGCTGGTCGCCCGACTCGAAAAGAATCGCTTACACCGACAAGCGCATGAATGTCTGGTACGTTGACCTCGACCGCCCCGTGCCCGTTCGCGTTGACTCCGACATCTACGAGCTTCCGTTCCACACGCTCGACCCCGCGTGGTCGCCCGACGGCAAGTGGATCGCCTACACCAAACAACTCGCGAACCACCTGCACGCCGTCTTCCTCTACTCGCTCGAACAGAAGAAGTCTTATCAAGTGACCGACGGCATGAGCGACGCGCGCTACCCCGTCTTCGACCACAGCGGCAAGTACCTCTACTTCGCCGCCAGCACCGATCTCGGACAGGCGAACAGTTGGCTTGAGATGTCGAGCATCAACCGCCCCTTCACGCGCAGCGTCTATATGATCGTGCTCGACAAGTCGCTGCCTTCGCCGCTCGCGCCCGAAAGCGACGACGAGAAGGTCGCGGCTGAGACAACTCCGAGTCCGACGCCGTCACTCGACGCCTCTCAAACCCCCACAGCCGAAGCCGTGCAGCAGCCGCCGGCGGATGCCAAAGCACAGGGCGCTGCAAAGTCAGCGCAGAAGAAGTTGCCGACTGTCCGCGTTGACCTCGAACAGATAGGCCAGCGCGTGCTGGCGCTGCCGCTGCCGGCGCGAAACTACGCGGGGCTTGTGACGGGCAAGGACGGCGTGCTCTTCGTCGCCGAAGCCCCGCCCGTCGTCACCGGCGAGGAGGACGGCGTGCCCGTCACGGTCGAGAAGTTCGACCTCTCGACGCGCAAGGCCGACCGCTTCCTCGAAGGCGTCACGGCGCTCGACGTTTCTTTCAACGGCGAGAAGGTTCTCTTCCAGCGCGGCCCGCAGTGGTTCATCGCGGGCACGGCGCAGCCGCCCAAACCCGGCGAGGGCGCGCTCCGGCTCGACGACCTGACCGTGCAGGTTGATCCGCGCGCCGAGTGGCGGCAAATGTACCGAGAGGTCTGGCGCATCGAGCGCGACTTCTTCTACGATCCGAACCACCACGGCCTCGACATCAAGGCCGCCGAGGCGAAGTACGAACCATACCTCGAACGACTGGCGAGCCGCGACGACCTCAACTACCTCTTCGAGGAGATGCTCGGCGAGTTGACCGTCGGCCACGTCTTCGTCAACGGCGGCGAGCGCCCCGACGTGAAGCGCGTCGGCGTCGGGCTGCTCGGCGCGGACTACGACGTTGACCGCGGGCGCTACCGCTTCGCTCGCGTCTATAACGGCGAGAACTGGAACCCGCAACTTCGCGCGCCGCTCACGCAGCCCGGCGTCAACGTCCGCGCGGGCGAGTACCTTCTGGCCGTGCGCGGGCGCGAGATTCACGCGACGGACAACGTCTATCAGTTCTTCGAGAGCGCGGCGGGCAAATCGGTCGCGATCCGCGTCGGGCCGAACCCGGACGGCACGGGGTCGCGCGAGGTGACGGTCGTGCCCGTCGCTTCGGAGCGCGGGCTTCGACAGCTCGCCTGGATCGAAGACAACCGGCGCAAGGTTGACCAGTTGAGCGGCGGTCGCGTCGCATACGTCTATCTGCCGAACACTGCGGGCGCGGGGTTCACGAACTTCAACCGCTACTTCTTCTCGCAGACGGACAAGCAGGCCGTCATCATTGACGAGCGCTACAACAGCGGCGGCGACATCGCCGACTACATCATTGACGCCCTGCGCCGCCCGCCGATGAGCCGCGTCACGACGCGCGAAGGCGAGGATTACTCTTACCCGGTCGGCTCGATCTACGGGCCGAAGGTGATGCTCATAAACGAGATGGCCGGCTCCGGCGGCGACGCCTTGCCCTGGTACTTCCGAAAGGCGAACTTAGGCCCGCTCGTCGGCAAGAAGACCTGGGGCGGACTCGTCGGCATCTACGACTATCCCGAACTGATGGACGGCGGGCAGATCACCGCGCCGCGCATCGCCATCTACGGGCTGAAGGGCGAGTGGGAGGTCGAGAACCACGGCATCGCGCCTGACGTTGAAGTCGAGTACGACCCGAAGCTCGTCCGCCAGGGCCACGACCCGCAGCTTGAGAAGGCCGTCGAGGTCGCTCTGGACTTGCTCGCCAGGAACCCGCCGCAGCAGTTCAAGAAGCCCGTCTATCCGAACTATCACAACGGCAGCACGAGTAGCGAGACGGGCAATCATCGGCGCAAGTGAGCCAGCAAAAAGTCAAGCCAGGCCGCCGCGCCCGCGCCGTTTGTGAGCCGGTTGATGAGCCGCATTTTGGGGTAAAATGTAGCCGCTGAAATTTGACTCGAAGCGCGCGGACTCGACCGTCCGAGTGTCGGCGATGTCGCGCGCAGGGTGTGTGAAGTGGCGAAAGCGGCGGGGACAGTTTACGTCTGTCAGAACTGCGGGCATCAGTCGCGCAAGTGGCTGGGGAAGTGCCCGGACTGCGGCGAGTGGAACTCTTTGGTCGAAGAGCGCGCGCGCGTGACGACCGCGCCGAAGGGCATGGCCGCGCGCGGAGGGTTTCGACTGCGCGAGGTGAAGCCCGTGCGCTTCGGCGAGATCGAGTCGCAGGACGACGCGCGCGTCTCTTCGGGCATCGGCGAGTTTGACCGAGTGCTCGGCGGTGGCATCGTGCCGGGCAGTCTGATTCTCATCGGCGGCGACCCCGGCATCGGCAAGTCAACGCTTCTGCTTCAAGTCGCCGACAAGCTGAGCGCGCAAGCTGCGCGCGTGCTCTACGTTTCGGGCGAGGAGTCGGAGCGGCAGATAAAAATGCGCGGCGAGCGCCTCGGAATCGAGGCCGAGAACCTCTACCTCCTGCCGGAGACGAATCTCGAAAACATCTTCGACGAGTTGGAGCGCTCGGAGCCGGGCGCGGTCATCGTTGATTCGATTCAGACCGTCTTCTCGTCGAAGATCGAGAGCGCGCCCGGCTCGGTCTCGCAGGTGCGCGAGGTCGCGGGGCAGTTCCTGATGCTCGCGAAGAACCGGACGATTCCCGTCTTCCTCATCGGCCATGTGACGAAGGAAGGCTCGATTGCCGGGCCGAAGGCGCTCGAACACATCGTTGACACGGTGCTCTATTTTGAGGGCGAGCGACACCACAATCACCGCATCGTGCGCGCGACGAAAAATCGTTTCGGCGCGGCCAACGAACTCGGCGTCTTCGAGATGACGGGCGCTGGCCTCGTCGCGGTCGCGAACCCTTCTGAGATGTTCTTGCAGGAGCGACCGCAGGGCGTCGCAGGCTCTGTCGTGGCGGCGTGCATGGAGGGGACGCGCCCCGTGCTCGTCGAGATACAGGCGCTGGCCTCCGACTCGACGTTCAACTACCCCGCGCGCACGGCCCAGGGCTTCGACACGAACCGCCTCACGCTTCTGCTCGCCGTGCTGGCGAAGCGAGTCGGGGTGGACGGGCTGCTCAAGTCCGACGTGTTTCTTAACGTCGTCGGCGGGTTTGAGGTTAACGAGCCAGCCGCAGACCTCGGCGTCGTCGCCGCCATCGTGTCGAGCTATCGGAACAAGATCGTTGACCCGAAGACAGTCGTCTTCGGCGAAGTCGGGCTGACGGGCGAGGTGCGCGGCGCGATGCAGGCGCAGGCGCGCGCGCGCGAGGCGCAGGCACTCGGCTTCAAGAAGATCATCATGCCCGCGTCGAACACCGCCGGACTCGAACGCCTGATCGGTCTGCGCGCCGTCGGCGTCCGCTCGGTCGAAGAAGCTTTGGACGAGTTGTTTTAGTCGGAGGTCAAGGGGGAGCAATGGCCGTACATTTAATCCACGATTTGAGTCAGGAGCAGTTGATAGTTCCTTACAAACCCGCGACCGCGGTTTGCGGGATTGAGCTTGCGGAGGCGCACGAGGTCGTGAGGCCGGACGGCGATTCTGAAATTTGCGCCGGGTGCCTCTCGTGGTCGAAGCGGAACAAGTACCAGAACACACGTTGCGCCGTCGAGATGAGCGCGGCGGGCGCGGGGAAGACTGACGCCGCGGCGGGCGTTTGAGTACGCCGTCGCGCCTTCACACCGAATAAAAATGCAGTTGCTTTGGGCGGTGAAGTGGCCCCGCCGAGCCTCACGTGGATTTATTCCCAAGCGCCGAAATAAAATGTTAATATCCATCGGTCATGCGGACGAACACGGTTCTCATACGAGTCATCTTCATAGGAATCCTCGCCGGGGCCGGATACGTTTTAGACCCCTTCGGCGCGGGCCACGCGGCGCAGCCCGCCAACTCGCCCTTCGGACTCCCGACGCAAGTCGTCTCAGCCGCCGTCGCCCTGCTCATCGCCGTCGCCATCATCATCTTCGAGATCAGAATCCAGAAGGCTTCGCTCAAGACTCTGATCGGCGCGGCCATCGGCTCGATTTTGGGAATCATCGGCGGCGTGCTGATCGGCTTCCTCATCAGCTATCAGGAGGCGGGCGCGGTCAGCCCCGCGACCAAGGCGTTCCTGACGCTCGCGCTCGCCTTCATCATGGCCTACGTCGGCCTGATGGTCGGCGCGACGAAGGGCGACTACCTCGAACTCTCCGCCCTGGGCGGCATCTTCAGCGACAAGGCCACGCGGCGCGACGTGAAGATTCTCGACACCTCCGTCATCATTGACGGGCGCATCGCCGACGTGGCCGAGACCGGCTTCCTCTCCGGCACAATCGTCGTCCCGCAGTTCATCCTCCGAGAGCTTCAGCAGGTCGCGGACTCGCCCGACTCCTCGAAGCGGCAGCGGGGCCGTCGCGGACTCGACATGCTCAACCGCTTGCAGGGCAATCCGACGCTCGACATTCAAGTTGTTGACACCGACTTCCCCGCGGTCAAGGAGGTTGACTTAAAACTCCTCGAACTCTCGAAGTCGCTCGACGGCGTCGTCGTCACCAACGACTTCAACCTGAACAAGGTCGCGCAGCTCCACGGCATACAGGTCTTGAACATCAACGAGCTGGCGAACTCGCTGAAGCCCGTCGTGCTTCCGGGCGAGGCGATGCGCGTCTTCATCCTGAAGGAAGGCAAGGAGTACAACCAGGGTGTCGCCTACCTCGACGACGGCACGATGGTCGTCGTTGACAACGCGCGCCGGATGATCGGCAAGAACGCCGACATCGCCGTGACGAGCGTTTTGCAGACGACCGCGGGCAAGATGATTTTCGGCAGGCTCTGGGAGGAGGCCGAGAACGGCGAGCAGCGCGCGGCGGGCGCGGGCGGGCAGCGCCGCCCCTTCCAGCGCGAGCAGCGCTCCTCCACGGGCGCGCATGCTCCCGTCCGCAGTGCGGAACAAGAACAGTAGTAGGGAAGTGATGAGTGATGAGTGATGAGTGATGAGTAAAGACGCCTTGCCTTCTACTCGTCACTCGTCACTCATCACTCATCACTCGCTTATGAACGTTGCTATCATTGTCGCCGCCGGCGCGGGCAGAAGGATGGGCGGCGGGCGCGCAAAGCAGTTCCGGGAAATCTCCGGCATCCCAATCATCATTCACACGCTCAGGCGCTTCGACGAGTGCGAGACGATCAACGCCTCGGTCGTCGTGCTGCCGCGCGACGAATGCGAAGAGTTCCGCGCGCTCGCCGAGCGTCACGGATTGCGCAAGCCTTCGCGCGCGGTCGCGGGCGGCGAGACGCGCGGCGCATCCGTCCTGCGCGGCCTGCAAGCGCTCGCTTCGGACGAGATTGAAATCGTCGCGGTTCACGACGGCGTCCGCCCGTTCGTCAAGGCCGAAGAGATTGACCGCACGGTGCGCGAGGCCGAAGTCTTCGGCGCGGCGATTCTCGCGATTCCTTCGACCGACACGGTGAAAGAGGTCGAGGGCGGTCGCGTCCTCCGCACGCTCGAACGCGCGAGGGTCTGGCGCGCGCAGACGCCGCAATGCTTCCGCTTCGACCTTCTGCGCCGCGCCTACGAACTCGCGTCACCAGACGGCCTCGACGCGACCGACGACAGCGCTCTCGTCGAACGCGCGGGCGCGACCGTCCGCGTAGTCGAAGGCGGCGCGCACAACATCAAGATCACGACGCCGCAGGACTTCGCGCTGGCAGGAATTCTTTTGAGAGGTCGGAGGTCGGAGGTCAGTGG
>DASRCS010000052.1:0-2361 GCA_035652995.1 Pyrinomonadaceae bacterium
CGCGCACGCGCTCGCGGTACTGCGCGAGTGTCGAAGCGGCTGCCGCGTCGCGCGTCTGAGAGCCGGCCCGCGGCTGAGCGTTAGCCGGCGAGTCGGCTCGCCCGCTCGTCTTCGCGGCAGCCGACGCCGCGGCGAGCGCGACGAGCGACGCGAGCGCGAAGGGCAGGAGTCTGTATCGCGTTCCTCTCATCAACTTTCAGAAGCCGCCAGAATCTTCAAAAGCCGAAGGGCGCGGCTTCGTCTTCTTCAGAGTCCGAGCACCGAGCCGGGGAACTTCTCTTCGTCCTCGCGCGGTCGTTTGACCTGCGGCGCGGCGATGGCCGGGGCGACCGGCGCGTTGACGCCCGCGGGCAGTACCGGCATCTCGCCGAAGCGCTGCGCCGCCATCAACTCGATGTCGTAGCCCTCGCGCCGCACGCGCTGGTCAACGTAGAGGAGCGACAGCCCCATCATGTAAACGGGCGCGAGGAGGATCGCGCTCAGTTGGTTGATGACCGCGCGGCTGACGACGTACCACGCGGGCAGCCGCGTCGGGTCGAACGTGAAGGGGTCAATGCCGTTCAGGTAGGCGAACCAGCCGAGCGGGACGAGCAGCAGCATGATGGCCGCGTAGGTCGCGAACCCCGTGAAGAGAAACATCCCCATGAGCCTCCGCACGTGGCCGCGCGCCAGCTCGGCGCTCCGGCCAATCGAGGCGAAGACGCCCTTGCCTTCGACCATCAACACCTGCGGCACGTAGGCGGTCAGCCCCGCGAGCAGAAAGAAGATGAAGAGCGCGACCGCGAACGCGCCGAGGTAGAACACGAAGACGATCAGCAACACCAGCCACTGCGCCTCCCTGCCCGCGCCGGCCCCCGCCGTGGCGAACACGCCGACCAGAATCACCGCGATTAACATCAGTATGAACGCGGCGGCCAGCGCGACCGCCAGCGACAGGAAGAGCCAGAAGCCGATGACGATTGTCGCGCCCAGCAGCGCCCGGAACCGCGAGCGCACGCTGCGGTAGATGAGTCGCGCCGTGACCGGCTCGCCCCAGAGCAGGTGCATCACGAGGTTGCGCGACGCGCCGCCCATCACGATCAACTGCGCCATCAGCCCGGCGACGTAGATGACGAGTCCGAGCAATACCAGCAGCAGGTACGTGAAGAGGCGGCCCGTGTTGCCCGTCGCGCCCATGCCCCTCACGCTGACGGCCATGATGATCGCGCCCGCCGCGTTGACGACGACGGGCGGCGCGCAGGCGCGGATGAGCGCCATGAAGTGACGGCGGTAGAGCCGCACCGTGCGGTCAATGAGGTCGCCCGCGCCGAGCGGCGCGAGTTGCAGTTGTTTGACGGAGAGCGTCGCCAAGGTTCTCCCGAAATCCGCCGAGCGTAAATTCAGACGGCATGAGAGCGCCGCGAATTTTAGCACAGCGCGGCGGCGGGACGCGGAAGCCGTCGCACGCGCGCCGGTCGCCGCCCGCGGACTGGCTCGACGAGCCGAGCAGTAGCGCGCCGTTGACTTGCGGGCCGGTCGCGAGTCCTCGCCGCTCGAAGAGGTGTGGTGAAGCTTATTCAAATTTTTGAAGTTAGCTTCAAAAATTCGTTTCGCAGGCCCGGGCCGGGGCCGCCGCACGGGCTTCGGAAGCCGGCGCGGCCCGCCTTTAAAATGTTTCATGCCTTCGACTTATCTTTTTCAGTCCGGCGCGGGGGCGAAGTTGGCCTTCGAGTTGCATAAAACGCCCGACGGCAACCTACGTAAAGCCAAACGGCCACAAGAAAAAACCATTGAAGAAAGCAAACACAACGAAAGGAATGGTTAGCATGAGAACTTCTATCCGATTCTTCGCCGTGCTGGCCCTCGTGCTCTCGCTCTTTGCGGTGGGCGCGTCGGCGCAGACGAACACGACGGGATCGATTGAGGGAACGGTGACCGACGTGAACGGCGCGGCGGTTCCGGGCGTGACCGTCTCGGTCAGCGGCCCGAACCTCCTCCGCCCGCAGACGGCGACGACCAACGACGAGGGCATCTACCGCATCCCCAACATCCCGCCGGGCATCTACACGGTGACGGTCGAAGCCACCAAGGGCTTCGCCAAGTTCGAGCAGACGCAGGTCGAGGTCAACCTGACGAAGACCTCGAACGTCACCGTCCAGCTCCGCCCCCAGGGCGCGTCCGAGAGCGTTGACGTGACGGCCAGCTCCGGCGCGGCCATCGACGTGACGACCAACACGCAGGGCACCAACGTCTCGACCGAGCAATTCTCGAACTTCCCCACGCAGCGCACCGTGCAGTCGCTCTACACGATTGCGCCGACGGCGGCTCGCTCGGGCCTGCGCGACGCTTCGGGCCGCGACCGCGACCCGTCGGTGGGCGGCT